>JACPWH010000136.1 GCA_016197185.1 Ignavibacteriota bacterium
ATCCAATTGATAAATATGAAATTATAGTGGTTAATGACCGCTCAACGGATTTAACTGCAAATGTTCTGCAGTCACTTAAATCAGATTATACCAATCTGAAAATTATCACTCTTACCGAAACAAGAACTGTTATAAATTTACGCGGAAAACCCGGTGCATTGCAGGCTGGAATTGACAATTCCAGCGGTGAGATTATCTTAATGACTGATGCGGATTGCACAGTAGAGCAAGAATGGATTTCTACAATGGTTAATCAATTTAGCAATCCAAAAGTAGGACTTGTACCATCATATACGCTTATCAAGGCTGACACATTTTTTGAGCAAATGCAAGCCGTCGAATGGATTATGAACCATACAATGGCAAGTGCAGGGGTTGGAATAGGTCAGCCGTTAGGTTGTTATGGTAATAATTTAGGGGTCAGACGTTCTGCTTTTGAGAGTGTAGGGGGGTATGCAGATATTCGTTTTTCTGTTACTGAGGATTTGGCTCTTTTGCAGGCAATTTTTGCAAAAGGGTGGAAGGTACGATATGTATGCAGCACGTTAGCAGTAGTAACAACGTTACCTTGTGAGACACTTGGGGAATATATACTCCAACATCATCGTTGGCTTCGTGGCGGTGTAGATTTAGGATGGAGAGCAGTTGTTTTTGTAGCATTTTCAGCTTCATTATGGATTTGCATTGTCGCAACAATTTTAAATGCTGATTATTGGCTTTTGCCTGTAATATTGGGTATTAGGGTATTTGGAGATTTTGCCGTAATAGCACCTGTATTAACAATTCTAAAAAGAAAACGCCAAATCGGTTGGGCTTTGCTGGCAGTAGAGTTTCTCATTGTTTTAGAATTGATAATGCCAATTTCTTTATTAAAAAAAGAGGTTGTTTGGAAGGGGCAGATTTTTCGATAGATATAGTGAAGTAAGTAAAAGGACAAAAAATAACTGACAATAATTTATTCGTACTTATTTCAAAAAGGTAAGTATATGTATGTCTGCAGGCACAATATGACTGACAAACCAGATCACACTGAACCTTTCATGGTTCCACTACTTGTCAAATAAATAAGTTGTATTTTATCGTTTTTTGTCCCGGTTCTTACATAAGCCTAAAAATAAAAAGCCACAATACTTCAGAATTGTGGCTTTTTATTTAAGTTTCTTTATGTTCTATTTTCCGCCAAAAACCTTCTTTAGAATCTCAGATGTTCGGGCAAGCGGATCACGCCGTATTAAACCTTCTTCTTTTGCAATCATTGTAAAGAGACCTTCCATAGCTTTTTGTGTGACAAACGCAGTTAAGTCAGGGTTGATTTTTTGAACAAAAGGTACCTTGTTATATGCGTTCATCGCTGTAGACCAGTATTTTGTTGCATCTACTTTTTCTAAGGATGCTTTAATAACCGGAGTAAATTTTTCTGTTAGCTTCGCTGTTGTTGTACGCTTCAAAAAATTAGTAGCAGCACTTGTATCTCCCTTAATAATAGCAAGGGCATCTTGAATAGACATTTGCTTTACAGCATCTATAAATATATCTTTAGCACCTACGGCAGCATCTTCGGCTGCACGATTCATTGATAGAATTGCATCATCAGCCTGCTTACCCAAACCAATTGATCTCAGAGTTGATTCCGCCTTTTTTGCTTCAGGAGGAAATGGAATCTTAATTTCAGGGTTCTTGTAATATCCGTCTAATTTTGATACCACATCTGTTCCTTTCGTTACTCCTTTTATAAGTGCTTCTTTAATTCCTTTTGCTGCATCATCCTGGGTCAATCCTGTACTTCCGCCGGAAAGTATTTTAGTTGCTTCTTTACTGATTTTATCAAACAATTGGGCTTTGGTTGAAAATGTGCAAAAGCCTGTAAGGATGGTAATCATTGCAAGAAATCTCATCGTTTTTTTCATAAATAGATTTGAGGAAAATTAAAAATGTAGAGAAAGTTTAAGTTCTAACACTTTATCAATGTCGAATAAACCCGGTTTTTAGTGCTTTTCCGTGAAATCAATTTAAAATAAAAAACCCTTGCAATCTCAGAAGAGAAAAACAAGGGTTTACGGTGAACTCCTAAATGGACACCGCAATTTGTCCATTATTATATAGGGTCAGTTGACAAGCTATTTTATTACACTAACAGTGGCAGCACGAACTACATTGTCAATATTTAATGTAATAATGTAAATACCGGCAGGAATATCAGAAGTATTCCAATTATAAGTATGCTCACCAGAAGTAAGTTCATGCTCATTTATTGAAAATACTTCAGCACCTGTTGCTGAATAAATTTTCATTGATGAATTATGTACAGTGCTTGATGTACTGAATTTCACTACTGCTGAAGTTTGTGTTGGGTTTGGAGTAACTGATTCAAGTGTAAATCCGATTGAATTATTGCCTTCATCTACGCCTGTTGATGCTTCTGTAGTAAAGCTCCATACCTCAGACCATTCGCTGCTTCCGCCACCGTTGAGAGCAGCTACTCTCCAATAATAAACTGTTTTGTAGTTGAGAGCAAAAACACTGTAAGCATTTGCTGCTACTGCAGATTCGTCGATAATTGTTGAGTTGAAATCTTGTGAAGTTGATACTTGAATGCGAAATTTGTCAGCACTTCCTTGAGTTGGGTTTGCCCATTTTAACGTGAGAGCGATTAATTGCTTATCTGCTCTGTCCACTGGGGTAATTAGAGAAGGAGAACCGGGAACTGCAGGAGCAAGCGTAAATTTCCATGTTTCTGACCAATCACCTTCACCTGTCAAATTTTTACCAGTAACTCTCCAATAGTATGTTTTATTGTGCTGTAAGCCGCTTACTACCAAATAAGACGGAGTACTCAAATAGTTTTGATCTATAAGAACACTTGCAAAGGTTGCAACTTCAGATAGCTGAAAATGGTATGATGTTACATTATCAGCAGGTTTCCATTTAAACTCAAATGTCGGTTGCTGGTTTATAGCGTTGTTCAACGGATATTCAAGCTCAGGAATTCCTGCTGAAGCGGTCCCGGTTGAGAATTTCAATGTTTGTGACCATTTGCTTATTCCATTATCAATGCTATTTGCTTGTACTCTCCAGTAATACTCACTATTCATTGCCAAATTGGGGGTAGAATACTGATTACCGATAACATTTACTGAATCTACTATGGTAGTTGTGAATGTTCTGTCTGTTGAGAACTGTATATGATAGGAGATAGCATCTTGAACAGGATTCCATGTCAATTTTGTATTTTCTAACGATTGATTCCCGGAATTATTAGCAGGAGCAACAAGAACAGCACTTGAAATCACAGTTTTAAAGCTGAGAGTTGGAGACCAATTAACAAGTGTACCTGAATTGCTGATCGGACGAACATGCCAATAATATGTAGTATTATTAACGATTCCTTCGTACAAACCAAAATCATTTGAAACACCACTGATTTTATCCTGATCGTTTATAATGTTTGTAAATGACTCATCTGTTGAAATTTGAACTTGATAAACTACTTTTGGACCGGAAGATGCCCAGGAAAGGCTAACAGGGATTGACAATCCTTTTGCTTTATCTGCTGGCAATTCACCAACAGTAGGACCTACAATAGTTGTGAATGTACGAACTCCCGACCAACCGCTATTGCCTGAAGTTGTGCTTACAGCACGTACACGCCAATAATAAATAGTATTACCGACTAAATCTGTAATGTTTTGCGACACTGTAGGATTCGTTTTGTCAACTATGATTGCACTGTTAAATGTACCGTCTGTTGAGACTTGTAAATTATATTGTACATCACCTTGAACAGTATTCCATTGGAAATTGACCGTGGTTGGCAAGTCTAATTTACCATCAAGGGGTAAAGAAACCTGAGGTGTCGCAATGATTGTGGTAAAACTGCGAACATCTGACCAATCACTTGTCTCTCCATCAGCTGTAACAAGTTTTACTCTCCAAAAGTATTTTGTATTATTTAATAAACTGCTTGCTTGGTAAGTGGCTAAAGGTGCATTGTTATTTTCGTTTGCAATCGCAGTAAAATCAACATCCGTAGCAACTTGTATCCAATAATGATCAATTCCTGCTATTGGTTTCCAATTCAATGTTGCCGGATTTGTAATGGAGGTTTCTCCGTTAGAAGGTGATATGAGTATTGTTGGAGCAAGTACTGTACGGAAACTCCATGTTTCTGACCAGGGACTTGGACCGCTAGTATTAGAAGATTCTACACGCCAGTAATATGTAGTGAAATGTTCTAATGTAGGCATTAGAACAAAATTTGCACCGGTGCTTTCATCTATAAGAGTTGTTGAAAATGTATTGTCAGTTGAAAGTTGAGCATGATAAAGCGAAGCACCCAGTGCATTATTCCAAATTATTGTGGAATTATCAATAGGTACTGCCGTTGCTGAGTTTAAAGGGGTTGCGAGAGTCGGAGCAGGTGGTGGCGGAGGGGCAGTGGTAAAATTAAACACAGTTGACCACTGGCTATTTGATATTGTGCCTATTGCTTGCACTCTCCAATAATAGGTTGTGCTATAACTCAATACACCTACATCGGACGTAACATCAGCAACTGTGTTATCATATACTATAGAAGTAAATGAAGCATCAGAAGAAACCTGTAAAGTATAGCTTGTAGCACAACCTACGGACTGCCATGTTAATGTAGGAGTTAAGGAGGTATTAGTTGAATTGTTACCGGGAGAAGCTAATGTTGGAGTACCGATTTCAGCATTTGGTAAATATATTTGAATGTCATCAACACCTATACCGTCATACTCAACAGAACCATCTGCATGCATAACAAATCGAATACGGACATTGCTGCTTCCGGCTACACCTGTAAGTGTATGTTCCGCATATTCCCAATCTGAATTATATTGACCATTACCACCCCAAACTTCAATATCTTGACCTTGTCCGTCATCCCACCAGTTTTGATACCAGCCGGTTTCTTCTCCTGTACGACCAAGTTTTTGCCAAGCTCCACCGTCTATTGAAACCTCAACCCAATAGAAATCATAGTTGTCTTCTAGAAAATATGTGTGGTAAAAACCTAAATATGGATCACGTGAGAAACAAGACATATCAAATGTCGGTGACTCAAGATAGGAGTATTCACCTGAATTATATGTATTATTCAAACTTGTTACCCAACTGTTGTTCGAGCCATTTGCTGCAGTAACAATTGAACTTTTTTGCGGGTAGCCTAACTCCCATGAAGAGTTGGTTCCGGTTGGAGCCCAACCACCGTCTCCACGTTCAAAATCCTCGCTATACGTCGGAAAAATATTAATCTGTGCATGAACAGATTGCGTACAGTATCCGGCTAATACCAGTACTGCAAGCACAGCAAAAAACTTTGAGAAATATCTCATATCGATGACTCCTTATAAAGGTGTATAAAAGTGAACTGATTATATAAATAGAAATTTTTTGGCGATTGGGTTTTGATGCTCCTTAATTAAAGAAAAAGACAATGATATTGCGCATTCCTTACGTTATGTTGAAAAATATTTTCATGGATGATGCAGTGATATTATCTCTTTCATTCTCAAATAATGCAACGATACTGACAAATGTTACAATTATTTTTTTTGATTAGGAGAGTCAGCCTAATAACATACTTTTCATTTTTTTGTTCTTTTTAATATTAAGGCAATAAGAAATAATTCCTTATCAAAAACAGATAAGAATAATAAAATAATTTATCTAAAGATTCTTTGTTAAATGAATTAAACCTTCTCAGTTTTAGTGAAATTAAAGGTTTAACATTTAGTGAATTCTATTAAGATTACAGTGAATTTAAATAATAGGTTGCTGAAATTGAATTGAGTGCAAACCTTTTAATTATATGAAAATATGAAATTATTGACATGAAAGTGCAATGATGAATTTTACTTGTAATCAGAAGTTAATCTTTGAACGAAATATATAGTGATTATAGTGCTGTTACTACCGGAGTAATAATAGTGATGTCATAGAGAATATTTACTGTTGAGTAATGATATAGTCAATATTGACGGTTAGTGAAATATGATGTTCTTTTGGTCGTATAGTGTTTTTTTGTTTCTATGTTGTTGCTAAATCTCATGAGTAATCTAATTCCCTCAAACGTTTTTACATTAATGCTTTAATCCCATCACCATACCGTCTCCAACTGGAATCATGCAAGTGGTTAACTCTTTATGAGTTGCAATTGCTTTGTTGAAATTTTGAATACCGGTAACGTTCAATGGTTCATAAGTAGAATCTTTGTCAGCTACATACCCCCAAGCGAGAGCATTGTCACCCGCTATAACACCGCCGGACCTAAGCAATGGAAGTGTTAATTCAAAGTATTTTATATAGTTAGGTTTGTCAGCGTCAATAAATATGAAATCAAAACTAAAATCGGGTTTGTACGATTGCAGAAAAGAAACGGCATTTCCTTGATGCACTTCAATTTTATGCGCCAATCCAGCCTCATCTGCTTTTTTACGGATGAAGTCGCAGAATTTTTCGCTTAACTCCAAACAGATTACCTTACCGTCTTCAGGTAGAGCTCTTGCCATTGTTATTGCAGAATATCCGGCGAGAGAACCGATTTCAAGAACATATTTCGCATTCATCGACCGTAAAAATAACTGCAAAAAAGCACCTTGTGCGCCCCCAATACAAATATCGGGTATATCATTAGCGGCAGCTTCTCTGCAAAGATTTGCAAGAAAATCATCTTCAGCTGAAAAATTATCTTCAATATAATGAGCTAGTTTTTCGTTGAGAAATGTTGCTTTAACAGGCATAATTATAATCGTAATGGAAAAAAAGATGATAATTTCCATTGCAAATTACATGAAAAATTAATTCTGACCAAGAAATAAAAATTAGAATTAAAGTAAATTAATCAATATTACGATATGATAAAGTAAAACAAAACTTAGAAAGAACTCGTGGTATATAGCTTTAATAATAGCAATTTAATCAACTCAAATAAAAAAACTCCCGATGCAATTTCGCATGAGAGTTTTTCTATAGATATGAAAAGTGTTTTACTTCAGCACTTGGAATGTATGAGTCGTTTTCTTTCCACCCACACTCAAAGTAATAAAATATGTTCCGCTCGAAAGAGAAGAGCAATTCCATTCCAAATTCTGAGTACCTGATGAAGCACCACCGTCAAAAAGTGTCGAAATTTTTTGTCCGCTCATATCGGTCATCGTTATAATTACTCTTCCGGGTTTTTCAAGTCTGTAATTCATTTTTGCAGTTGAAGAAACAGGATTAGGTAATATTTCAATACATGTTTGCTTTGTAAACTCTTCAGCAATGCCACTGGCAGTACCTCGTTTTTGAACTTGGATACGCTGTGCTGTTTTCACACCATTCACTTCGGTAGAGGCAGTAACTTCCACTACACTTCCGGGCAATAAATCAGATAATTTGATTGATTTACCGTCGATATCAATAATTGCTGTGGAACTGTCAATTACATAGTTTTGATTACCGATAAGAGCAGTAGTTGCCGTAGCTGAACGGAAAACTGCACGTAGAAATACTACTTGGCGTTGCATTACATAGAGAGCTACAATATCAGAGCCGAAGTTCCAATCACCCTCTACAATCACAGAAGCGTTTTGCTTGAGGTCTGTAAAATTGATAGGATTACCATGTTCATCTGAGAATTCTGTACTGTCATTTACCCTGAAACGTAAACCTGATGAAATAAATCCATCTGTGAGGATCGAATCAATTCTTCCCATTTGATGAACAGGAGCACTTGTTTCGTCTGAGAGTTCTATCCAAATTGCTTTTACAGATTTATCAGGGAGGTAATAATACATTACCCTGATAAAATCTCCGACTTTTATTTCATCAATAGATTTGATATTTGAATAACTTGTTTCACTTGTCAACATAAGTCTCAGTGAACCTATAGATACACTCTCATTGTCTTTTGCCGTAACTGGTCCTGATGCATCATATTCAAGAAATGCATCATTGATAATACGTATAGTCTGAGCAATGTTTCTACCATCTTCGAGTGTGCTCCCTGCAACAAACGCAAAGAACTTGGGTTGGATTTCATCTAATGAAATTTTATTGTCATTTTTATCGACAATAAGAGTTTGAGGGGTTGTTTCGATTTGAATTCCACTAATTACTAACGAGCCTCCTGCAAAGTTCACAGAATCAACGACACCGCCATATTCAAACTTAGTTTCGCTGATATCGTCTGAAACTTTTATTTCCAGTGCTATAAACTGACCATCTTGGAATATTCTTTGAACAATCATTTCAACATAGTTTCCCTCGTTAATTGCACTGAACGATGATGGTATTTCTAATACTCCTTTATAAACTTGAGTGCCGTCATTTGTCGTTATTTTGAATCCATGAACAACTAATGTACTGTCATGTTTTTCATCAACTGTTCCGCGAAGTATAAACTTGAAATCTGCTTTTTCGATTACAATAACACCAATACGGTAATATGAATTTGGGTCGGCAAAGTCAGGTTTCATTGAATATAATGCACAGAACGATCCGGGGGTAATTTCAGATAGTGAACTCACACTACCGTCAGAGCTAAATACTTTTGCTTGAGGAATAATTGGGAATTTGAAATCTTCGGCAACAAGATAATCATCATGTATTTCTTGAATAAGTTCCAATCCAAGCAATTGCCCAAGGAATAAACTGTCAATTCTGTAGTAGTTCTTTCCAAGTTTGGTAGCTTTTGCTGAAATTAATAAATCAAGTTGAAGAGCAGATTGTGGAATCCATCGTGTCTTTCCAAGTGTTATTCGAACATCAGCCGGAAGGTCAAGTCTTTTGTCTCCTACGGTGACAGTCATTGAATCGGGGTTGATTGCAGTTATATAATCTGTAAAGGTAAATATATGCCCGGTTCCATCGGAAATAAAATCAACTTGATCCGCTCTGAGACCTGACGTAGTACGTATTCCTGCTGCTCTTACAAGAGTTCCTGTTTCAAGATCACTCCATTTGATTTCCTTACTTTCATTGAAAAATTTAGCATCAGAAATTCCTACACTAAAAGTATCATCAAGAACCATAACGTGTGATTCCAATTCAGTAATAATCCCTTCATAACTCCGAGTAAGATTACCGGTTTCAATTTGAGTTAATTTTACAAGAAGATTTCTTTCGTCTCCAAAAGTGGTATCAATGTATTGATCGAAAATTGCATTTACAATCATTCCTGCTTTGAAATCACTCTCAGTAATTGCATTCCCGGAAATATCAAAGTATTCAGCAGTACCGTCTGAATATATTTCAACATTATTTATAAAAAACAGCCCGCCTATCATTCCATCAATGATACCTGTTGTTTGATATCGGATTGCAGATTCTTGCGAATAGAGGGATGCTGTTAATGAAAGAAAAATTACAATCACTGTAAGCAGTTGAGGAAAAAATCGTGTTTTGGGCATAAAGAGAAATTTCAAAATGGATAAGGGTTTAATAGATAAAGGCAAAATTACGGATAATCGCGAAAGTAGCAGTTATATTTAAAGATTAAGACAATAATTTAACAATAGTCAATGTTTCTGTAAAGGGGTTAGAAAATCTCCTCATCGTTGAATAAATGCAAATGGAGAATTATTCAATAATATCTTACATTGGTTTGTAATGTTGGGCAAAAATCTAATGTAATCAAGAGATAAAATGAACATACAGCTAAATAACATTGCCGTTTAACCTCAGTAAAACTAATGGAGTATATTCGTATCCGAAATATAGTGTAGAATTCTTTTTCATTAAGAGGAGAAAATTCATGTTTCGGTTACTTACCTTTTGGTTGACCATGTTATTCAGTGTCCTTTCAAATGGGTTTACAACGATGGGGCAAAATGCTCCCCGGTCGTTTTCGCAAGAAATAGAGGTTGATATACCGAAAGTAAATGAGCAAAATGTTGTTACATATACCCGTCCATTTGCTAAAGTAGAACACGTATCAATGAATTTCGATAGTAAACTCAAGCCATTCTATCATGGTGTTGCGTCAGGCGATCCGCTTGATGACCGTGTTATTCTTTGGACTCGTGTTACACCCGAAACGGACGGAGTTATAGAAGTAAAGTGGAAAATTGCAACTGACACGCTTCTGAGAAATGTTGTCCTTTCTGGAAATACTACAACAGACGAGTCAAAAGATTACACTGTTAAAGTAGATGCAATAGGTCTGAAGGCAGCAACCACCTATTTTTATGGTTTTGAGGCATTTGGTAGAAAATCGCTTACAGGTCGAACCCGTACTGCTCCTATAGGAAGTGTTGAACACCTTCGGTTCGCAGTTGTTTCATGTTCAAATTATCAACAGGGTTTTTTTAATGCTTACGGTAGAATTGCCGAACGTAAGGATTTGGACGCAATTATCCATTTGGGAGATTATATTTATGAATACGCTGAAGGTGAGTACGGATACTCTAAAGAAGTAGGTAGAGGGCACAGGCCCAAAAATGAAGCAATATCGTTGACCGATTATAGAATTCGCCATTCATTTTACAAACTTGACCCCGATCTACGACGAGCTCACCAGCAGCATCCTTTTATTCCCATCTGGGACGACCATGAATCTGCAAATGATTCGTATAAAGACGGTGCAGACAATCATGACAGTACAAAAGAAGGGAGTTGGAATGATAGAAAATACTCGTCTCAACAAGCATATTTTGAATGGATGCCTATCCGACCACAAAGTAATTCAAATAAAATTTATCGTAAAATTTCTTATGGAAATCTGTTGGATCTAATATTGTTAGACACTCGATTGGAAGGAAGGGATAAACAACTTGGAACGATTGACACTGCACATCAAAGAGTAATTGACACTTCAGTTTGGAAAAGCTCAAACCGAACAATTCTTGGAGATGAGCAATGCAATTGGTTTTTTGACAAACTACAGCATTC
>JACPWH010000209.1 GCA_016197185.1 Ignavibacteriota bacterium
AACATATACATATTTTTAAAGGTTGGTTGGTGGCCCAATAAGCTTATTCTAAAGAAATTTCAAAAAAATAATTTAAAATATTTTTTTAATGTATTTTAATGATCAGTAATAAAATGATTTTAGTAATAAAAAGGATTTTAAGAATTTTTCAATGGAAGCAAATATCCAAACACCAACCCGACTAATAGAAAACCTCAAATGCTCTGTTGCAGGTAATCATCAAATAAACAATATTCTTGCTGCAATTGCAGCATTAGATGTAATCAACGAAGAATTCCCTACTGATAAACTTTCCATCAGACGTGGATTAGCGAATATTGGAGAATTATCCGGTTTGACAGCAAGAATTCAACTTATAAGAGATGAACCGCCTCTTGTGATAGATGTTGGACATAATCCGGCAGGACTTAGAAAACTTGTAGAAACACTCTCGCTTTGCGGTTATAAGGATGTACAATGGAATATAGTTTTTGGAGTAATGGCAGATAAAAATGTGGAGGAAATGCTCTCAATCTTAGAACCGATTACCTGTCATCTTTATGCAACCTCTCCAGTTTATGAACGGGCACTTTCAGCCGGAGAGCTTGCAGAGAAAGCTCAAACTATCGGGATACAAAATATAACGGTAATTGATTCAGTTGCAATGGCAGTGCAAGAAGCAATTGTATCCGATAAGCCAACTGTTATAGTAGGCTCATTCTACCTTGCAGACGAAGCAATAGTTGAACTATCGAAATATTCCTTTGGCGTATTAAAAAATTGGTAGTATATTCGCAGTTCAAAAATGCAGAAGTGGCGGAACCGGCAGACGCGCTGGACTCAAAATCCAGTGGGCTCAACACCCGTGTGGGTTCGACTCCCACCTTCTGTACAATGATAAAACGCAACCTGATTTAACAATTGGTTGCGTTTTTTTGTATTAACTTATGCGGAAAACGTAGTCAGCTATTTCATTGTAATTTTATTTAAAGGATAGACATTTCTGAGATACAACCTGTTGATTTACGCCTGCAATTAAAAAAAAAACCAAAGCCATTCCTTTCTTATTCTTCTCATCAAAATTACCTTCCTTGATTTTTTTGTCAATCTTTCAAGTAAATCAATATTAGTTTACATACGATAGGTGCAAACTGAGCAGCTAAACAGAGTGTTGAAATCGTGCGTTGAAATCGTGCGTTGAAATCGTGCGTTGAAATCGTGCGTTACGTTTTCATATTCTCTAAAATAGCTTTAACTTTGGATAAGTAACATATTAAAATGTATATGAATTTCTGCTTGTAATTTCAACTTTCTTCCATTGCCAATTGGAGTGAATGCAGTAGCATACACCTCAATGATCCGTAAAGTCATCTAACTAATTCAATAATATAAGTATCCGTTTTTGAATTCGCACAGTTTAATTGTCAATGTATTCCTGGCTTACTCCCCCTGCAAGTAAACTCGGTAATACCGGCGATGCTCTAAACTAGTTTAATCGGGTACTTGTATTACTTACTTTAACAAATCAATACACATACAATGCACTCCCAACCATCTCTTAAACATCTTCAAGCCCTTCCAAGTAATGTAAAAATTTGGGTAGAGGTTAGCAATGCGAAACCGGCACTTCACACTGAACATACCAACACAAATAATCATTCAGAAGTTCAATACACGTCTGTAATCGGACAAGTTTGCCTGCATACTGCAAAAAGCAATGTACCCATACTTCAAGTAGCTTGGCAGATACAGGGTATTCAAAATACAGTTAAAAATTACACAACTACAACAGCTCTCGGGCAACCGACATTTCTTACTCAATGGGATTTAACACAAAATCCCATTCAATTCTGCTGGTGGCGTCCCGGAACATATATTGTTACTTGTACAATCTCAACCGCTTATGGAATCGGTCAGGTAAGCAATACTTTTGTAGTGACTTCACCTTTGGTACGAGATTTCAATGCATGGACAGGTATTGTAGGGGTGGGTCTTTATCATCACACCAGAATGATTAGATTCGCTTATAGTATGAATGACTTTCAAATAGACGGTATTTATATGAATGGCATCATTGCCGGACAGCAGAGCGTAGATGGATATATAGCAGGTATCCAACTTGCATGTAATCAGAGATTTTGTACGGCAGATAATAGTATGAATTATAGATATGATACAAATGGTACTTATATCTTGGATACAGGGATGACAAACACTGTATTCTATCAAAATCATGTGGTGCAATTAACTAATAATGGAACTAATATCAACTACGAAGTTAATGACGGTCCTGGGGCAGAATTAGATTCAAATCTAATTCGTGCAATGTTTATTGGCAACGGTGATGTGTCTCCCCATATCCCTGAAACCTATAGAATGTATATTATGTTTTGCCCGGATGTAGTTGGAGGAATTTGGGTTCCTCTTAAAGTTATGCAGTGGGGATGGGAAGGTTACACAACTTATAATACATCAACGCAAAGCTGGGGACAAGCAGAAGATACAGATGTACCTGAACCGATTGTAAGTGATCCTGTTGATTTTCCTGTCTGGAGTATGAATACATCTCAAAGTCACTGGGTGAATTACTAAGGTTCATAACAAACCTTTATCAGAACTTTTCTTTAAACAGAAGCCCTCGAATTAAGGGCTTTTTTTATCTGAAGATTTTATCTTTATTGAGCATAAGGTATGGCATCTTCTTCTTTTAAAAAACCATGTCTAAATGTAAGACTTTGTAGAATCATTCGAAAAAAATTGGGTATTCCCAAAGAAATACGTAAATTGATAGCATCTCGTAAGTCCTCAATAAGGGTAATTTCTCCTGTTACTATCAATTGAAAACAGCTATTATGACTATTGAACAATTGGATGATTTTACAAGATGATTGCAAAAAAAATGAAAGTGGAGCATGTGATTTTCAGAAGGGTTTATTTATGTAAGTATATTACTTTAATTATTAATATACATGAAATAAAATCTGAACAACCTTACTCTTTTCCAAGAATCTGATGCACTACATCAATTGTAGTTTCGGTTTTGCTTTTTGATAACGTATAGACTGGAAAATGGATATTAGAGATACTCTCCGATCAATATTAAATATACTTCATCTCGACTTGAATAAGAGTTTAGAATATGATCGCCTGACAAAAAAGATAATGAGAAAGGTGATTACTCCAACATCAAACTGCATTGACGTGGGCTGTCACAAGGGTGAAATGCTCAATCATATTCTTAAATCAGCTCCAAATGGCAAACACTTTGCATTTGAACCAATCCCCTCTTTGTTTAAGCAATTACAGTATAAATATTCTAAATCTGCCGCTATTCTTCCGTATGCCTTATCCGATAAAAAAGGAACTACTACTTTTAACTATGTAAAAAATGCTCCGGCTTATAGCGGAATCAACAAGAGAACGTATGTAGTGGAAAATCCGGACATTGAGGAGATTACAGTAGAAATGATGCGTTTGGACGATTGTATCCCACAAGATATACCCATTCACTTTATCAAGATTGATGTAGAGGGCGGTGAGTTTGGTGTATTAAAAGGTGCAGAGAGGATTATTAACGAATCAAAGCCCATTATTCTATTCGAGAGTGGTTTAGGTGCCAGCGATTTTTACGGTACGACAGCTGAGGATATATTTGGATTTCTTACAAACGAATTCTCGATGAACATCTTCACATTGAAAACATGGCTCAATCAAGGAAAACCATTGACTAAAGAAGAGTTTATGCGTTATTTTACTTCTAATGAAGAATATTATTTTCTTGCTTGCCCAAAGAACTCCTAAGTAGAAAGTTGTGATTGTTCTACTTATGAACTGTTAATAAATGGCAAGAAATTGAGCTCTTCAACCATACTCAATGTGACATAAATATTTAATTCTATTAAGTAACAAACAAGTCATGCTGAGGGTAATTGAAGCATCCGATTTTTACCATTTTTTATTATCTGAATCTTAAAGTCCTACAATGGTATATTCCCATGTTTTTTCCAAGGATTGGAATCTTTCTTCGTTTCAAGGATTTTAAGGGAATGAATCAGTTTTTTACGTGTATCATGCGGTAATATCACATCATCAATATATCCTCTTTCAGCAGCCTCATAAGGATTCGCAAAAGTTTCGTTGTAATCGGCTTCCAATTCTGCTGCTCTCGTAACTTTATCTTCAGCTTCGCTTATTTCCTTCCTAAACAATATTTCAACAGCACCCTTGGCACCCATAACTGCAATTTCTGCCGATGGAAGTGCAAAATTGAAATCTCCTCGTATATGTTTTGAATTCATCACATCATACGCTCCTCCATACGCTTTACGGGTTATGACAGTAACTTTCGGAACAGTTGCCTCACAAAAGGCATAAAGCAATTTTGCTCCGTGACGAATAATACCCCGCCATTCTTGATCAGTGCCGGGTAAGAATCCCGGTACGTCTTCAAAGACTACAAGCGGAATATTGAATGCATCGCAAAAGCGTACAAAACGAGCACCCTTTATAGCTGAATTAATATCGAGGACTCCTGCCATTGCATTCGGTTGGTTGGCAACAATGCCTATTGTCTTACCATCCAATGTAGCGAATCCGACAATTATATTAAGTGCATAATCAGCATGAACTTCCAAAAAATCACTTTCATCAATCACTTCACGTATGAATTCCTTCATATCATAGGGTTTATTGGAATTAGCCGGAATTAAAGCATCCAAACGCGGACATAGTCTGTGAGGAGAATCAGCGGTTGGCAGCAAAGGAGATATAGAACGGTTACTCGACGGCAAGAAATTCACCAATTTACGAACCTGTTGCAAACATTCAATTTCATTTTCACAGGCAAAATGGGCGACACCTGATTTGGAAGCATGAGTATCAGCACCGCCAAGTTCCTCGAAACTAACTTCTTCGTGAGTAACTGTTTTCACAACACTCGGTCCGGTTACAAACATATATGATGTGTTTTTAACCATAAACACAAAATCTGTAATTGCTGGAGAGTAAACGGCTCCACCCGCACAAGGTCCGAGTATGACTGAAATTTGAGGTATAACACCGCTTGCCATTGTATTTCGTAGAAAAATATCAGCATACCCGCCAAGTGAAACCACACCTTCCTGAATACGTGCACCACCTGAATCATTCAGCCCAATAACCGGAGCACCGATCTTCATAGCCAAATCCATAATCTTACAGATTTTCTCAGCATGAACCTCCGAAAGCGAACCTCCGAACACTGTAAAATCTTGTGAGAATACACACACAGTTCGACCGTTAATTGTACCTGTTCCTGTAACAACTCCATCACCGAGTGGGCGTTGTTTTTCAAGTCCAAATTGTGTGGAACGGTGCCGCGCGAACATATCAAGTTCTTCGAAACTTCCCTCATCAAGCAATAGTTCAAGACGCTCACGAGCAGTTAATTTTCCTTTTTTATGTTGATCTTCGATTCGTTTTGTGCCTCCGCCAAGCAGAGCTTCTTTTCTTAATTTGGCTAATTGTTCGGTTTTATTAGTCATTGAGCGAGCGAGAATAATTTAGTATAAACGGTTTTTTGAGAATATGTTTGCAAAATACGGAATTTTCAGGTTTTCGAGTTAAATCTTTCATCTCTGCGAGTTTCAAAATGAAATTCCTTTGTAGAGTGTTTTCAATTCCCGAATTTTGAATACATTATTTTTAAAATTAATATAATACAAGGTAAAAAATGAATATTGCGGTACTACTTGGCGGTATTTCACCTGAGAGAAATGTATCAATTGTAGGTGGAAAAGCAGTGGCAAATGCACTTATTGATCGTGGTCATTCTGTGGTTATGCTCGACCCGTCGCGTGGAACAGATGCACTCGTAACAGAGCATATACTTAACGTATCGGCATCTGAAAAAGTGAGTGATTCGGCTCTGTCCGTTAGTAAACGAGAGCTTATAAACAGTATGAATTGTATGGCATTCGATAAGGTTGACATTGTGTTTTCGGTTTTGCATGGTAATAATGGTGAAGACGGCATCATGCAAGCACTTTTGGAAGCACGGGGAGTGCCCTATACTGGAAGTAAAGTACTTGCAAGTGCACTGGCAATGGACAAAAATGCCTCGAAAGTGATGTTCTCTGCTGCTGGGATTCAAACACCTGCTTGGACCCTCATCCACCCGAATGACTATGATAATCTTGCACATTTGAAAGAAGCAATGGAGGAATTACGCGGTAGTATAGTTGTAAAACCTAATGATCAAGGCTCTACAGTAGGTCTTACCATAGTGCATAATGACCTGGAGGCATTCCACCAAGCTGTACTTTTTGCAGGACAGTTCAGCAGGAGTGTACTCGTTGAACAGTTCATTGAGGGAAGGGAATTGACGGTTGCAGTTTTAGGAGATGAGGCATTACCTATTATTGAAATTGTCCCCGAAGGTGGGTTCTATGATTATGAGCATAAATATACTAAAGGTAAAACGAGTTATATTTGTCCTGCAGATATACCCGAAGATGTTGCGGAATTTGTCTCTAATCTCGCAATAACTGCTCACAAAATATTAGGGTGTACGGCATACAGCCGTGTAGATTTCAGATTGGACGAAGATAATGTTCCTTTTTGTCTGGAAGTAAATACAATACCGGGTTTTTCTGCTACAAGTTTGGTACCTATGGCAGCGGCAGCAGCAGGAATTGATTTTGGCGAATTATGTGAGAGGATTATTGAGCTTTCCTGATTTTACGACAAGAAGCAATACAATTTTTATTAGTTTTTCACAGTAATGAAATCAGAACTCACAACAGTTGCCACATTCAGCACTATTTTCGAGGCTGACTTTGCAAAAGCCCGCCTCGAAAGTGAAGGGATACATACTGTTATAGTAAATGGAAACTTGATTGCAATGAATTGGCTATATTCAAATGCTGTGGGCGGTGTGAGAATCAAAGTTGAGAATCATGATGTTGCCGCAGCAAAGGAAATATTGGCACTTGTAAATGCAAATGAATTTGAATTGGAACCCTCAGAAAATGATTGGGGTATTTGCCCCGAATGTGGAAGTAATAGAATAGAATTTGTTCAAGACAAACGAGCAACAGCATTTACATGGTTACTTTTCGGGTTACCTTTATTGTTCCCAAGCGAAAAATTTGTTTGCCATCATTGCTTTCATGAATGGAAGGGTGAGAAATATTAAATATATTACAAAAATAAGTTGTACAATTTTTTAGCTCAAGACTTTTTTGAAGCCAAAACCAGAAAAGCGTAACAGAAAAAAGAACTTTAAATTGCTCCTTTATTCAATCGGTGTTTCAACTGTAACTCTCACAGTACGGCAATAGAATCTACCTTCCGGCAAGTCGTTATCATACAGCAATTCACTTCCACCTTTACCCTCGGATTTATCTTCCTGTACTTTAAGCATTTTCCCGATTTCTTTGGCTCGGCGGTCAGAGAGTTTTTGGTTATAATCCGCAGCTCCGGTTCGATCAGTAAACCCTGTTACTGTCACAATTGATTTTGGCGTAATCCGCCCTTTTATCATTTCCAGGATTCTTTGATTCGATTCATTTACAGAGCTCATATTGAACCCGAAAATAATTAAACTGAATGTTTCGATTCGTTCTTTTTGGTCGTAGAACTGCTTTATTTTTATAGGTTCACCCTTGACAATGGATTTATTACCTTCTCTATCGGTAACTTCAACTGCAAGAGAAATCGGCTCATTCATTTTTGGAGTTGATTGTGGTTCCTTAACCAAATCCCACAAAAATTTCTCCGAAGGAATATCTGATACACCTTTAAATTGTTTTAGCATTTTCTTATCTTGTGATGCGGAAATAACCCATTTGTCAATCCCTAATTCGGCTTTTACTTCTGCACTAAGAGCAATTACGGGTGCTGAAAATTGACGAACAGTATCATTGAAAGAAAGTACATCAAGAATTTCCCATGTTTTTGATGTAATTTCTACCCTGCGGTTTTCTGCAAGACCATCTTCATTCTTAACATTGGAGGGAACTTCAGGAGTTCCGCGATGTTTAGCTGCAATACGCTTTGGGTCAATTCCCCATGTATCAGTCAAATAACCTTTCACGGCATCAACCCTGTTTTTACTGAGTTGTGGATTGTCCTTTTCAGTGTCACCTCCCGATAAACAACCTGTCAATGTAATACTTGCATCAGGATATATCTGCATTCGATTTCCTATAACATTCAGAATATTATAATAAATCGGAAGAGTTCCTGTACCCTCAAGGTCCTTCAAATGAAAATTTTCTACTTCACCGCGATTTAACAATGTGTAACGCGGAGGTATAACTGCACTTGAATCTTCAAAAAATATATAATTGACTAATGCTGCTACATTGGTTGAAGTAATATTTTTAATATCCAAAATTTGTGCTTTTGCAGGATTGCCATCAGAATCAATAAATACACCATGAGCTGAACCGCTAATGACGATTCGTTTTAATGTAAGTTCGGGAGCTTCCGGCTCGGGAAGAAATGGTTTGTCTAAGGTTGGCTCGATAAGTTCCGGATATTTATACCATGCATACTTGAGGGCAAGACCTATGTGCAGAGAGTTAATCTTCCATTTATCTGTTTGAATTGCATCCATCAATCCTAGAGAATATGATATTTCAGGCGAGGTAATCACAGTTTCATTTGCATTAAGGGGCAAGTCATAGCTCAATCTGCCGAGAGCACGAAGTTGAAAATTATTAATTTTGGAAATCGAACCTGAGTAATTTGATCGTGTACGACTGTCGTTTTCAAAAAGCAAATCTGCAGGTGTAATCAAACGCTCTTCCTGAGTAT
>JACPWH010000099.1 GCA_016197185.1 Ignavibacteriota bacterium
GCAGATTGAGAACGCACCGGCTACAATCTATATGCAACCCGGGGAAACCAGATCGTTTACAGCAATTATAGCGCATCCTACTTTTTCGAGAGCAGGTATTGATATAGCTGTTAAAGATAGTCACAACGAAAATATAGGGACACTAACAGCAGGGACAGGGCTTAAAGTATTAAGTAGTGAAGTTGTTCAATCTTCAATCTTGAATATGAGTAATGGTGAAATTCGCTGTAATTTCTCATGGACTGCTCCAAATTCCGAAGGTACATTTTCACTTGAAGGATCTGCTGCTGCTGTAAATAATGATTTTTGGACAACGGGAGATGCATGGACAATAATGAACGCTATTCCTGTAGTGGTATCTAATCCACATGTTACTCTTACCAACCCAAATGGAAGTGAAGTCATTTGTAGAGGTGGGAATTTATTGATTGCCTGGAATTCAATTTTTGTTCCGGGAAATATTAATATTGAATTATCCTCAAATGGAGTTGATTGGCAAACGATAGGATCTTCTATTCCAGCTGCAAATTATTTTTATAATTGGACTGTTCTTCCAAATCAGTTATCGAGCTCTACATACAAAGTAAGGATTTCTGATGCAACAAATTCTCAGATCAGAGATACTTCAGATGCTAATTTTTCAATACTTTCCACTCCGATTATAACTACTCACCCCAAAACAGATTCTGCCTGTGTAGGAAGCCCTATAACCTTTTCTGTAACTGCCGACAATCAGCCATATACGTATCAATGGCGACGAAATGGAAACAACATCACAGGTGCAACTACATCAAGTTATTCAATTGCAGCAGCACAGCAAGCTGATGTAGGATCGTATGATGTTGTCGTTACGGGGTGCGTACCCCTGATAAGTAATCCTGCAAGTTTCACATTAATCGCCCCGCCGTCAATTACTTCCCAATCAAATGATACTGCTGTTTGTAAGGGTAGTTCAGTTACACTTTCTTGTAATGTTTTAGGAGCAAATGTTTACCAATGGAAGAGGAATGGAAACGTTGTAACCGGAGTATTTACTCCAACACTTGTAATTCCATCGGTTACTGCAGCAGATACTGGTACATATATCTTGATGGTAAACGGTAAATGTCCACCTCCTCAAATCAGTAACCCAATTTCCTTACGATTTATTAATGCACCTTCTATAACTGCCCAACCGCGTGATACTACGGTATGTTTTGGAGCATCTGCTAAATTTTCAGTTGAAAATACCGGTAAAGGCACTACATATCAATGGCGTAAAAACAGCAAAAATATAGATAACGCTGTCGGAAGCAATCTAATTATTTCATCTGTAACTGCTTCGGAAGTAGGCGGATATGATGTTGTTATTACCAATTCTTGTAATTTAAGTACAACCAGTTCAGTTGTACAATTGAAAACCAGGGATGCAGTTGTTATTGTTTCTAATCCGAGAGATACAACAATACAGGCTAATTTAAATGTGACTTTGAGTGTCTCGGCTACGGGGACTGGCATTAAATATCAATGGCAAAAAAATAATATCAATCGAAATGGGGATACTCTTGCAACACTCACCATTGCCGGTCTTAAATTATCTGATTCGGGAAATTATAAATGTATCGTTAAGAACGAATGCGGTTCATCCGAAAGTTCAATTGCAAAACTGAAAGTAACTTCACCTCCAGCCGGTCCTGCACTTGCGCTGAGCATTTCTTCAATTGATTTTGGCTGCAATAAAGTAGGTGTAGCAAATGATACACTTCTTTCGAATGTTGTCTTTAATGGTGGAGGGCAGACGTTAAATATTTCGAATATAGCTATTACCGGTGGTGCAGATGCTTCTGATTTTTCAATTGTAAGTGGAGGAGGAGCCTTTACACTTGCTCCAAATGAAAAACATTCCATTAAGATTCGCTTCACTTCATCAAGTAGAACTGCAAAAAAAGCTTTTCTGGAATTTACAAGCAATACCTCTACAACTGCTCCTAAAATTGGATTAGAAGGAAAAGGATGCGCAGGTACAATTACTACTTTTACAGCTAATGCAGGAACTTCTGATGTAGGTAAAGCACATGATACTACTATTAAGATTTGCAATACAGGGGATTTCGACTTAGTTGTTTCGAGTGTACAAATCAAGGATGTGCCGAGTGATTTCTCTGTGGTTTCTCCCGGTACAACTATTCTCAAACCTAATGATTGTCTGTCGATAACTGTTACGTTTCTACCAACAGCAGTTGGTAATCGGACAGCTGAATTGTTGGTAAAAACTGACGAAGGTGATTTTACAATTCAAATGGAAGGAACAGGAATACCTGCCACAGGTGTTAACGAATCTGATAGGAAGGATATTGGAGTTTCAGTATATCCTAACCCTTCTTCGGGAAATGTAAAGTTTGCGGGTTCAGTCGCATCGCCTATGCCGGTAAATGTACGTATATTTGATGCAATGGGAAATTCAGTGTATCAAACTACAATTGGTGTTACAAATGCCGGTGAATTTAGTTTTGCTTGGAATGCTTCATCAAGCAGCATATCTGCTTCAAGTGGTCATTACATGGCTTTATTTACTATTGGTGCTAAAACTATCACTGTGCCATTTTTGATTATAAGATAATGCAATTGTAAAGTATTTGCATTGATTCTTTTAAATAAATTGCCCTTTCGACATTCTAAATGTTCGGAAGGGCAATTTTAGTATGCTATTTAGAGTATTTTATATGCAAAGCCTTGTAGCAGATTTTTCAATTTGATACACTTTACTATCCACTGTTTGTTTTATGATTGCATAATACAACAATTTTTACTCAATAAAATTCAGTGATTAGCCGTAAATACTGTCATAATTCAATTATATACCTACTTTGTTTATACTCAAAGCACTAAAATATGCTTCTAACATTACCGGAAGAAGTTCGTCAGCTATTACATTTGGTTCAGCATCATGTATTCATGATTTACCAGGATGAAGATAAGGAATACTATTTTTTGTTTTCGGAAGGCATGATTGCCGAGCAATTTTCTATACCTACTAAGACAGTTCGGAATAAAACATTGAAAGCAGTATTTACTACTGAAACGTATGCAGTCTTTTATCCAAACATTGTAAAAGCATTTGAAGGGGAGAGTATTCAGTTTGAAGCACGATATAATGATAGGATAATGCTTGTATCTTTAGAGCCTGTTAAGCGAGATCGCACTCATAATGAAATAGAAGAAATAATGGGATCGGCATTTGATATTACTACACAAAAAAAAGCAGAAGAAGAATTACGGACAGCACTTGAACAGGAGCGACATCTTAATATTTTGAAATCAAGGTTTATTTATACTGTTTCTCATGAATTTCGTACACCTCTCACAGGTATTTCAGTTGCATCTGAATTACTTCAACATTATTATGAACGAATGGACTCAGAAAATAGACTAAAGAATATTCAAAGTATTCGAAAAAGAACTGATGAACTCACTACTTTAATTGAAAGTTTACTTACTCAATCATCAGCTGAATCTTTATCATCCATGTATAAGCCGGTCATAATTGAACCAAGTATAGTTTGTGATGAAATAATTAGAGATTTTCAAGATACTTTTGATCCTCCCACACATAAAATAGAATTTGATTTTGAATCATATCTTCCTGAAGTGCAATGGGATAAACGATTGATGAAACATATTATCCGTAATCTGCTCTCAAACGCAATAAAATATTCGAAAGAAGGAACAGTTATTAATCTTTTGTTATCACACAAAGAAGATACTGTAATTTTAGAAGTAAGAGACAACGGAGTGGGAATTTCAGATGAAGATTTACAGCACATTTTTACTCCCTTTTTCAGGTCATATCGTACAGAAACGATAAAGGGAACAGGTCTTGGGCTAAGTATCGTAAAGGAGTTTGTAGAAATGCACGGAGGTAAAATTGATGCTGAGTCAATACTTGGAGCCGGTACTACATTTAAGATGCAATTTCCTGTAACAGTAAAACATGATGCCATAAAACATAGCAATGGCATCCATCGCAATCAACATGAATTAGTACTCGTTTAAAATGTTCTTATGTTCCATTGGTCAAAGTCACTCGAGAAATCTATAACTATCAGTATGTGAGGGAAGCAGACAACTCTCTGTACGTCCGAACCATTTGTAACGGTTAGCAGTAATAATCTTATAAAGAAAGTCTGAGATAGAAGCAGGTACAATCTTTGCAACTATTCCTAATGCTTTCCAATAGCTTCCCATATTGATGAGAATGAAAATAATTGCTTTAGAGTAGGTGAGCAACTGTTTGTTGTGAACAACTACAATTGAATCGGGAACAGAATTAAGTGATTGGTATCCTATTGTTTTATTGTATGTTATACCGTTAAAAGGTGCAAATTGAAGTATATGCTTTTTCTCATGCTTTAAAATAAACTGAACACTACCGTTACAGAGCAAGCAATGTGAATCGAAAAAAACAATTGGCTGATTAGGACTTTCCATTGTCTAAAAATGGATTTGGATTTTTAAGCCATTCTGTAGCTACACTTACTAGTAAAGCAGTACCTGATGCGAGGGCATCTTCATCCGGTGTGAAATGTGCATTGTGAAGACCAGGCATTTCATCTAACTCTAAAGGTCGTACTCCCATCACCCAAAAGCAAGCAGGAATCTCCTGAGCATAAAACGAAAAATCTTCTCCCCACATCTTGGGTTCAAAATCTGAAACAGTTTCTTCCCCGAATATTGATTCTGCAGTTTTACGTGCGAAATTAACTGCAACTTGATTGTTAACAAGTGGGGGATATCCGATTAACGGATTGAATTCACAGATAGCTCCATGCATTTCAGCAATCATTTCACTCCTTTTTTTTATTTCAGCAAGGGCTAAATATCTCCATTCATTATCGAATGAACGAAGAGTTCCTTTAAGTTCTACAGTATCAGGTACTATATTGGTAACAGTTCCTCCATGAATTGAAGTGATAGCCAGTACTCCGGGCGCAAGAGGGTTTCGTATCTTCGTAATAATAGATTGGAGATGCATAATAAGCTCAGCTGCCACAAGAATAGGATCTATTCCTTGATGGGGTTGTGCTGCATGACATCCCTTCCCTCGAATAGTCCAGTAGAGTTCGTCAGCAGAAGCCATCATACTTCCGGCAACAAAAGAAGATTCACCAACCGGATTACCCGGAAAAACGTGTTGACCGAAGATTACCTCGGGAGCCGGATTTGTAAGTACACCTTCTTTAATCAGAATACTTGCTCCACCTGGCACTTTTTCCTCACCCGGTTGAAAAATCAGTTTAACAATTCCACTAAGTTCATGCTCATGATTTTTTAGAATTTTAGCTGCTCCAAGAAGCATAGATGTATGTGCATCATGTCCACAAGCGTGCATCACCCCCTTGTTTAGAGATGCAAACTCAAGACCTGTTTCTTCTTCAATCGGCAGAGCATCAATATCTGCACGGAGAGCTACGCAACGCTCACCATGTCCAATTTCAGCAATAACTCCGGTGGTTGCCATTACCGTAGAGGTAATACCCATTTCCGAGAGTTTGTTTTGAATATAAGCAGAGGTGTTGTACTCATAAAACGAAAGTTCAGGATTTCTGTGCAGGTGGCGACGATTGCTGATAATTTCATCAGATAGTGCTTGTGCTTCTTGTAGGAAAGTTTGATTATTCATAGTTTGACAAGAGGTAATTTACCATTTTTGATCAATTTTTTGGAGATATTCTTGAGCTTTTATATTACCGTTGCGAGCTGCTAATTGAAAATATTTAATTTTATCTTCTATCATCTCATGTTGTCCGGCAATCATCCCAAGACCGTAGTAGGCATCGGCAAACTTAGGATTGAGTTTTAATACATGATTCCAGTATCCTGCCGCCAATGTATCCTGACCTTTGTTAGCATAAATTAAACCGAGGTTGTAATACATTAGAGGATCTTTTGGGGCTACTTTAGTACCTTCGCTAAATGCTTGTATTGCCTTATCGTGCTCATTGACGCTCTCGTAAGCGATACCAAGATTATAGTGTGCTTTTGTATAATTTGGTGCTAATCTGATAGCTTCAATAAAGCTGGCAATAGCCTTATCGGTTTCTTTCTTATTGAGATAAGCATTTCCTAAATGTAGATGATTTTGAGCAAACTTAGGATCTTTGGATATGCCAAGTTTGTATTGTTCAATTGCTAAATCGTCGTTACCTTGAGTAGAATAAATAATTCCGAGATTACTATAGGCTTCCGCATAATCCGGTTTTAGATAGATAGCTCTTTTGTAGGATTCAATTGCTTTATCATAATTTTCAGCATAAGCATAGCTATTTCCTAAATTGCGCCAAGCATCAGGAAGATCGGAATTAATAGCAATGGCTTCCTTGAATTCATCAGTAGCTTTTGTAAACTCTCCAATTTTATTAAACACAATACCTAAATTAACATGAGCATTCACAAATTGAGGATTAAGCTCAATTGCCTTGCGAAATTCATCCACAGCTTTATAATCGTTTTCAGTTGCTGAAAGCGCAATTGCAAGATTATAGAGAGTATTAGGATTATCGGGATTGCGATCGATCGAGGAGCGAAAACTTTCAATAGCTTTGTCGTATTGTCCTTTAGAAGAATATGCGTTACCAAGATTTGTAAGTGCATCGGCATATTGAGGTCGAAGTTCAAGTGCTTTTTGATAGCATGGAATCTCATTATCAAATTGACCAAGATTACCGTAGCTTATACCTAAATCATTATATGCTTCTGCTGTTGGTTTTGTTTCGATCGATTTGTTGTATAGTACAATTGCTTCAGAGTATTTTCCGCTTGCTGCGTATGTATTAGCCTTACGGTGGAGTTCTTCGGCTGTTTGACCTTTCATCTGTGATGTAGTAATTAGTGCACAGAAAAGGAGAAGAGATACTATGGGTTTCATTTGTTTTCCTACAATTGAAATATAAGATTCCTGAAAAAACTCGGGTGAAAAACGGTTAAATCTTTCACCCTTGTTGGATTTACACTAATAAACGAATTTTACCACGAAACATTGCTTTTCTTGAGAAGCTCTTGTGCAGGTACATAGTTAAGTTTGGCAGCCTCTTTAAAGTTTTCAATTGCTTTTTCCTGATTACCCATTTTATTGTAAACAACGCCTAAATTATTATAGGCAACAGGGTAATTTTTGTCAAGTTGAGTAGCTTTTGTAAATGATTCAATAGCTTGGTTATATTGATTGGAGAAGAAATAGAACAATCCGAAATTATTCCATGCTTCAACTCCATTACCTTTTTTATTGAAACATACACCCATTTCGAAATACGCTGCAGCATAATCTCCTTTGTTTTGAGTGGCAAGTGTATATGATTCGATTGCCTTGTCGTAGTTATTCATTTTAGAGTATGAATTTCCTGCATTATAGTATGCTTCTACAAATTTAGGGTTTAACTTAATAGCTTGATTGAACGATTCGATTGCTTTTGGGTAGTCACCTTTGGCATGGAGAGCAACACCAAGGTTGTTATGTCCTAAAGCAGAATCAGGTTTAATTTCAATAGCTTTTTTGTAGGTTTCTATACCTTTATCATAATCAGCCTTTGCGCAATATGCCAGCCCAAGATTAAAATACGCATCCAAGTACTTTGGATTCAATTCGATAGCTTTTTTATATGATTCTACAAGTTTATCATAATCCCCTTTTCCGGCATAGGCATTACCAAGATAAAAATACACTTCCGGGTTGTCCGATTTGTTCTCAATTGCCTTTTTATATGATGCAATTGCTTTGTCCCAATCTTGGAATCGTGCATACGTTTCGCCTTTGAAAAACTCGAAAGAAGCATCTCTTTCTGCATTTCCACATGAACTTAAAATCCCTGCAAGGGACATAAAACCGATAAGAAACAATGATAGATATGTTTTTTTCATTAAAAAACTCCGTAAATATGTTGATAAATAAACTGTAATTGTGTTAAATTTTTTTGTTGTGTTTGATTAATATTTAAATCCTGATTTCGATTGTTTGTTTTGTGCATTTGCAGTAGTCTTTATAGCCATTTTTGCAGCAGCTTCTGATTTTTCTTTATTTCCGATTTTCTGATACAATGCCTGTAAATTTATATAAGCATCGGGAAAGTTTGGTTGAAGTACTGTTGCTTTAGTGAAGTACTCAATAGCCTTTTGAGTATTTCCTGTAAGAGCGTAGGTAAGACCTGCATTATAATACGGTTCAACTGATTTTGGATTTTTACTGATGGATTTCTCAAAAAGTGTAATTGCTTCATTGTACTGTCCTCCAAGAGAGGTTGCAAGTCCTAAATAATTACATCCTGCAGCAGAATCTCCCTTTTGATTCATAATCACGCCTAAGTCGTGAAATGCAATTCTGTAATCCGGTTTTTGGGCAATGGCACTTTCAAAACATAATTGAGCTTTTTCCCGTTCATTGTTGTTATAGTAGGTAAGACCCATGTAATAAAATGCTTCAGGAAAAACAGGTCGTAATGAGATTGCTGCATTGTAGGTATTAATGGCACTTTTATAGTCTCTCTTACGGGCAAGCGCATTTGCTGTATTATAATACGCATCAGGTAAAAGTTCACGTGTGTAGTCAGGGGAGTAATTCTTGAGCATTCCGACGACTTTTTGATAGGTAGTAATGCCCTTATCCAAATCACCTTTAGAGATATATGCTCCAGCCAAATTATTATAGGTGAGGATGGAATCAGGGCGGAGTTTTATGGCTGCTTCATAGCCGGTAATTGCTTTATCGAATTGTTCTTTTTTGTTGTAGGAATTTGCTAATTTGTTGAGAGCATCAAAATTATTTGGAGTAATTTCAATCGATTTTTCAAGTAACAGAATAGCTGTATCCAAATTACCTTGTCTATAATATAAATCACCCAAAGCATAAAGACCTTCGGAAAAGTCTGGACTTTTCTCTATAGCCTTTTTGAGTAATTCTTTTGCTTTACCGTATTCTCCATTTTTGGATAAATTATCCGCTTGTATATATAAATCTTTTGAATCCTGTTCGTTCCTCGAGCAAGAAAGAAAGGAAGAAGATAGCAAAACAAGACCAATACAGAAAAATACTGAAGTAGCTTTTATATACATGTAATATTTACTCCAAGTAAAGATAAAGTTTATTAAAGGTGTAAGGCGGAACTAATCTTATCAGTTAATTTGGACAAACATAAAATAATTCCAATTAACTAACAACGATATCAGCATATTTATATTGTTTTTGAACAGTTTTGTTCTTATTGGATTGCTTACAATTTAAGTCCTGAAATCTTTCTTAATTATTGAGTACAAACGCATCACACTTATTAGGAATACAGTTAAACTATTTTATAGAATCAGTCAAAAGTTTTTATAACATTTTAAAATTATTAGTATCAAATCAAAGGGTTATCATCTATTTTCCATTTACAAAAATAAGCTGAAAATTCCAATTTGTAACGTGACATAATGCTTCTGGTAAAAAACAGGTATTTTTGTACGAACATTCCTTCAACAAACAAGAAGTCTTTCTGATTGAAAACTATTTTTATTGTAGCCGGAGATCAATCCGGTGACTCACATGCAGCAAAGTTGATGATTGAATTATCACGAATAATTCCTAATGTAAAATTCATTGGAATTGGCGGAGAAGCTATGGAACAAGCCGGACTTCGTTCGCTTGTCCCTTTAAGTGAAATTAGTGTTGTCGGTTTTTGGGAGGTGGCGAAACGGTATGTATTTTTCAAAAAACTGCTATCTAAGTGTGAACAAATATTTCTTTTAGGCGAAATTGACTGTTTCATTCCGGTTGATTACCCGGGGTTCAATCTTCGACTCTCTGCATTTGCAAAGAAAAGCAATATACCTGTTCATTATTACATTGCTCCTCAATTATGGGCTTGGGGGGAATCCCGTGCAAAGAAGTTGGCTGCTGTTGTTGATAAACTACTTGTTGTTTTTCCATTTGAAGTAGGGTTTTTTAAGAAGTTTGGAATAGAAACTGAATTTGTAGGTCATCCTCTTCTGGATAATGAAATATTTTTACAAAACCTTGAACGTGAAAAAAGGATTGCACTTTTGCCCGGAAGCAGATTGCAAGAAATTAAAAAACATATTCCTATTATGTCTGAAACAGTAGAAATTATCAAAAAAGAAATAGATGGATGTACTTTTGGTATTGCAGTTTCACCACTTGTTGATCAATCTGTTTATAAAAAAATGATACCTGAATCGTGGGAAATGTTTTCAGACTCTCGTAAGCTTATGAAAACCTCTTCAATTGGGATAGTTAAAACAGGAACCTCCACTCTTGAAGCTGCTCTGTGTGGTCTGCCTTTTGTAATGATGTACAAAACTTCAGCTGTTTCGTACTTACTTGCAAAAAATATGGTGCGTTTACCGTATATATCACTTGTCAATATACTAATAAATAAACCTGTAGTTCCTGAATTAATCCAACAAGAAGCAAATCCGCGAAACATTGCAAAATTTGTAGTTGAACTCTATCATAACAAGGAAAAACAAGAGGGAATGAAAAATGAATTTCTTGAAATTCGATCTCTTTTGGGTAATCCCGGTGCTTCTCGAAGGGCAGCAGAAAGTATTGCATATTCAATGGGAATACAACAGTGATTCAGAAAATACTGCAACATCTATTTATAAATTTGCTTCATATCCTTGCCTCCACTTGGAGAATTACTACAGAAGGTAATCATCAGTATCAAATTGCTGTTATTGCATTCTGGCACGGTACAATGTTAGGATGTTGGAAGTATTTCGGAGGTAAGAGAGCGAGTGCTGTAACAAGCTTGAGTAAAGATGGTGATGTTCTTGCTTTATTATTGAAAAAATGGAAATACAATGTAATACGCGGCTCATCCTCAAAAGGAGGTGGAGAGGTGTTGGATCAAATGACTGAAAATGCTCGTACATCTCTTGTCCTGGTTACTCCTGATGGTCCTCGAGGACCGATTCATCAATTCAAGGCAGGAGCTGCTGTTGCAGCGCAAAGGGCAGAAGTACCACTTGTACTTTGTAAAGTGGAAGCAGACTGGAAAATTACACTACGTTCATGGGATAAATTCGAAATACCGTTACCTTTTTCAAAAATCACTATAAAGTTTTTGTCACCTGTTTTTATTTCAAAAGATGCTGAAAGAGACGAGATGACTGTGATTATTGAGAATGCCGGTAAAATTCTAAATTCATAGGAAAAATGCAATAACAGGATATGAATTGAGAATACGCATAAAACTCTTAGTATTCTCTTATTAATTGAGAAATATTGGGTTACACTATATACATTAAAAAACAATGTATATGGATCATAAATAAATTTCAATCTTAAAATCTTCTAAGCGAGATGAATAATGCAATTTTAACCACATAGCACAAAATCGTCGATTTTTCTGATTGCAATACTCACATACTTAAAGCTATTTCTTAATACTAATAAATCCAGAATTTTACAATTATAATCGAAAAATGGTTACAAAAACTCTAAACGTAAATCAAAAAGTAACGTTCAATTCGCTCTATTTTCAATTCAGTAGCGTAATGTCGAAATATGGAATAGACTTATTAAGAATAGCTTTGGCAATAGTATTTATATGGTTCGGTGGATTAAAGATATTTGGAATGAGCCCTGCTCAAGAACTTGTTGAAAAAACAATCTATTGGCTTCCACCAAAATTTTTTGTGCCATTTCTGGGATATTGGGAAGTAGCGATGGGCTTAGGTTTGCTTGTAAAAAGGCTTATACCCTTAACAATCATTCTTATGCTTTTTCACATGGCTGGGACTTTCTTACCGTTTATCATTCTAACTAAGGTATGTTTCGATGTTTTTCCATATTGCCCGTCACTTGCCGGACAATATATCATCAAAAATCTTGTTTTAGTGGCAGGTGCGTTAACAGTAGCAGGGAAGTATAACGGTAGAATTATAAGGAAATCATAGGATTTTAACACAAATTATAAGGAGCGCAAGTTTTGCAAACTCTGCACTATTTATGGAAGATTCGTAGAAAAAATAGTGTGAATTACTCCTGCAAGTTTCTTGCTAACTTCTGTAAGAAATCCAAACACTGCTCACGTGTGGAAATTGGAGCCTCCATAAACACTTTATCCTTCTTTTGTACAAAACGTCCTGCAGGAAATGTTGAAACAAATGTTGTAAGAGGTATGAATAAATGCTCATAGTAAAGGGTATTTGATTCAGGAGGGAGTTCGGCAATCAGTAGTTTATTCTTAAATATTATGCGAACAAACCCAGTCTCAAGAGCCACAACCCGCAGTCTTACTGCAAACAAAAGACTTTCAGCTTCATCAGGCAGACGACCGTAACGGTCACGTAATTCCGAGATAATGTTATTCAACTCCATTTCCGAACGGACATTATAGAGTCGTTTGTAAAATTCAAACCGTTCTGTGTCACTTGACACGTAATTAGTTGGAAGCAGAGCATCAGCACCTATTTCAACTGCAACATCCTCATTCGTAAATTTTCGTCTGTGTGTAGTTTGTTTCTCGTCGGTAAATAGTGTTGAGAACTCTTCATTTCGAAGTTCGTTTACTGCTTCATCCAATATCTTTTGATAAAGTTCAAAGCCCATTTCTGCAATGAACCCGCGTTGTTCACCGCCAAGCAAATTCCCCGCACCGCGA
>JACPWH010000169.1 GCA_016197185.1 Ignavibacteriota bacterium
ATGGTCAATACAGTGAAACAATTAACAGAATCTATGTTACCGATAACAACGGGAGATTGCTGGACGACATAATGCTCAGGGCATTTATTTTTGCTGCTCCTAAAGATTCGGTATGGAACATCATGGATTCGAATGTTATAAGTGTATCTGCCTTCGACGATCAGGAGGAAGCTGTACGTGCAATGGAAAAATACGATATTCCTGCGCTCCCCGTGGTTGATTCGGGTGGAGTGCTGATTGGTATTGTCACTTTTGACGATGTGATGGACATTTCTGAAGAAGAAGCAACAGAGGATTTTCAAAAATTTGGAGGAATGGAGGCACTCGATAAGCCATATAATACTATTTCATTTTTCGGAATGGTAAGAAAAAGAGCAGGGTGGTTAGTGATATTATTTATCGGTGAAATGCTTACTGCAACGGCTTTGGCATACTTCGAAGGAGCTTTGGAAAAGGCGATTGTTCTTTCCTTGTTTTTACCCCTGATTATGTCGAGTGGGGGTAACTCAGGCTCGCAAGCGGCAACCCTTATGGTACGTGCTATTTCTTTGGGTGAGGTAACACTTAAAGATTGGTGGTGGGTAATGAGACGAGAATTTTTATCTGGATTATTGCTTGGAGCAATTCTGGGTACAATTGGTTTTATGAGGATTGTCGTGTGGTCTAAGTTCTCGAATATTTATGGAGAACATTATTTATTAGTGGCACTTACGGTTTCATTCTCATTGGTAGGGGTTGTATTATGGGGTTCACTCAGTGGCTCGATGCTACCATTCCTTCTTAAAAAATTAAAATTCGATCCGGCTGCTTCTTCCGCGCCTTTTGTAGCTACATTGGTTGACGTGACTGGAATTGTCATTTACTTTTCGTTTGCTGTTTGGCTTTTGAGAGGGACACTTTTATAAAAATTAAGTGAGCAAATGATTCATTACTATGCCAAACTGAAAAATATCTTCATGATTTAAATATAAAACAGATCTGAAAATTCAGACCTGTTTTCATTTAATTCTTCCCTTTAAGATACACCTTAATCTTCACCTTATCGGCATACGTTTTATCATTCCATATCTCTTTATCACTACACATTTGAGCAATTTTTGTTGGGTCGAAAGGGACGGCAACAACCTGATACTTTTTGTGCGGGTCGCCAGGATAATTCTGACCGAATTTTAATGTATCAGTATGCTGGTATATATTCAAATCCCTGTTTTGTTCAAAATTAGATGTGCTTTTATACGGGACAGAATTAGAATCTGCTAAAACAAGTGTCAAGCCGTCTATCAATTGTCCTGTTGCAACATCTATCGGTTCAACAATAATCATAGACGAACCGTCCCAACCGCAATGTTGGCTTTTCATTACTGCAATATTGGACAGCATAACAGCAAAGACAAGGAGAATGCTTTTTCTCATCGCTACAGATTGAGTTAACATTAGAACCTTACTCCATGCTTGGAGAGTCATTTTGATACCTACATCGGGTATAGTATCGAAAAGTGCAACAGCTTTTATCACTAATTCACGAATACCCTCTTCAAAGATTGCTTCCATGTGAGCATCTTCGTTTTCCCATGTTTCAACAAACCAAAAAATATCTGTATTGTCCTGTTGACGTAGAGTTTGCTTATTGAGCATACCGGGAAGTCTTGCAATCTTTTCATCCACTTGGACGAAAAGTTCTTCAAGTTCTTTAGCTTTACCCGGTTTTGCCTTGGCAGTGCTTATAGTTGTAAAGTATGCCACAATAAAATAGTAGAAAGTTTAACAAAAAAGTAAATTAAGACTTTTTTTGAAAATAGCAATGATTTGTTAACAAGTATTAACAAGATATTTGACTTAGGATGCGTTGAACCTATGTAATGTAACTACACGGTATCATTGACAATTTGTTCACTGATGCATTTAACAAGATTTGATTCCTGCTATCAAACAGCTGTCGTTTCCATTCAACATTACCTAAAAAGAACTAAATTTCCGTATTTTTGTTGTGAAATAGTAGGATAGTCTCTAAGTTGATAACACACTTTGCAATTCTAAACTTTATCTATAATAGAGAATAGCAATTTTATGATATAGAATTAAACTCTTTTTTAAATTTAGCGCATAATCTATAAACAAAAATGAATAGAAACATGAAAAACCGCTCCTCTCTTATACTGTTACTCATAGTAGTCAGTTCAATTCACGTCTTTTCTCAAAATTCCAAACCTCTTCCGGCTGATAAATACGACTCTCGGGAAAAGCACTTAAAAAATATCCGCCAGTTAACATTTTCCGGTGAAAATGCAGAAGCCTATCTATCCTTTGATGACAAAATGCTCTCCTTCCAATCACGTCAAAAAGGTGCTAATTGCGATCAGATTTACACAATGACCATAGATGGGGAGCACAAAAAACTTATCTCATCAGGCAAGGGGAGAACTACATGCAGTTACTATCTTCCGAATGGAAATATACTTTATGCAACAACCGCATTGGCTGATGAAGAATGTCCCACTCCTCCCGATCCGTCTAAGGGATATGTATGGCCTCTCTATCC
>JACPWH010000100.1 GCA_016197185.1 Ignavibacteriota bacterium
ATCTGTTGCGTTGACCTCAATGATAAATAGATGCGAAGGCATGAACAGGACCGCATACACCGCCAGCCATGTCATACCATTTCTTTTGGCGGAGATCGTATGAGGCTATATTGCGTACGTCGGCACCATTCTCATTAAAATAAAATGCTCCGCCTACAAACATTGTATGACCGGATATGTAGGTTGTGTTAACATATTGCTGGATGAAGCGAGTATCGAGATGTACAGTTTGTTTATATGTTGAATCTCCTTTTATATCATAGATAGTTATATATCGCTGGCTTGTTTCCGGTGAAAAGATTGAGACGTAATTCCACAGACTGGAATACTCAGAACTGGAAGATACTAAACTATATGGATATTGATCATTTGTCTCATTTTGTATTATTTTTTTTCGAATGCCATTGTTATACCAAAAGAAACCATTGCCTTCATCTATAAAAATTCCGCCGTCAGAAACCGAGACATTATCATAAATGATAATGTCTCTTTGGGCTACTATTGTACTATATGGAATCGAATCTATAATTTTTTTGGAGACAAGATCATATAAATATAAATTGTAATGAAATGGCTGTGAATCATTGCCAACTCTTCCGCTAATATATAATATTGTTCCATAAATTCTTATTTCGTCAGGAATAATATAGTAATTTTGATCTTGATCAAATAGTTTATCAAGCAATTTCCATTGGGCTCCATCAAATACATACAATCCCTGTTTGTCAAAGAAAGTGCTGTCAGAATTATAAAGTTTATCCGTAGTTGGTTTACAGTAATAAATATTCCCATTGGATACCGCTAGTTCAACAGGTGTATATAATGATATATATGCCTCTGGGCTTGGCAATATCGTTGACCATGCTTGTTTTTTTTCACTCCATTTTGCTTGACCTTTTACAGGAATACCACCTGCATTAGTAAAATCACCAAATACATAGAGTTCATTAGTGATGCTATCCACTATAATACGTTCCACTTTCCCATTTACACCGCTTCCGAGCGGTAGCCATTGGCTACCGTCCCAACGGGTAATATTGGATATGGGAATTTTGCCATCTGTGCAAGGGCAATACATATCACACTGCGTAGTAGGATGGGGGTTGTATGAACAACCATTGAAAAGTTGCCAACATATTCCCAATATTAATAGATACCTTTTACAGAAGAACATAATTCTAAAGAAAACAGTTTACGATTTTAATTAAATATACATCTAAATTTCTAACAGCCTTTGTTCTATTTTTATCTATAATGCCAAGCAATAAGTTTTTGAAAACACTTATGTATAATTGCTAATTCTTATGCAACCCTCTATTGGATTATTTTTTTCATGAGAATAATTTTAGTTATGAAACTAATTTAATTGCAAGGTATTTTAGGCAAGCAAACTGGTCTTGTTTTAGCACAACATCTACCAATATCATTCGGGTGAGGAGATAGTACTGCTTGTTTATTTATACAAATCCATTTACAATCAGTACAAGTTTCCTTTTTATTTCTTTCAAGGCACAAATCCCTGCATTTTTCGTTACAAAGTGATGTAGATACTTTACCGCCACATAAGCAGCTACTTTTATTCTTACTACCCCATGGCATATACTTATCCATTTGAGCGAGATTAATTAACCCGCCAAATTGAACTCCGATAAAATGCACATAACCAGCAATCATACCAGTTGCTAAGCCAATAAGGAATCCACCAGCAAAACCACCGCAATACCATGGTAGATTGCTAGCAGAATTTATAAATGCAGCGGTAACACATGCGGCAAATTTTGCATTAACTGTAGTGTACCATGCATAGTAAAATTCAGCTAAATATGGGCCATCTATAACTGTGCTGGGTAAACCTGCTCCACACCATAAATCTGTATCATGTTGTTTACAACAGCCACTGAGGTCAACATCAAAACTACACCATATCAGGGGTACATGAATTTTATCAGATCCAGGATACGTACATTTATAATCATGAGATACACAATATTCTGGAGTCGGAGGATTAAACAAAACATCTGCTTCTTTGGGTTTATAACTAAAAGGTGCATAAGACCTATTGTCTTTAACTGGTTCTCTTACTTCAGTTGTATCCTTATAGATTCCTGCAACTGAGAAATATATTCCTATTGATTGAAAGTTAAAAGACTTGATACTAAATTGAGAGTTTTTCTTATCTTTATTGAATACATCTTCTAATTCAATAATTGTATCTATAGTTGTAACTAATGAAAAGAGGACTGTGGAAGTCGAACTAATAACTATTTCGGAAACAATTTCGCCATTTTCTGTAATTCCAGTTCGAACTATTCTATCTTTGTTACTTTCATCTTGCAACGATATTTCAGAAAATTCTACAAAATTCTTATTTTTGTTTAGGTCTGTTTTAGCTTTATTGTCCATGATTATTACGATTATATCATTATCTGAATTCTTAGATACTTTCATATCAGAGAATAATGAACTCGCCCATTTCGTACTTTCAGGTGTGATTACACTCTTATCAATAATATTCTCATCATTGTTATTGTTATTAGTGTCTTGAGAGTTATTTTCAATTTGAGGCACTATAATAGGAGGTGTACTCTCACTAATAATATTAGGTGCATTAAAGAACATTGATGAACCACCACCAAGAGCAAATCCGCCTACAGAAGGCGGATTTGTCCTTGAATTTCTAACAGGTTCATTTCGTAAAATTTGAATCAAACATAGCGCGTAACCTTTCTGAATTGGTGAGAAAATTAAGGTGATTTTTTACGGTACGATAACCCAGTCCATATTAAACATACTCCAATTGCTTGACCCGTCTATGGCACGAAGCCCCATAGATACTTTACCCATTTGCGTAGTAATAACCCTAAGTGTTACATTTCCCGTATAGGCACGGGCAGTAAAGGAAATTACAGGAATTGTACCCAAATAATCTCCGCGTGTTCCTGCATTTTCGAGGAAACTAAGTTGTAAGTCAGAATAACTCCCGGGTCCGAGAGTGAGCGGAATATTCATTGACCATTCTATTCCACCATGAAGAAATATTAAACTTCTGAGAGCAGGAGCCAATAGTGAACTTGTATTTCTGGTAAGATGCGTAAAATTCCAATGCGTCTGTTCTATTATTTTTTCAGGCTTTGCTGTTTCATTCGTAATAGCTTGAGGAAGCCCGTTAAATACAAAGGGGCTTGCAGCCCATGAAACAGGGGGTGTACTGTACGTGCTGCTATTCATGAAAACGCCTGTATCGGTGTTTGTACCGTCATATATTTGAGCAAGCCAAATTAAGTCTAACGGATTACGCGGTGCATAATCTTGAAGGTCGTACCAACTTTGAATCCCGCCGCTTGTGTTCGGCATTGGCGAAGAGCCGTATGTGTTCGGCATTGGCGAAGAGTTCATCCCTGAGGATGAATTGCATGAGCATCCCATAATAATTACTCCTAACAATTTTGATGAAAAATTACTAAAAATTAGTTACGGAGCAAAACTATAAAAAAAAAAAAAAATACATATCAAACTATTTTTTTAGAAATATGAAAAAATATTAAAATTTAACATAAGTTGTATTTCATGTAGATTTGGTAGAATTCTAAAAAAACAAAAGCCGACATTGAACATTTCAATATCGGCTTCCCTTATTCAGTTAATGGGCTGTCAGTCCGCTTTCGGCGGCTTCCAAGAGCCGCGTTTCCACTTCACAAGTTCGATAGTTGCACTGCCTACATATAATTTCATTTTGGCTTTGATAGGCACACGTGCCTCATCAGTACTGAACCAGCCCTCGAATTTCCCGGTAATACCATAGATTCCGGTCCAATTGGCTTCACCATTGAAATAGGTAGTTTTTATAGGATAATCCACAGCATCGATATCCATACTTTCCTCTTTACCGGTAAATGCTATAGTCGTATAAACCGTATCTTCTTGAACAAGGGTAGGGATTTTAATATTGCGTTTTGCAAACAATAGCTGACGTGCCGTAAAGAATAATGAACAGCCGTCATTCCATTTTTTTGAGGTTTTAATACTTTTCTTTGATATGAATTTTTTATCTTCATATTTTTCCAGATTAATAACGGAATGATCATAATCCATTATATATTTATCAAATATCCAATTATTTTCACTTTTTTTTGTATTGGCTGCAAATTGATGTGAATATGTAGCGGAAGCGTCCATCCATGATTCATAAATCGAATGTAAGTCCACGAACGGGATGCCCGGACGCGAATCGATAACTGCCTTCATCTTATAGATTTTCTTGCCGTTCAGGGTAGTTGGATTTTGTTCGGTAATCATCTTGATTGTACCGAGCTTGATACCCAAAAATGAGACTTCATACTCCAGTTCCTCCCCGGGATATGCCATCTGGGATTTCGCCTCTGTGGGCGAAACAAACCATAATGCAAATGAAGTAAGTATGATGACTGCAAGGCGGTAGATGAGCATAGAAAATATACCTATGATGTTAAAAAAATATAATTAATAATCATAAAAAATCCGACCTGACTTTTATCAAAGTCAAGTCGGATAGAAGTTTAAGCAGCAATTTTATTTCAATTTTGCAATTTTGGTTGCTTCAGGGAATAGTGTAATCGCTTTTTTGAGCTGCTTATCATCCTCGAACGAAATAGGATAGAAATAAGGACTTCCGAACATTGAACGTGCAAGAAGTGCCTTCAGACGATTTCGCAAGAATGATTCATCTGTCTTGTAATTTGCATCATTCCAAACCACTCCTTTTTGCTCGGCAATAGTTCGAAAAGACTTCATCATCTCGTCGGTAATCTTGAAATTCTTCAGAAATGCAGGGAAATTATCCTTATAGCTGTTCCTTACCGCAACTCCCTCACCTTTCAAGTAATTATCCGTAAATTCAAAAAAGATGTTTTTACGGAAAATATCACGATAAAGTTGGGTAATTGTATCCGGTTTTACAATGTAATCAGGAGTAATTCCTCCGCCACCGTAGATTGTGCGACCGCTTGGAGTTTTGAAAATCGGATGGGTAGAATCCGCTTTGTCAGAAGCATGGTTTATATTGTCACCTTCTTCTCCTTCTTCCCGTCCTTCACCTTTGTAATATTTTTCTTTATCTTTGTAAGGGCGTTGAATTAATCGTCCCGACGGTGTATAATACCGTGCTATAGTCAAACGGTATGATGAACCGTCACCAAGAGAATATTGCTGCTGGACTAGCCCCTTACCAAATGATGTTTCACCTACAACAAGACCTCTGTCCAAATCTTGAATAGACCCGGAAACGATTTCACTTGCAGAAGCAGAGCCGCTGTTAACCATAACAATCAACGGAATCTTCTCGAATTCTCCGCCATCTGTAGCGTAATATGTTTCATCAAGTTCGGGGCGGCGTGCTTTTGTATATACGATTTTCGAGCCTGATGGGAGAAATTCGTCAGCAAGTTTGAATGCCTGATCAAGGTATCCGCCCGGATTACCGCGAAGGTCGAGAATCAATTTTTTCATTCCTTCCTCTTTTAGGCGACGGGCTGCTTCCACAAATTCCGAATGTGTAGTCGCTGCAAAACGGTTCGATGAAATAACACCAATATCCGTACCTTGAATGATATATGCTGCATCAACTGTGTAGATTGGAATTTTATCGCGGGTAATATCAAATTCCATCAGTTTTGGTTCACCTGCACGGTGCACCATTATTTTCACGTGAGTTCCCTTGGGACCTTTCAATTTCTTAGGGACTTCATCTCTTGAAAGACCTACTGCATTTTCACCGTCAATCTTTACAATTTTGTCTCCCGATTGAATCCCGAGAGCTTCGCTTGGTCCGCCTATAATCGGAGTAACGATGGTAATGGTATCTTTAACAACATCGAATTCAACTCCTATCCCCTCGAAACTTCCTTGGAAATCTTCGTTTACCTTTTTCATTTGTTCAGCCGGAATATAGACCGAATGCTGGTCGAGTTCATTCAGCATTCCTTTGATAGCTGCCTCGGTAAGTTTTTGTGTATCAACGTTCTCCACATAATTTTTGGAGGCGGTATTGAGTACGTCGGTAAATTTCCGTACTTGCTCATACACATTATCACCTGAAATAACAGGAGCAGCAAAAACCCCGATAAGAACTCCGGCAACGATTGCAGCTGCAATCACCAATATTTTGCTTTTCATTTTTGTTTGTGATGGGTTTAATAAAAATATATTTTTAATTTTATAATGAATCAATTTTATCCTGTACATTTTTGAACTCTTTCTGCCAATCAATAGTGGGAGCAAGCCCCCCGGATTCTATATGCGTGCATCCTGACGGAATAGGGTTCCAAAGTGTTCTTTTTTTTCCGAAAAGTATGGCACCAAAACAAAAAAACCATGCCTTGCCATAAATTTTAAACATCTGCATTTCACGAAGCGAAGCAATGATCTTTACAGGATTGAATACATTTCTCTTTGTGAGTACAAACCATATACTTGCATCGTAGTTTTTTTTTGAATACGTAGCAAATACGCTTTTGGTTTCTCTCAACACACTTTTTGTAGTAAGAAAAGAAAGGCAGGTTGAGCCTGTAGTGCGCCAATGTTTGCCTTGTGAAACGACAATTTTTTCCAAATGATTATGAATTTCTAACGAATAAGAATCAGAATGGTCGTAAAGAGTAACAAATTCTGCATTGTATTCTTTTAGGAAACCGATTGCCGACTTAAATTGATCCGGCAGATAGAAATAATCATCTTCTGCAAAATAGATATATTCACTTTCGGTTTGCTCCAACAGCAATTGAATTTGCAAAGCAAACGTCCGTGCGTTTCCAATTCCGTCTTGTTCTATAAATATAACGTCTTTATCCGAAAAATATTTAAGGAACAGGTTCTTATATTCCGGCGGGCATCTGTCGAGAATCACGAATACTTTTGCACGAAGAGTACCTAAGGAATCACGAAACGATCGTAAGCAGAGTTCTGAAAGTTTCCACTTATCATTTGGGAATATTTCAGGTTTCTTGGAAATTCCCGGATAAATCCGGTAGGCAACTGCTATATCATATTCGCGTTCATTGGTCATGGTGAGCAATATATCCGTTTGAATAGATCAAAATTTAGGATACCACTGTACACCAAACTTTACAAGGGAATAGAATCTCCCTATATCAGCCGGAGAATTTCCACACTTAATTTCTTGAGGGTCTTGTGTGGATGTGAACGGAAAATCAAATTTCAATTCAGCAATCGGTACAATTAATCCAAAACCTGTATTTATATTACCATATAACCCAATTCCGAAATTAAATGAATTTTGGACAGTATTCTGGTCGAAAATTCTATTCAAAATTATTGAGCTTCCGCCGGTTGCAAAGAAACATACGGGTTTCCTCGGGTTAGCTACAAAACGTGCTGCGAGTGAAACAAATTGGTGAACGTTCGGAGTGGGCCATATTTTATCAGTCACTACTTTATTATTAACAGAGTATATGTAGGATGCCTCAAACTGAAGATGATCTATAAGGCAATATTCCAGTGAAAGCCCATACAAAAGAAGTCCCTCATAACTGCGGCTCTCTCTTTTCCCAGTCTCTAAGCATTCAATGGACTCTACAATGGTGTTCGTACCCATTATCAGCCCAAAACCAAAGGTACGCGCATAAGGATTAACAGGTTCGGTTTCCATTTCTTCTTCTTCATTTTCGTTGTCTCTGTTGTCACGACTTGTTTGAGAGAGTGCAGTACCGGATATTGATAACGAAAAAATAGATGCTAAAACAATACCGAGAGTAAGACGAAAAAATTTACTTGCAGTAATTGAAGTCATAGAAAGTACTTTATCGATAGGAGTTGAATGAATTTCAGCGATTTTTTGTGCTACTAATCCTACAAAAGACGGTTCATTTCGCTTACCACGGTTTGGAACAGGGGTCATATAAGGAGAATCGGTTTCTATCATAATTCGCTCAATTGGTGTGCGGGCTATTACTTCCGCGAGTGTTGAATTTTTGTAGGTAATGTTACCAGTAAAAGAAATATGCGCTCCAAGTGTTAAAGCTCTATTTAATATATCTATTGAACTTGAGAAACAATGCAGCACAAACTTTAGATTACCATCCTGTTCATCTTCGAGAATTGCAAGGACATCCTCATCGGAATCTCTGTTATGAATTATCACAGGCAATTCTTGCCTTTTTGCAATATTCAATTGCTTACGAAACACATCTTTTTGCAAGTCTTTAGGTGCAAAATCGTAATAATAATCCAAGCCGATTTCCCCGATTGCTACTACGCGTTCGAGTTTACTTTCCTTTTCAACACGTTCGAGCAGAACATCAGTTGCTTCATTTGCGTTATGAGGATGGATACCTATTCCTCGATATATCCGCTTGTCAGACTCAACTATTGATTGCAGTTTATCAAATCCTGACGGGGCTATCGAGGGTATTACTATTGCCTCCACTCCGGCAGTCCAAGCACGTTCGAGCATTTCCGCACGGTCATCATCAAATTGTTCTGCATCTATATGAGCATGAGTATCAATCATATTGAATTATTATTCCACATTTTCTGCCAAAGAATGATCCATTACTTTGTTCGGATGGCGAATGGTAATGATACGTTCGTTATCATTCTCAGGAGAAATAATAATATCTACCGTCCAATGAATATCAGGTAGCATATCACCTGCTTTTTCGGGCCACTCGACAAATTTTATGGCATCTTGCGAAAACATACAGTCATCAAATCCAATTTCAATCAGTTCTTTTGGTGAATCAATTCTATATAAATCAACATGATATATAGTAATTTCTTCACCTTCGGAATCTGTACCGAAATACTGATTCATAATAGTAAACGTTGGACTCGAAACAATATCTTCAACTTGAAAATAATCACAGACACCCTTCACAAACTCTGTCTTACCCGCTCCCAAATCACCTAATAATGCCACAATATCTCCTTTGGCAAGAATCTCGGCAAATTGTTTACCGAAGCTATGGGTTTCGTCTTCGCTGTGAGAATGGTAACAATCAGTTTCCATTCAACATTCCTAATAGTGGAACAAACTTGGCAAAATTACATCGAATTTTCGATTTAATCGGCAACCATACCTCTAAAAATACATTATGTTACTTCGTTTCGAGCGTAATAACCGGCAAAATCATTTCTTCCATCGATATTCCGCCGTGCTGGAAACTATCTCTATAACGTTGTACATAATGATGATAATCAGTCGGATACACGAAATAAAAGTCTTCTTTTGCTATGATATAATTTGTAGAAACTCCGTTTAACGGTAATTTATACTCTTCGGGATTTTTGATAAACATTGCATTTTTTGCCTCAGTCTTAACATTCTTACCATGTTTAAATCTTAGACATGATGACGTTTCTCTGTCGCCCAAAGCCCGTACTGCATGAAGGCATCGCACTGAGCCGTGGTCTGTTGTAATGACTATATTTATATCTTTAATCGTTGAAAGGGTTTTCAGCATTCCAAAGAAACTTGAATGTTGGAACCAGCTTTTCGTAAGTGTCCTGTATGCACTTTCATCAGGTGCAATTTCTTTTAATATCGGATAATCAGATCGTGAGTGTGCAATCATATCGACGGCATTGACCACAATGGCTGTCAAATGATTCTTAGAATACCTCATGATTTCATTCTCAATTTTTTTGCCAAAATCCGTATCGATGATTTTTACATACGACAAATCATTCTTTAGAGTAATTTTACGACGCTTGAGTAATGCAGCTAAAAGTTCTTTCTCGTGGGCATTTTGACTATGCTCATTTTCGCTTTCATTCGGACCATATTGAGGATAATGCTTTTTAATCTCTGAAGGATAAAGACCAGCAAAGATCGCATTTCGTGCATACGGAGTGGCAGTCGGCAAAATCCCGCAGTAATAATCTTTTTGAACCGTAAAATAGGGTTTGATTAGCTCTTCCATTACAAGCCATTGATCAAGACGCATACAGTCAATCACAAAGAAGAATGTCGGCTTACCATTTGCAAGTTTAGGAAGTACATATTTATCAACGATATGGGGAGACAGGAGCGGTGTACTTTCCGGTGCATCCTCTATCCAGTCCAAATAACTATCTTCCACAAAACGACCGAATGACGCATTGCAATCACGCCATTGGGTAGAAAGTGTCTCACCAAACCCAAGTTCAGGATGAAGGTCTAAATCCATACTCCAGCCTACCAATTTTTGATAGACCTCAAGCCATTCGTTCCAATCCATATACCCGAATAGACGACGGGTAATGTCATTAAACCCTTGAGTATAGTCTTTAGTAAATTTTCCTTGGGCAATTTGCTTGGATTCAAGGAATTTTTTGCAAGCTGCTAAGATTTGTGTAGGGTTTACCGGTTTCGTCAAATAATCATCTATTTTCCGTCCGATTGCATCTTCCATCACACTTTCGGCTTCATTCTTTGTTACCATCACCACAGGTTTGGACGAGTCAATATCTTTCAGACGTGACAAGGTTTCCAAACCGCTCATGCCGAGCATGGATTCATCGAGGAAAAATAAGTCGTAGTTTTTTTCAGTAGCCATTGCGAGTGCATCATCACCGTTTGAAGCGGTTTCTACAGTATAGCCACGCTGGGTGAGCAGTATAATATGGGGTTTAAGAAGTTCGATTTCGTCGTCAATCCAGAGAATTTTCCCTTTGGAATGTTCCATGAAACAATCTCGCGTTTAGTGTGTAATTTAAAATGTGAGTATTTAAGACGAATAATTCTAAAATTCGTGCATTACTCATGTGTCTATTTACAAAGAAATGCTTTTCTTGGGTTAAATATATGTTAATTGTCTAAATTTCTCTTACCGCAAAAGTCTCAAAAGAGTTTTCGTTTACATTAGTGGTAAAAAAACAGAATAACAATAAAAAATCGGACTTAACTACTATACGATAATTAAGCCCGATTCAAAATTTAGCAAGAAGTTATCACTTATCCGCTTCGCCCATCACAGGATCTATCGAACCAATAATGGCAACTATATCCGAAATCATCGAACCCTCGCTCATATATTTGAGTGCCTGCAAGTTTGATGATGAAGGTGAGCGTATTTTCAATTTCCACGGCTGCCCTGTGCCATCGGATATGATATAGAAGCCAAGTTCACCTTTCGGACTTTCAATTGCAGTATAGGTATCCCCTTTTGGTGGCATTGCCCCAAAATTAACGAGCATGAAGTCACTGATAAGTTCTTCCATCTTCGTATAGATATTTGCCTTACTCGGAATCACATTCTGTGCATCATCCGAATGGATTTCACCGGCAGGCATCATATCCAATATCTGATGGATAAGCCTGATAGACTGTTTCATTTCCTCCACACGGACTTTGTACCTTGCCCATACATCACAATCATTATGAGTAATCACTTCGAAATCGAGCCGGTCATATACTAAATACGGTTCGTCTTTACGAAGATCTCTCGGCACACCTGAACCGCGCAAGCAAGGACCGGTCAAACCTAATGCAATTGCCTTTTCAGGAGGCATATAGCCCACACCTGCAAGGCGATCAACAAAAATCCGGTTACGATTTACCAATTGCTCGAAATAGTGTAGTTCACCAGGAAATTGATTCGCCCATTCACGTGTTTTCTTGAGTGTCGCTGCGTCAATATCATTAGCAACCCCACCTATACGCGCATAGCTCGTTGTGAAACGTGCACCGCATATCAATTCAAAAATATCATAGAGTTTTTCACGCTCCGTAAATGTCCATAAGAACAGAGTAAGAGCACCAACGTCCATACTGGTAGCCCCCATACCCATAAGGTGTGAAGAGACCCGCGCAAGTTCACAAACCAAGGTTCTAATCCATTGCGCTCTAGTGGGTGCTTCAATACCTATTGCTTTTTCAATTGCCATACAGATTGCAACGTTATTCGACATTGGAGCCATGTAATCCAAACGGTCTGTATGTGGTATGAACTCATTATAGGTCATATTTTCTGCAATTTTCTCGTAGCCGCGATGCAGGTAGCCAAGTTCAGGTACACATTTGATAATTGTTTCTCCGTCCAACCTGAGCAAAACCCTCAAAACGCCGTGAGTAGCCGGATGCTGAGGTCCCATGTTGAGAACCATATCGTTCTCTAATGGGTCTTCAAACATTACGGTTGTATCTTTATCCATAAGTTCATGGATAATCTTGTTTTGGCGGAGATTTTGCGCGCGTTCAATTGCGGCTGTATTGGATATTTGCATAGCAATTCCTTGTAAAAATTCGTTTTTTTATTTGCGTTGAACAAAGGCAGACGTAGCACAAGCTACTTGATTTCATAAAGCAATTTACGGAACTCGTAACGGCTAACCAAAGAGAAAACGACGGGAAGCAAATCAGAATTAAATCTATATTCATGAATATTCTTAAATTTCATATTGTTATGCAAAATTCTCAATAGTAAAAATTTATCATACATCTGATCATTTATAAAAAACAAAGTGGTTCGCTGGTAAGCATTTGTTATATTTGTCCTACGGTAATGTTAGTAGGACAGCGGCTATAGTATCAATTCTCTATCACATCTTCATTTATAGTATGGATCTGCCGCCACTCAAAGGGAAACGAATCGCTGCATTAGATTTCGGAACGAAACGGATAGGGCTTGCCGTTACCGACGAATTACACATTACTATTTCACCACGTGATATACTCCTTACAGATGCTCCCGAACTTTGGGATAACATCCGGCGATTTATACAAATTGAACGGCTTGGAGCCGTAGTTGTTGGAATTCCTATCAAAGAAGACGGGAGTAAAACAAGCATTGTGAAACGTATTGAAAAATTTATTCTAAAGCTTAAAACAGAAATTGAAATTCCTGTTATAGAATACGATGAATCATTTTCTACGCAGGCTGCTTTCCAAACGATGATTGCCGGAGGTATGAAGAAGAAACAACGCCGGCAAAAGGGGATGAAAGATAAGATTGCTGCAGCAGTGATACTTCGATATTTCCTTGAGGATTACGAACGCTTTTTTGTGTGATTAATAACTTCAATCATTTTCTTAGCATCGCTTTTTCTGTGAAACTATCATAGTATTGGAATAATAATAGATAGGAAAAGTAATTATGGTTATTTTGCAATTAAAAACGTAACCGACTAAAACAGCAAGTCATGTTATAATTAAGGAATCCCGAATTAATACAATCATTTCATAATTATTATTCAGTCAACAATGCCCTTTACCTTTATCCTCGACTCGCATTTGCTCGCTTCCAACAGCGATGAAATGAGACAACAACTCGCAAAACTTATCCACTTCTTTACATTTCATTATAATTGTTCGTGGTCAGTTTGGCACGACGGGTCGTTTGGTCTTTTGCCGTGGCATCCAATTGTACCAAGCCCCATTCCCTACCCTGAACTCCAAATGATTTCTACCCTTCCTTCCGATTGTGTAGTTATTACAACTTCCGATCGAGAGAACAAAGTACAAGGTATTGACAGAACTGTCTTTTCCATTTCATCAACACCTGATGAAGTAATGGCAATACAGCAGACTCTTAATCGCTTATTAAGCACAAAACTATCACCATACAAAAAACTTCTCGCACCTTCCCAAAGATTTTACGAACTTGAATTCCCCAGTGGATGGGAAGAATTGTTCCATAACCGGACAAAACTACCGCCAAGTGAGAATGCAGATTGTGATAGGTATGGACCTTTCGGATGGCTTCGCCGTTTAGAATATTCATGGTCGCTGGCGCAAGTGGATTACAGGGCAGGTTCTTCAATTATCGACATCGGTTCGCTCGAGACATTTATCCCCCGTTATCTTGCCGAACAGGGCTTGGATGTAACATCAATAGATATTGATGAAGTAGGAGTGAAATATCAGCAAGGGGTTGCAAGTAAACTTGCTAAACCATTTAGGGTTGAATTGCAAGACATAACCAAGACTTCCTACCCAAATGAATCTTTCGACCAAGCATTAATGATTTCGACAGTTGAACATATCCCCCAAGATGGCGACTGCCGTGCAATGAAAGAAATTTACAGGCTTCTCCGTCCGAATGGAATAGTTGCTGTAACAACTCCATACGATCATCATTGGGCACATGAGGATACCGGAATCCGCCCACATAATTATTTGCAACGGTATTATTCGATGCAATCGGCAATGGAAAGACTTGCACCTCAAAATCTTTTTGAAATTGTGGATATCGAGTTTATCGGCGGTGAATTGCATTCTCCGGGGAATTATACACCGCAATTTATCAATCCTACCAATGCTGACATTATCGCTTTGGCTTTGCGGAAGCGATGATTTATGCGAATATCTTTTTGGTATCTGAAGTGATTTTTTTTCATTGAAACAAGGAAATACTATAGAATTATGCTCTACTATTTAGCTCAATGGTTGCGTACTACTTTTGATACGCCGGGGTTTGGTGTGTTTCAATATGTTACTTTTCGCGCAGCAGCGGCAGCTATCACTGCTCTTCTCATAAGCTTTATCGTCGGACCTAAAATCATTAAGATTCTCAAGCGCAAGCAAATCGGGGAATCTGCCAAAAGTGAACTTCAAGCAGTCGGCAATCATTCCCTGAAAGCAGGAACGCCGACGATGGGAGGCTTGATTGTATTGACAGCCCTCCTTGTGCCTACCCTCCTATGGGCAAATATTTTCAATATGTATATCATCCTTATTGTACTCGTAACAGGGCTACTTGGCTTGGTAGGCTTCCTTGATGATTACCTGAAAGTAGTAAAGAAATTACGGAAGGGACTTATCGGACGGTATAAAATCATAGGTCAAGTTTTCGTAGGGCTGATTGTAGGCGGCTCTATATACTTCTTTCCTGAATGGTTCTCCCCTGTTTTTGGTAAAATAAGTACTCTAACCACCGTTCCGTTTGCCAAGAACATCAATTTTAATTTTGGGTTTCTTTATATACCGGTAGTTATATTTATTCTAACAGCAACCTCCAATGCTGTAAATCTTACAGATGGTTTGGATGGTTTGGCTATTGGTACGGTAGGAGTTGTTGCTCTCGCACTTGCAGTTATTTCATATATGTCAGGCAATGCAACTTTTGCTTCATATCTTAATATCATTCACCTGCGAGGAGCAGACGAACTTACTATTTTCTGTGCTGCATTAGTGGGTGCTGCATTAGGATTCTTGTGGTATAATTCATATCCTGCGCAGATATTTATGGGTGATACAGGTTCTCTTGCATTGGGCGGAGCGGTAGGCTGCTTGTGTATTCTAATTAAAAAAGAGTTTTTACTTCCGATTTTAGGTGGAATATTCTTTGCTGAAACTCTTTCGGTTATTATACAGGTGAGCTATTTTAAATATACCAAGAAAAGATTTGGTGAAGGAAGAAGGCTTCTGAAAATGTCCCCTCTCCACCATCATTTCGAGAAAAGCGGGTGGCATGAATCTAAAATCGTGGTGAGATTTTATATAGTTGCTGTTATGCTTGCTATCGTCGCAATGGCAACTTTCAAAGTCCGGTAAATTCTATTTTATAAGAAATGCAGAAAGTACAAAGGGCATAACAAACAGAATTGCAAAAATGATAATCAATTCGCGAACATTACGTTTTTGATTCTCTCCCCCGAGACGCTTGAACAGAATAAACATCCGTCCGAAACCAAACAGACAACTGACACCGATTACAAAATGTACCCACATAGAGATTCCGGTAATTTAAACATTAGATTTGGAGAATGTGGAGACGTGTAGAAACTTGCAATCTTTTATATGATTTTTTTTTCATTTTTACCTGCAAATCCTACAGTTTTTATTAAACTCCACAAATTAAGCAGCAGATGAAATCCTCCGACGATCTTTTTCGCTTGGTAAAATCCCTTACTTCCGCTGAAAAGGGGTATTTCAAAAAATATACGGCAAAGCATATAATAGGAGATAAAAACGACTATACCATTCTCTTTACAATACTCGATAAAATGGATGAATGGGACGAAGAACTGCTTAAACGCCGCCTCGCAAAATTTGGTTTTTCCCATCGTATTTCATCAGTTAAAAACTACCTTAACAAACTTATCCTTGAAAGTTTGCGCGCATTCTACCAGCACCTATTCGGCAACGATTGAAATCTGTTACAGAGGAAAAGCTAAAGATTCTCCAATTTATCAATCAAACAGAGCAATATCGCGACCTCAACGACGCAGTCTCTCTTATCAATAGTCGAGAAGGAATGACAGGCGGAGAACCTTCTTCCGAACTTGCAGAAATTTTAAAACACCAACTGCTTCAATCTGAAGATCATGCTCTAACACACAATGCAAAATTATCCTTTTACAATATTCGCATTATTGCCGAAAACCTTCATGGCAGTGATTTTTCAAATGCCTTAGAATACTCACGTCGCCGCTATGAAATAATACAAGCACGTCCCGATTTGATAGTAGAAAAGCCAATGGTGTACATTCGTGGTGTGCAGCAATACGTACAGAGGTGTATTCTTTCAGGTTCATTTGAAGAAGCTGAGAGAATACTCCCGACCTTTGAACAAATGATTCAAAAATTTGATGCTAAACTATATGAAGCTGCCCGTATTGAAGCATTCATTATGAAAACAAGTATGGAGGTGTTCTACTATCTTAATTCAGGTAAACTTGACGAAGGAGTACTACGGATTGATGTGTGGCAAAAAGGAATATCCCATTACCGGAAGGAAATCGGATTGCAACTTTATCGCCCGATTTGTTTCAATATTTGTGTGTTACTCGTGTTTGCAGAGAAATGGGAGCAAGCACTTGTATGGGTAAACCGCTCCCTTGAAGAACAGCCGGATATTCGACGAGATATTGTTTCTGCCGCGAAGCTCCTTTCTCTTGTTATTCATTATGAACTTGGCAATACCTCACTGCTCGAATATACGGTTCGCTCCACTTACCGTTACCTTGCAAAACGCGAGCGACTTGGAAAACCTGAACAAATTGTGTTACGTTTTCTCAAAAAAGTTTCCGGAGTAATTTCAAAGCGAGAATTAATCCGGCATTTCAATCAACTCCGCAAACAACTCCAAGCATTAAATTCCGCTAAAGATAATACAATTCTTGACTTATTTGATTTCCCGCTTTGGCTTGAATCCAAAGCAACCGGAAAACCTTTGAATGAGTTATTTCTCGCCAAACTTGTCGGCGAATCTGCTTAATAGGGCAAACCTCTTGCATAAACCAGAACATTCACCCAACAAAAACCACCCTCCGACTTCGAATAGTAAACAATAAAATGGCTGAAACTTACTGCTAAAAACCACGAATTTTGCGGCAGATAATTCTACTTGTTTTGTTTTACTTTTTTGAATGTTGTTATGCTTTACTCATCTCTCTGTGCTATGTTTACCGCCGGTGTTGTGTCGCTTTCTTCTTGTACATTTACTCCGCGAGATATAGCAGAAGCAGCACCAATGCCTGCTGCCAAACAAAAAATAGACCAGCAAATTGCTCAAGGCAGATATTTGATTATGATTGGGGGTTGTAATGATTGCCATACACCCGGATTCGACGTATCAGGTGGGAAGATGCCGGAATCCGAATGGCTGACAGGCTCTTCAATGGGTTTCAAAGGTCCGTGGGGAACAAGCTATCCCCTCAATTTACGAATGCTTATCAATTCAATGACTGAGGATTCTTGGGTGGAATACGCCCGTTCTACCAAAGGTGCGCCACCAATGCCATGGTGGGCTTTGCACACGATGTCGAAATCAGACCTTAGTGCAATCTATAAATTTGTGAAATCTCTTGGAGTTAAAGGTGAAGCTGCTCCTGCAATTGTGCTGCCGAATGAAACGCCCAAAACACCATATATTCTTTTTGAACCTGTTTTTCCTTCAAAATAATTCGCCACATACTACGGCTAAAAGCTCCGTTTGCATTAACCAAGCAACGGAGCTTTTTTTATGAATATCGCACTTTTATTTATTAATTAAATGGAAGAGAATCCTTGCTTTAGCTGTAAGTAGTAAGTATATCCACCTTTCGATGTTCTAAACGCCGTTTTTTTGTTATTTTTGGAGATAATTCAAACTTGGTTTTACCTGGATTGTGTCAGATGTAAGATTTATTTTCTTTATACTGCTTGTATTCAGACAGATAAAATTCATTGAGTACGGCAAAAGTACTGCAACACATCCGACTTCGGTTATTTTTCAAACATTACGAGACAGAACTCCCTGCAACTATGGACTATTTCCCGCAAATTCGCAAAAAAACCGACTGGATAGTTTTTGCACTTGGAACAGCCGGGCTCGTGCTGTACTGTATGATGAAGACCTATTGGATGACTCCTGAATTATCAGTTGCATCTCCCAAGGTGACCGAAGCTGTTACTGACAGTTTATTACGTGAATCGGACATTTCTCGTGATACAATTTCTGTATCAATGCGACCAAATTTCAACAGTGACCTTACAGAGGGGATTACAGATACTTTAGGCACTTTTGCCACAAAACAGTATATTGATTATTATAAAATCCCCTACATTTCAAAAGTTTCGATTATTCAAAAGAAACAAAGCAACAATGTTAATTTCAGCATCGGTAGCGGGCAAAATGCCTCCAAAAAGAGCAAATCCTCACTTAATTATTATCTAACTTTTGAATTAAGCCTCCAAGGTAAGATACTTGCTTTTGAACGGAAGGAAAATGTTGATCTTGTAGATCTGGATCAAGATACAGCAGCAATCTTGGCATCGCTAAAGAGATTTCTTCCTGCAAAGTACAAAACAGAATCACTCCAATGGAAACCTGAACAGTCAGAAAACGGTTTTTCGTTTGTTACGACCATTGCAACATATCCTCACCATTTGGAGCTAGCGCGCCTAACTGCAATAATGCCAAATCCTCTCACACCAAATTCATGGCTTGTAGGGTGGGAAACAGATTATCAATCCAGAAAAACGATTGAGTCCACAGAAGATAGATTTGCAACTTTTCGCGGTGTTGTTGCCGTAATTTTTGTGCTGGTTCTTATCTCGTTTATAGGGGTATTTATTGCTCAATTGCGCAAAAAAGGGGTAAGCCTTGTCTTTACAATCATTGCAAGTGTTTGTATTACCATGTATTTCGTTTCGGTTTCGCTCTCATTTTCCGGTGGACTTTCTATTACTTCCATTCTTTTAATCTCAATTTCAACGTTTATTTTCGTTGGTTTTTTGTTGGGAGGAATGCCACTCGGTGGGGTGGTCTCTTTGGCACTGGAGCAATTTCCCGAGAAATTCTACACCTTGCGCCGCCTGATTGACTCTCCGTGGAAATCTTATTTTGCAGGACGAAATATTCTCATCGGGATGGCAATTACATTCATCAGTTCCTGTGCTTTCCCTTTAATCTACTGGATGTTCAGCCAAATACATGCGGATAAATCACTGCAAACAATGGTGTTCAATGGCAATTTCTTTTCCCTTCTGCACAGCCCTTTTATTATTGTGTCGGTTGCACTGCTTTTTACACCGCTTATTAATTTGGCTATCGGATTACTTTCTCCGGCAATTAGTTATAGATTTTTTTCACGCAAATGGAAGATAGTCGGAATAATTACGGGCAATGTCATTTTCTTTATGATGTTTTATGGCTTGCAGGATTCACCGTCTTTACCAGTTTTATTGCAGAGTTTAGCTGTTAGTGCAACTTATATAGCTGTTTTCTTTTTTGCAGATGTTTTGGCAATGGGGGTTGTCGGTGTGTTAAACGGAATTATATTTTTCCTTCCGCTTGCGGGAGGGTTTCCTGAATTACAGTATGTTTTTTATTCAATTGTTGTAATAATGTTTGGGCTTGGGATAATCGCCTACCTTCGTTCTCCCGAAAAAGTTCATGAAGAAGACTACAAACCCCAATATCTCTATCGTCTTGAAGAAGAAAAACGCCTGCGTGATGAGCTGACTGCTGCACAATTGGTTCAACGCCGTCTGCTTCCGGCAAAGATGCCTACATATCCGATGCTTGATGTAGCAGCAACGTGTATTCCGGCATTTGAAGTTGGCGGAGACTATTATGACTTTTTCCCTCTTGATGATACCCATTTGGGAATATTAATCGGGGATGTTTCCGGTAAGGGGATGTCCGCTGCATTCTATATCACGCTTGCTAAAGGTGTGATTGTGTCGCAGATTCAGCAGTCGCTTTCTCCTGCAGACATCCTCTGTAAGGTTAATAAACTGCTTTATGAAACAATGGAGCGCGGTAAATTTATTTCGTTAATTTATGGTGTATTGAATACGGCAACGATGGAATTTACTTACTCCCAAGCAGGGCATAACCCGATATTAATACGCAGAAGTAACGGCACAACCGAACCACTCGAAGGCAAAGGTCTTGCCTTGGGGCTCAATAACGGTCAGGTATTCAACCAAGTTACTGCAAATTATTCAGTGCGTCTTGAGGCAGGCGATGCGTTGATTCTTTATACAGATGGTGTTACTGAAGCTGTGAATCTTTCAGGTGAGGAATTTGATATGCAGGGCTTGCTTACATCCGTGAAACGTCCCGAAGCTGATGCACTCTCGCTATTGCAAGGGATTATAACTGACGTGCAGAAATTCATTGGTAAGGCGAAGCAGCATGATGATATTACGATTGTTGTGATTAAGAATAACCATAGGGTGAGGGCTCAGGGGCAACTTGGGTAATACTAATACGTCTATGGGCTATATTTCAGTATGTTTGTATAAAAATTATCGACTTAATAATACTTTACAATATAGGTATAGCTATGGGAACTAAAGATATAGCAGTATTTCAATTACCCCCAAACCTTCGTGAACGTCGAGCACGCGCATGGTTTGATTCTGTATTCAATCCTTATATTAGGGGATTAGAACAAGAACTCTATTTACTTTCAATTCATAATTGGACGTACAGATCAAACAATAATAGATTAGATAGACTTGGAAATGCAGAAAGATGGATAGATTATCTTTATATCGATAATCTTACTGATGTAAGACAATCTTTAACTGATTTTAAGGATTATGAAGACAGTCACAATAAACTTCCAAATATTCTTTTAGAAGCTTGTATTAAATTAGATGATGAGATTAAGAATAACAAAGGATTTCTAGAACAAATAGAAACTTATATTTCAGCTTTGAAGGAATCAGATCCTGAAGAAACCAAACATTTATCTTTATCAAATCCTCTTTATGAGACGCGAAAAATAATTGCTGCCGATATTTCCGAATACTTTGTAAATAATATCAGCTCGTTACCTCGTAATAATACATATTCTTACTTTTACAATAAATACCACGATGAATTAGAGACTATATTGAATCAATATAATAATATCTCTAAACTTAGAACTGAGATTGAAAAATCTTCCGAGCAATTAAAGAACAATATAACTGATTTTTACAATTACATCTTAGCAATTCGACGTGAGATATCAATTCAATTAGATTTGCCATTTGCGGCATAGGAGTTAATATATGCCACAGAGAAACGGATGTATTATTGATACTAATTGTCTTGCTCTTTATATTGCTGACTCATATTCAACTGATAGTATAACTCCCTTACCTTTCCAGCAAGCTAATGCTATTTTTCAAGCATTAGTACCGAAAGTCTACAGAAATACTTCCCTTCAGGATTTTAGAGAATTGTTCTTACAGTATTCTTTTTATAAAACTTCATCTTATATCATTAATGAGACTCAAAATATTTTATGCACAACAAAACTTCAAGCCATCAACTCAAAAGAAGTTTTTCGATATGGTGCAAATTTATTTAGAATTTCAAAGCAAGTACAAGATAATTTTGTTGGTTTTGTACAAGTGGTTGATTTATCTGAATCGAATATAAAATGGGGGAGAGAACAACAAATTTCATTTGATGAGTTTGGAATTGAAGATATGAGTTTGATTGTATTAGCACTTGAACTCAAACTACCTATTCTTACATTGGATTCCAGATTAAAAGCTTTTATCAGAAATTCTCTTCCAAATGTAAGTTTAGTTAATACTGAGGCACTCATAAATTAATAGACCTATCTCATTTATACATTTATAATAATCTATAAGATAATTCTAACCCATGACCCAAACTCTCATTACAGCCGCACTCCCCTACGTTAACAGTTTTCTTCATCTCGGGCATCTTGCCGGGGCATATCTCCCTGCCGATATGTACGCCCGTTTTCTGCGGCTTTCGGGACGAAAGGTGCTGTTTGTGTGTGGCTCGGACGAACATGGAGTGGCGATTACCATCAGTGCGGATAAAGAACACACCACACCCGATAAAATTATAGATAAATATCACTTTGCTAATAAACAGGCGTTTGAGCAATTCGGAATGAGTTTTGATATTTTCTCCCGCACTTCCCTTCCCGAACACGCCGAAACTGCACAGGAGTTTTTCCTTGACTGGCTTAAAAAGGGATTGCTTGTCGAGAAAGAGGAGAATCAATTCTATGATGAAGAAGCCCACATGTTCTTGCCCGACCGCTATGTGGAAGGAACGTGTCCAAACTGTGGTAATGAGCACGCTCGCGGTGATCAATGCGATAATTGCAGCGCGAACTATAACCAAACAGACCTAATCAATCCTAAAAGCGTCGTTTCGGGTAAAACACCCGTTGTGCGTTCTACCAAGCATTGGTATTTCAAGATGGGTGATTTCCAAGAACGTTTGGAAAACTACATCGAAAGTAATGCAAGCAAATGGAAGGATAATGTATTGCAACAAAGCCGCTCGTGGCTCAAACAAGGTTTGGCAGACCGTGCTGCTACACGTGATATGACATGGGGAATCCCCGTTCCTGTCGAAGGTGCGAAAGGCAAGGTGATTTACGTGTGGTTCGAGGCAGTTCTCGGTTATATTTCCGCCACGAAAGAATGGGCGAAACTTCATAATAATCCTGAAGAATGGAAAGACTGGTGGCAGAATCAAGACACGGAATACATTGCTTTCTTAGGTAAGGATAATATTGTATTTCATACACTCATTTTCCCGATGCTGCTCATGGCAAAGGAAAATTATATTCTTCCTGCGAATGTCCCTGCAAATGAATTTATGAATTTTGAAGGGAAGAAGTTCTCGAAATCAATGAACTGGGGGATTTTCCTTCATGATTACCAGCGTGATTTCCCATCGCCTTCCCAAACGGATTCGCTTCGTTATACGATTGCGATGAACTTGCCCGAAACGAAAGATTCTGATTTTACATGGCAGGATTTACAGGCGAGAAACAATAATGAACTTGCTGCAATTTTTGGGAATTTCGTCAATCGTGTTGTTCAGTTCCTTCATAAAAATTTCGACGGGAAAGTACCTGCATTGCCAGAGCGTTTCGTAAAATTAAATGATGCATGGAAATTACTTTTGGAAGATTTCGGCAGAGAAGATTCGAAGGAATTAGCATTTGAAAAATATGAAAGTAAACATCTTCGGTATTTCTCTCCAAATGATGTTGCATTGATAGCTGCAATTCATTTCGGAGCAAAGAAAGCAGCAGAACATTATGCACGTTTCCGTTTCCGCGATGCTGTCAGTGAAACAATGAATATTGCCCGTGCTGCCAATAAATATTTTAATGATGCCGCCCCGTGGAAAACTGTCAAAACAGATAACGATGATTGTGCAAAGACGCTCTATATTTGCTCACAAGCAATCGGCGCATTATCCACATTATTTGCTCCGATACTGCCGAATACTTGTGCTGCACTCGCCAAAATGATTGGTATCGAATCCAATACAGGTGAACCTGATTTGGAAATACTTGACCGATGGAGTACTGCAGCTTTTCCTGCAATTGCCGAACTAACCCCTATGGCTTCTCCTGAGGTTTTATTTGCTAAAATTGAAGATTCTACAATTACCGAACAGGTTGAACGAATGAACCCAACCACACAAACAACATTACCGGAAACAGAACCAACAGACATAATAACTATTGATGATTTCAAGAGGATTAAACTTCGTACTGCAATTGTAGAAAAAGCGGAACGGGTTCCAAAATCTGAAAAATTGCTCAAACTGCAAGTTAATCTAGGTAATGAAATCCGACAGATTATTGCCGGAATTGCAAAATTCTATACACCCGAAGAAATGGTTGGTAAAACTGTTGTAGTCGTTGCCAATCTTCAAGCAGCAAAACTGATGGGTATGGAATCGCAGGGAATGTTGCTTGCAGCCAATACTCCTGAAGGAACTCTTGCGCTTGTTACTCCGGAAAGTACTGTAAGTGCAGGATCGGAAGTACGGTAAAAAATTATTATAAACTCATGTTACCTACTCCTACTCTCGGCGCAGCAATAATTGTCAAGAACGCTGAATCTTCCATTATTCTTGCGCTTGATTCGCTTTATGAATTTGTACAGCAAATTGTTGTAGTGGATACAGGTTCAACTGATCAAACACCACAAATCTGCTCACGATACGGAACAGAACTACATTTCCATAAATGGACAGATAATTTCTCAGAAGCACGAAACTACGCTTTAGAGAGAATGCGAACCGATTGGATTATTCAACTTGATGCAGATGAAGAACTTGACAGAAAATCACTTGAAAACATTTCACAGTTACTCAATACTCCAAGTATAGCCGGTCTCCATTCTCAAATTTTGAATGTATTGGATGGTGGGATAGAATCAGAACATCTCTACACCCGTATTTTTCGCAGACACCCCAAGATTCGTTATGAAGGTGCAATTCATGAACAAATTGCAGGTTCAATTCGTGAGGCAGGTTTCGAAATTATGGATTCTCCTGTTGTGATTCGCCATTTTGGATATGCAGAACATTCACCAGAGAAAATAGTACGCAATACAACTTTACTTCGCAAAGAATTAGCCGACAATCCTGATGATAAATGGCTCAGTTATCATTTAGGTTTAACAGAATTTGCAGCAGGGAATCGCTCAGAAGCAAAATCAACTCTTGAGCCAATTGTTAACTCACAGGAATTATCAATTGAGCAACGTGAAACAGTGAGGCTGAGACTTGCCCAAATAGCTCTTGAATCAGAGAAATCAGATATTGTAAAGAAATGGCTTGATTTTAGGAGTGCTGATGTTCATCGGGAAGGATTGCGGCTTTTTATACTTGGGGCAGCTTATGCAATCCAAAAAGACTTTCACAAAGCAATCTTTTGTTTTACTCAGGAAGCCACTTCTAATTCACGATTAGTCAATCAATTAGAACTTCAATCGTTTATAGATGGGATTTCTTCTTTTCTTAACCAGAGTTAACTATGATTTTACTTATTCCATCCATTGACCTTTCAAACGGTCATTGCGCCAGATGTATCGTAGGTGAACCGGGTACAGAAAATATGTACTCCCTCATCTCTGATCATCCATTCGAACTTGCTCGTCTGTGGCGACGAGAGAATGCGAAAACACTCCATATTACTGACTTGGACAGCATGGAAGGGCGTGACAACACTGCAAATTACAATACTATATTAGAAATTGTCAAATCAGTTGATATTCCTATCCAACTTCTTTCTAACTTTCATTCGGTAGGAGAATGCAGGTTTTGGCTTGAGCATGGTATTTACCGCGTAATAGTTAATGAACTCATCTATACTGACCCGGAAGGAATACGAGCATTAGTTAATGAATTTACACCAAGCAAAGTGGTAGTCGGAATCCGTGCTAAAAACGGTCAGGTAGTTTTTCCAACTCTCAGCAAACAAGTGAGTGATACCGAGTACGCTCTATTTGCAAAAGAATTAGGGTTTAAACGCTTAGTTTATACAGATATTTCGTGGGAAGGTTCACTTGTAGGACCGGACTTTGAGATGCTCCGCCGGATTGCCAAAGAATCAGGTTTGCGTGTAACTGAAGCAGGTGGCATTGCAGGTCCTCAGCAATTATGGAAAGTTCAAGAGCTTCACCGCGACGGGGTTGATTCTGCAATTGTAGGTCGTGCACTCTATGAAAATCGCTTCCCGTGTCAACAGATATGGAGACAGGTAGAGGCTGAATTAGAGCCGGAAATTGTGGAACGGGAGATGTAAGAATACACTTTTTATTTCCTCTTCAAATAAAAAAACGGGCTTTCTCGATTACAAGAGAAAGCCCGTTTTCTTTGAGAGAGGGGGAATTCGTTATCAGCGAACAACCGATAATTTTTGTGTCGTAATTTTGTTTCCGTCTTGAGTAAGAATCTGAACAAAATACAAACCTGTTGGTAATTCAGATGTTTCTATTCCGAATTGATATACACCTGATGTTTGGAATTCACTGCTTACGAACGTAGTATTAAGTGTTCCAAGTGCATCAATCAATCTGATTGTTACATTTGAATTGTTTGCCAATGCATACCGTACCGATACACGGTCAGTTGCAGGATTCGGCATAATTTCGATTGCAACTCCAGCGATTGCTGCATCTTCTTCAACACCATTAACTTGTGCTTTATAGTCAGTATTAATCGGGTCGTAATTCGACCAAGGTAAATCCCAACGTTCAGTGCCAAAAGCACCACGGAAAGTTACTTTATCAAAAAACGCATCATCAATTCCAACAACAGTACCTGTCTTTGTGAAGCTCGCACCGATAAGAACCGGTGAGCCTGTTTTAGGCAACGGATTAAATGTTTGCTCGATAAACGGTTCTTGTAGTTGGGCATTTGAAGCAGTTGATTTGTCTATTACGTTTCCATATTCTGATTTAGCAAGCCAAGTAGCATCAAAACCTGCGGGGGGAGTACCTCCGGCAAGATTCACCCAAGATGATTTAACACCATACCATGAGCAATTTTTCACAAGTAGTGAATCTGCTTGCATTGCTGCCATTGTACCTACCGAAGAAACTTCAAGCCCGCGTCCCCATCCGAGGAATATTGAATTGACGATGCTCTGACGTGAATTTCTTCTGATTTGTGCAGCAGCACCAAAACGTGAGTTTGGGGTAGTTGATGTATCTGCAAGCGGGCCAACTGAAGTGATATTTGAGAAAATTGCTGATGTATATGGTTTATTCGTCGAGCCACTTGCATCATTATCTGATTCAAAAGCTTCACTTGTAGATTGATCTGAACGATTTTTATAGCGTTGGCTTACACCATATTGAATTTTACCGCTAAAGCCGTTATCAGTATCGAAATCGTCATCAAGGCAACCGTTTACGATAATATGCTTTGCATTCACCGTGCCGCCAAACCACTCAAAACCATCATCATTTGCATAGCTTGATTGTACATAATCAATTGTTGTTCCACGACCTACACCACCAAGTGTAATGCCGTTTAATTCTTGATTAGGTTGTAAAGCAATTCCACCGAATTCAACGCGCACATATTTAAGTGTCCCCGAATTATCCTCGTCATCTGTTCCACCGTAGAACCAACGGGTTTTATCATTTGCGTCAAACCCACCTTCCAAAATTGCTTCTCCACCTGGATTGTTAATACGGGCTTTGCCAAGAATAATCAAGCCGCCCCAGTCGCCTGCTGCACGCTGTGCGGGAGGTGCACTGCTTGTTAAGACAATCGGAAAGTTAGGAGTTCCGATTGCATTAATTTTCGCACCACGATTAATGATAAGTGCAGAATTCACCCCTACTTCATCACCAAGTATAATTGTTCCGGGTTGAATATTAAGTGTACCGCCTGAAAGTACATGGACATATCCTTTCAAACCATAAATTTTTGTGTTGGAAAGTGTTACAGAGCCGGTAATTGCATCTTTAAGAAGCGAATCTATTTTAGAAACAGATGGTTTCACAATTTCAAACGGATTGGCTGATATGCTTTGTTTAGTCGTATCGCTATTTTGTACCATTCGAATATATCCCGTAGTCGTTGCAATAGACGGAACGCGGAAACCACCGATAAGTAGTCCTCTACGTACTGTTCCGCTTGCGTTACTGTCAATTACATTGCTCATACCGGGTAACACTGTCCAAGGTCCTGTTGATGAAGTTCCAAACTCAAAACGGAATCGTAAATGATAATTTCCTGTTGTGTCGTATGTAATATCATACGAATTTCCTGCTCTGTATTTTTCTCCGGCAGTTTTACCTGGTGTAATGATTTTCAGAGCTGCTGTAACTCCTGCAGTAACTGTAAATGGTGCATCACTTACATCCGAAACACTTGCATTAATTGAGCCGTCAGGGTTAACCATTACCATACGAAGATAACCTGTCGAAGTCGGAGTATTTGGAACTATAAAAGCACCTTTTGCGTTACCGCGTGCATTTGCATCGGAAACTGATGATATATCTGTCCAAGGTCCACTCTGAGTTGTTCCAAATTGGAATTTGAAAGTCATACCGAATGTATTGCTTGTGTCATATTTAATATCTTGCGCAGAAAATCCTTCGAATGACTCACCGCCATTTGGATAAGTAATTTTTATGTTTCCACCTGCTGCGGTAGGACCACCCGGAATATATACAGTGTTAATCGGATCGTAATTAGCCCATGGCAAATCCCAACGTTGTGTACCAAATGCACCTATATAATTAACTTTATCGAAATATGGATCATCAACAGCTACATTTCCTGCTGTTTTTACAAAAGAAGCTCCGCTCAATACAGGAGACCCTGCCTTTGGCAAACCGTTGAATTTGGTTTCGTTGAATGGATCTTCGAGCATTGCTGCATCGGGAGATGCTGCGCTAAGAGTGTTGCCAAAAGTAGAACCCTTTAACCAATCTACAGTCATTCCTGACGGAGGAGTTCCTCCTGCCAAATTAAGCCATGTCGATTTCACACCAAACCATGAGCAATTATGAATAATGACTGAATCGTTGAAAGCTGCATTCATTGTTCCTATTGATGAAAGCTCAATTCCGCGAGGCCATCCAAGAACAATTGAATTACAAATTGACAGATGAGAGTTTCTGCGGATTTGAGCAGCTGCTCCGAATCTTGAATTTGGAGTATTTGCAACGTTAGAGAGTGGTCCTATACATGTAACATTAGAGAAAACAGCACTTGTAACCGGCTGGTTTGTGCTTCCGCTCGCATCATTATCCGACTCAAAAGACTCGCTTGTTGATTGATCTGCACGGGTGGCATAACGCTGAGCCACTGCAAATTGCACACGACCGCTAAAGCCGTTGTCTGTATCAAAATCATCATCCAATGCACCATTTGAAATAAGATATTTTGCATCTACGTTTCCTCCGAACCATTCATAACCGTCATCATTTGCATAACTGCTTTGTACGTGGTCTAATACTGTACCACGCCCTACACCACCAAGAGTAATTCCGTTTAACTCTTGATTAGGCTGTAATGCAATTCCACCAAACTCTACACGTACATATCGGAGAATACCCGAATTATCCGTAGCGTCAGAACCACCATACCACCAGCGGGTTTTATCATTAGCATCGAATCCGCCTTCCATAATTGCTTCGGCACCGGGATTATTAATCTGAGCTCTTCCAAGAATTATAAGACCTCCCCAATCAC
>JACPWH010000156.1 GCA_016197185.1 Ignavibacteriota bacterium
TCCAAACATGCCGAGGGTTAGGGATCAATCCCCGCGAATATTTAGAAGATATCTTCGGAAGGCTGATGAGTCATAATGCTCAAAAGTTGCAAGAACTCCTTCCTGATCAATGGCAACTAAACCGGCAAAAATCTACTGGGTGAAACGTTTCTGGGAATTCTTGACAACATGGGTAAAATAGACGCTTACGTCCCAGCTTTCCTGAGGGATAATAGATGGACTTTGATAGAAGGTTTTGCCTATTTGCTTTGCAAACTCTTTTAGTTGAGCTTTTAAAGGACCTTTTTGTAGTCCCGTTACGTGAAAAAATACATAGGGAAAGGAACCAATAAGATTTTTAACAAGGTAGGTTTTACCTACTCTGCGACGACCATAGACGGCGTCGTCAATGAATTCTGAGATTCAATAAGCTCTCTTAGACGACCTATGATTTTTTCCGAAGCCTCCTTAGGTTTTGCCTTTTTCATGCGTATCCTAGTAGTTATTTATTTCCATCTATTTACATATATTTTTAATGCTTTGATAGTGAATACACTAAGAATAATTGTGCTGTTGCGCGACTTTTGTTTTCGTATATTTCGCACAACAAACGCAACTCACTGTTTCAAGCGCGGTAATTATTTTGCTAAACGTTGCGTAACAAACGTACAATTGCGTTTGTTGCGCGATTTTTATCATATCAAATGGATTATGTTCTTTTTTTGTTGGTGGACCTGAGCTGAAAGTTTTTTTGCTCTCCGCTTATTATTTCGAAATTCTTTGTACAGGATAAAAAATGACATATAAAAGCAGGTATAGCAAAACATTATTGAGAAGGCATTTAGAATTTTTACGAAGACATGTAGCATTCTCTGTTTCCTCAACTATCGCCATTGCGATGCCTATTTTGTAATCCACGGTAAAAACAATATCATCAAAATTTTCATCTGGAGCGCCATCATTACAATAATATCGTCTACCGGTTTCTATTTCCTCAACCATCATTGCTGCACCGTTCATCCAATAATAAGTTGGTCTGCAAAATTCTTTCCAGACAGTTTCTCCTTTTTCATTGGTAGAAGGTTGGTAACTTATATCCTCCCATATATTGTAAACATGTACAAAATCTTTCTTGGTAAAAACCTTTATTGGTTTAATAAGGTCACCTGCCCAAAATAGCACTCTTAACCCTTTTCCCTTCTTATGAATTTCACCATCTATTTCAACACTTCCAGTAACATCAATAGTCACACCTTGTCGACAATCGCTATTTACTTTCTCAATAGAAACAAGAAGTGTGTCCCCATTTGAGACAGGAAACTTGTCAATGCGGAATAGTTCCTTCCCATTGTATAAAACAGGTTCTTCTTTAACCTTATGAAAAAGTGGATCAAAACTTGGCATTGTGCTACTTTACAATCCTTTGCACGGTAAAAACAATAGCGTCAAAATTTTCGCTTGGACGGAAATCATTACAGTGATACCTTCTCCCGTTTTCTATTTCCTCGACTATCATTCCTGCTCCATTAAACCAATAGTGCACAGCTTTGTACTCTTTGTTTACTGTTTCACCTAATTCATTTTTAAATGGATGATAAGTTATTGTTTCCCATATGTTGTATACACCTACAGATCCTTTTTTAGTAAAGACCTTTAGCGGTTCATTATAAGTGTCCTCCCAAAACAACATACGCAACCCTTTACCCTTTTTGTATACTTGTCCATCTATTTCAAAATGTCCAGTAACATCAATGGTAACTCCTTGCCTACAACTACTATTTGTTTTCTCAATAGAAATAATAAGAGTATCTTCATTTGATATAGGAAATTCATCAAGGCGTGATATAGTACTGCCCTTATATAAAATCGGCTTACCTTTACTCTCTTTAAAGAGCTTGTCAAAATCAAGCATATGCCCACATTCTTTATTTATTTTTGTAAACGTCTTAGAGAATCTACTCCCGCATGTTCATCTGGCCATAGTGGTACAAAATCAAATAAGCCACCATCTCTTTGAGCAGGATCATGATGTAGTTCCATACTTTCCATTTTCCCAGTTTGCGTGTTCAAGCGTTGAGGTGCTAATCCTTTTTTCATCCTTTCTAATTGTTCTGGTGCGTACTTTTCAGGGTGTTTCACTACCTCAGTTTTCCAAAAACGCCGTCTTACTGTATCCCATTTAGGTAAATTTCCTTTAGATGTAAGATTGCGAATATCATCTCCTACCTTCCATCCCTTTATCTTAGTAACTTGGCTAGCAGCAATACGTCCTGCCTGTGTTTCTACCTTAACGGCCATACGAGCGGCTTGTGCTTCGGCAGAAAGTACTCCCGCTATACCTGGACCGAAAGGTATACCAACTTCTAAAGGCCTATGTGCTTTTGCTTCTTTACTAAATGCTCCGGCTAGGTCTGTGGAAAAAAGATTATCAATTTTCTGATGCCCAGATGTCATTAACTTTTCATAGCTTTCTGAAAGGTTTTCTCTTGAATTCCTTTCTTCAGGATTGCCGTTTACCGGAGAAATTTTTTCTCCAATATTTCTTACCTCGTCTGCTAATAGGCGAAGGAGGCGCATGAGGTTTTTTATCTTTTTTTTAGATTCTTCTAATAAATCGTTTGTCTCATCCACAACTTTTTTGGTAGCAGCTCCTGCTGTCGCCGCAGCAGCTGTTGCCGCTGCTGTAGAGGTAGCTGCCGCTGCTACGGCAACCGTTATTCCTGTCGCAGCTACTACTACGGCCGCGCCGATGATGATGGCTTTCTTATGCTTTTTGACAAACTTCTTTACTTGTTCAGCCTTCTTTTTGATCCATCCCTTACAAAGAATTACTTCTCCATAATCATTAAGAGCCATAGTGATGACTATATACTCCCCTGGAGTCCCCATGGAAAAGGTATAGTCAAACTGATTGTTGTCTCCTTCCAAAAGCTCTTCAATATCTTCGTCCAAGGAGAGAGTTTCCTCGGAATAGCTAGGAAGTTGCCCTTCTTTAGCTAAAAAGGCCATAAAGTGAGAAACTTTTTCCATTTCCTCATCAGTAAGTTTATTTTCCAGATCTACTGATTCAGCATATTCGACAAAATTAACAAGCTCGTCGTAAGAGTAAAGACGAAGAGGTTGTTCTCCTTCAATTTTTTGAACCTGATAACTAACTGGTGGAGGAATGTCTTGGGGATGTAAAAGGAGAGAGGGTGTAGTGAAAAGAAGAAGAGAATGGGTAAAAAACTTTATCTTGCGCATAGAACACCGATAAAATATTTAATTGGCGCGATCCTATATTTAAAAAGTACATTTGTCAATAGCAAATAAGCTCATCTTTGTTACGAGTCAGACTCCCGATTTAATAAAAACGTTTGCCCCTGTTGCTTCAGTTTGCTATAGGAATGAGTAGCTTAAGTTTTAAGAAACAGAACATACTGCACTAAGACTTGGTCAGTGCCGACAGTAGTTCTCAGGAGAATGTGGAAATGAAAAGCAGTCCAGTTACAACATTGCTATTCCTTTTAATACTATGCATGGGCGCAGCTCTGGAGTATTTTGTATATGGAGCTAATTTAAAAAGCCTCTGGATCTTAGGAGTCACCTTTATCATTGCTTCTGTTGTTTCTTCTGCAATGAAGATTGCGAACCAATGGGACAGGGCGGTAGTTCTCCGTCTGGGCCATTTCCGCTCCTTAAAAGGGCCAGGCTTGTTTTGCATCATTCCGATTATCGATAAGATTTCTTACTGGATTGATATTCGGGTCATTACTACTGCATTCAAAGCAGAAAAGACACTGACCAAAGATACAGTGCCTGTGGATGTAGATGCGGTTCTCTTTTGGAAAGTAATAGACCCGAAAAAGGCAGCTCTAGAAATCGCCGATTACGAAAGCGCTATAGGTTGGGCATCGCAAACAGCTCTCCGTGATGTTATTGGTAGAACAATACTTTCAGACATGTTGGAAGGAAGAAACAAAATTAGCAACGAATTGCAAAAAATCATCGATGAGCGTACAGAACCCTGGGGTATTAACGTTATTTCTGTAGAGATCAAAGACGTTCTCATTCCTGCGGCCTTGGAAAATGCCATGTCGATGCAAGCGCAAGCAGAAAGAGAACGCCAAGCCCGAGTGATTCTAGGGGATTCTGAGCGTCAGATAGCAGAGAAGTTTGGTAAAGCAGCTCTGACTTATGCCAACAATCCTACCGCTTTACATTTGAGAGCCATGAACATGCTTTATGAAGGTTTGAAGGAGAACTCCACAATTGTTCTAGTGCCCAAGCTCTGCTATTGAATCAATGCAGTTAGGGGCTCTTACAGGAATGACAGCTTTGATCATGGGATTGGATCAAAAACAAGCAAACAAGGGAAGGGAAGTAAGCTTAGGAAAAAAAGGCAAGGAAAGCGAAACTGGAAAACAGGAGTTGGCTGAATAAGCAAAGAAGTACTATTAAGCAAGTTATATGTAATGGCTTAGAGAATTGAAAATGGACACTAGGCTTTTGCTGAGTATAATATTTGCAGGAATTGGGTTAGTAAGCCTGTTTGTCATAACATTTCTTGCCTTTTTGTCGACTCTGATTTTTTGTAAAAAGAAAAAAAGAAAGAGCTATTGGATGCGACGGGGGGAAGAACTTGTGTCAATGACCCCAGATATGCTTAAACGGATTTTTGGTGAGGGAGACCTGATTTCTCAGGACAAATTTGTCCTCAAGCGCAATTTGTTGATTTAGACAGTAGGTCTATTGATGTATTCCGCGAACTATGGATACGTAAGTCAGGCAATACCACCTTAAAAAATGTATCGGATAAGCAACTACTTTTGGTACGCGGCAAGCTTTAGGAAAATATCTAGCACAGGCTGAAGTAATTTTTGAATACCGTTCTAGTCGTGTTATTGGACCTGCACAACAAAGAATTGAATATAGGCAAGGCTTTTTTTCATTTTATGATGAGCTTTGAGAGAAAATTAACCTCCGCAATGATGTTCAACATTTCCAAGATGGGCTTTTTATTTGGGATATCCCAACCTTTAATGAGAAAGTAGTTCGAGAAGTTATTTTAAATGCTGTTAGCCATCGAGATTATAAAACTGCTGGTTCTATCTGGATAAAACAATATTCTCGTGAGATTATCGTTGCAAGCCCTGGCGGATTTCCCTCAGGAATTAATGCTAAAAATATGCTATGGAAGCAACAACCTCAGAATCGACGGATTGCGGAGGTCTTTGCTAAATGCGGACTTGTAGAGCGAGCTGGACAGGGAGCAGATAGAATTTTTGAAGAGAGTATTAAGCAAGGAAAACTTTTGCCTGATTTTTCTCACACCGATGAACATGAAGTAGTTTTAACTCTTAACGGGGAAATCCAAGATGAAAATTTTCTCCGGTTTTTAGAAAGGGTTGGTCAAGAGCAATTATCTTCATTGACCACTGAAGATTTTCTTGTTCTTCATTTAGTGCACAGAAATCGACCTATTCCTTCAGTACCTACTGATTTAAAAATACGGCTCCATCATTTGGTACATCTTGGCATTATCGAACAAGTAGGCAGTGAACGTAAGGCTCAATATATGCTTTGCAAGAAATATTACGTTGGAGCAGGAAGGATCTACACTAAAAACAGGGGAGTAGATAGAGAAAATAACAAGAAGTTGCTCCTTGAATATATTTTGGCAAATGCACAAAATGGCTCAAAATTATCTCAGTTATGTCCAGTTTTGCCTCTACTCTCTGAGCGTCAGGTGCAAGAACTTTTGAAAGAGCTAAAAACTCAGGGGCTGATTTATATTAAGGGCATGACAAAGTCAAGTTTGTGGTTTCCAATCACTACACCGATGGATAAAACTCCTTGCAATTCCGTGTAATCCTTAGAGACCGAACAAATCATAATAAACTTGTAATAAGTTATTTAATAAAAAATCCTGACCTCTCTCATTTTTAGTAGGCAAAATTCCGTGTAATTCCATGCAACAGAATTATATTCAGTAAGGGAAAGGAAAAATCGTACTTTTCTTTCGTCGACTAGCTCTTACGTAGAAGCTTTTTTGCTCTTGACCTTGCCTCCTTTTTAGGACCATCTTCTAATAGAAGCTCTTGCTATCCTGTAGCACATTTTTTTTCGTTAGGTTTTCTTCTTTATTTATAAATTCCCAAGGACTTAGTCCTTTCAAGGAAGTATGCGGTCTATAGCAATTATAGTCTTCTCTCCATTCTTCAATGATCCTCTTAGCTTCTTCTAAGCTAGTAAACCAGTTTTCATTCAGGCATTCCTCTCGTAGTTTTCCATTGAAGCTTTCTATGTAGGTAAACGTCAATTTTACCCATGTTGTTAAGAATGCGCAGAAGTGCGTAACTCAGCAGTTTTTTGACGGTCTTGTTGCCACTGGTCAGGGAGAAGCTCTTGAAGCTTTTGAGCATTATATCCCATGAGCTTTCCGAAGGTATCTTCTAAGTACTCGCGGGGATTGATCCCTAGCCCTCGACAGGTTTGGACGAGGGAGAAGATCACACTGGCAGACTTCCCTCCTTGAGTGCTTCCGAAAAACAGCCAATTTTTTCTCTCTATGGCAAGGAGGCAGATGGTCCTTTATCAAAAATTGTTATTCAACATAGTAACTATTGGCTATCCCTTTATTTTCTTTTAAGCAGCTAAAAAAGCGTTCGATATGGTGTGGTGTTCTATAAAGCATTTTATCATAAGTTCCAGGAAATACGCGATTTTGTTTTGAATAATAATTTTTGCAAACAATTTCAAAAGCAACAGAACTGGAGGGGGAGCCTCTTCCATTTCTAGCAGAAGTCCATCAAATTCTTCCTCCTCCTCAGGTAAAAAGTCCCCGATCAGCGTGATCACAGCAAAAATTACCAGAATATAACCGATAAATCTTAGGCGCTCATTCAGTGTTCTTTCAATCTCGGACTGTTTCGCTACTGGCTTCAATTTGCTTCCTTCTTGGATGCAGATTACCCACTAATCGATTTATAAGGCTTTCAGCTCCCGCATAGCCAGTTTAAGGTTTCCTTGCAAGGAGGTAAGTCATTGAAGTGCTTTGGGTTCAACAAATTGAGCTTATCTTGAAGCGCACTACAAACATGAAATCATGTTTAAAGCGCGGAATATAAAAAATTTAAAACCGCGCTTCCATCCAAAAAATCTTAAGTTTTTTATATTTAGCCTATTAAATTATTCCAGATTGTAAATTTAGCAGCAAATAGCATTTTTGCCTTTTGCTGCTGTTTTTTCTAGGAGCTGGCCCCAAATCGGCATTTTTAGAGGGGGAAAGCTTGATTTTTTTATCAGAGAAAAACAGTCTCCAAATAGGAAAATGCTGATTTGGGGACTATTTTAATTAAAACAATAAGTTTACTTACCCGGTCTCCCATTAAGAAAAGTATCCGTAAATAGATGTTTTGACCTTTTGCAGATCATTTTTATGGCCAAAAAATCAATCCGCAAACAGGCAAAACATCCATTTGCAGATGTATTTTTGAGATTAAAAATTCATCCGTAAATCAACCTTTTTTTCCTTTGTGGATTGATTTTTATAGAGCAAATCGGATAGTTTTGTTTAAAACTCAGGAGAACCAGATGAAAACCACCCCATTTGTTGGTCGTGAGGCTGAGATGGCCAGACTTAAGGGGTTATTGGCTACTCGAAGCGCAAATCTTATTGTAGTTCGAGGTCGAAGAAGGATTGGAAAAAGTAGGCTATTAGCCGAGTTTGGCAAAGAAATAAAAAGTTTTTTCTTCTCCGGAAATCCTCCAGCACGCAAGACAACAGCACAATCACAACGTGGTACTTTCGTAAAGCAGCTCGGAAGAGCTGGTATTCCAGGCGTTCAACCAGATGATTGGAGCAACATCTTTTGGCACCTTTCCAAACACACCCAAAAAGAGCGCGTACTCATTGTATTTGACGAAATCTCTTGGATGGGGGGGAAAGATCCTGAATTTTTGGGTCATTTGAAAACAGCATGGGACATGTACTTTAGCAAAAACCCCCATCTGATTTTTGCACTTTGCGGATCAATCTCTTCATGGATTGAGAAGAATATCCTCAGTAATACCGGTTTTCTTGGAAGAATCATGATTGATATGGTTCTCGAAGAACTTCCTCTTCAATCATGTAATGCTTTTTGGCATCCCAAAGAAGTACGTATCACAGCTTACGAGAAATTTAAGGTTTTATCTGTGACTGGAGGAGTGCCCTTCTATCTGGAGCGAATTAAACCAAATCTGTCTGCAGAGCAAAATATTCGAGATCTGTGTTTTACAAAAGGCGGTCTACTTGTACGAGAATTTGATGAGATATTCTCAGACCTTTTTTCCCGACGCAAAGGGATCCATAAAGAGCTTGTAACTTGTCTTGCAAGTGGGCCCAAAGAACTCGCTCACATCTGTAAAGAGCTTGGTAAAAGCCAAGGAGGGCTGTATAGCCAGTATTTAGACGAATTGGTAAAGGCTGGTTTTGTAAGAAGAGACTTTACATGGGACTTAAAAAACGGAAAATTGGGGAAGCTGAGTCGCTATCGTTTAAGTGATAACTATTTACGCTTCTATTTAAAATACATTGGTCCGAATCGTGTCAAAATCGAACAAGAAAAAATGCCGGCTTCGACCTTAAATAATTTTTCTAGTTGGGAAGGAGTCATGGGCTTACAGTTTGAAAATCTTGTTATCCATAACTATAAAACTCTTTGGAAGATGTTAAATATTTCAGCAGAGGAAGTTGTGATGGACGGCCCATTTTTTCAAAGTCCAACAACAAAACAATCAGGATGTCAAATTGATTATATGATCCAAACTCGCTTTCACACCCTGTATTTATGTGAAGTTAAATTTAAGAAGGACCGAATTGAGAAAAAAATTCTTGAAGAAATGGAAGAGAAAA
>JACPWH010000140.1 GCA_016197185.1 Ignavibacteriota bacterium
ATAAAGAAGTCGCTCGATTTCATGGGCAATGAGTTCCACACCTTTATCATCCAGAAAAACGATAAGTGCCTCGGTGGGGATAGTAAGCTGTGGAGTAAATTCTTTCCCAAGATGGAAAAACTCGAAAAGAGGAATAAGCATATCCACAAATTGGTGGGGTGATAAATCAAGGATATAATCATTATCTATCGTTTCCAGAATTTTCTCGAATTCCACTACCGAGAGTAAATCCATTGCAGGATATTTAGAATAAGTTTTTTGTGCCCATTCATGGAATCCGCTAATCAAATAATTATAATCATAAAAATAGGCGAGCCGTAATACAATTTCATAAACTGTTTTTGTAGGTGCGCCACGGTAGATAAACCATTTCAGAGTTGTACGTGGGCGGCATAAGAAATTGAGACGAACCTTTACAGCTGATTCAAGGGTTTCATTTAGCTGCGTAATATTAAACTGAGCAAATTGCCTGTATGAATCATCCAATGATGCGAAAATTTCCTGTAATTCCGGTGCTGATGTATCAAAATGGGGATGGTCTGTCCGTTCTATTTGTTCTTCATAAATCCACCAATCAACCTCAGCTTGTATTGAAAGTTTGTAACAATCTTCAATATCCGAAGAGAGTATATCATGCAGATATACAAATGGTTGAGCTTGCGGAAGCTGTGCTGCAAGATGTTTTTTAAGCTGTTCAATTTCAGTTTCAAACATTATTTCTGCTCCGGTTACAATCATTATGAAGGAGAGTAATTACTATAGATGGGTTATACAGGCAAGAGGCAATCGTGTTTTTAAAACGCTATAATACGACAAAGAAAAAACATAGCCAAATCGGAACTGGAATAAATGTGGGTATCGCTGCTGAAAAAATGGTGGAAGCATCTAAAATAGGATCTAATTGAGTTACTTACATTGAGCTTCTTAATATTTTACTTCTGAAAGCCCGATACGGGCGGCATAGTAATAGAAGAGAACGAATCAACGACTCTTTAGCTCCATCGGAGCGAGATATTCGACCTAACTGATTTGCTGTGCAACTCCTGCGGATCTGATTTATAGGGCAGGTTTCATTTTCTATTACTATGCCGCCCTTATAAGGCTTTAAGTGTAAAATCTTACTAACTCATTTTTTTTGAATCATGCTCTTGCCTTCTTGATTCTACAAACCAAGAAGAGAGGAATGCTGTAAACGTACCAAATAAGCCGACACCTACAGTCATAAGAAATGACGCGATAATACGCCCTTCTGTGGTTACAGGGAATTTATCACCATAACCAACAGTAGTAATCGTAACATACGACCACCATAAAGCATCCTCGGCAGTTTTTATATTTCCTTCGGGTGTTGTTTCCACTTGCAAAATTGCTATAGAAGAAAATATTACAACCATTACAGCAACTATACTAACACTCGTAAGAGTACCTTGTATCTTGCTACGAAAAACGTGAGTTATGATATGCTTTATGCTGCGAAATGCACGTAAAATTCTTAATAATCGAATAAGTCGTAATGCTCGTCCACCTCGGAGGAGGTCAAACGTTGGAATACTTGAAATTAAGTCTATCCAACCCCACTTCATAAATTTGAGTTTACTTTCTGCCCGATAAAACCTGACACAGAATTCAATTAAAAATAATATGCAAATTACATTGTCAGCAAATTCGAGAACTCGAGAAACTTCATCAGGTAATTGTATGAATGAATCTATAATTAGAACTACAAGAACATACACTGATAAAACGAGTACAGCTACATTCAAAAGTGAGAGTTTGGGTTCATTTGTTTCGGGCTGCATATTTTCATATCTAAAGTATTCGGTAAGACTAGTATTCGGTAAGACTAAAATTATAACTTGACGAAATTAGTATTAATTCTATTCACAATTAGGAAACTAAATTGGGTAAAGGAAAAAACATTGTAAAAACACAAAATAGATCTTCAAACAAATATGTTTCTTCCAAAGAATATTACTTCAATTGATACTAAAACTATCGTTGCTACATCTGTAGCACAACATTACTTTTCAATTAACACCCCCATAAAAAATATTTCATGTTGCTTACTTTCTCAAAAAACAGTATTTTTGCGCGATACTTCCCCAAGTTTGCCCGCAAGGGTGCTATAGTTTGATAGCTTTATCTCTATTTTTCAAAAGGACATTACTATGACAAGCCAAGAATTCTTAGAGCGTTTAGACGCAATCGTAAACGAACGCCACATGTTGCAACATCCGTTCTACATCATGTGGAATAATGGCGAGCTATCACTCGAAATGCTCCGCGAATATGCACATGAATACTATCTTCAGGTACACAACTTCCCGCGCTACGTAAGCGCAACCCATTCAAATTGTGATGATTTCGAAGTTCGCCAAATGCTTTTGGAGAACCTTGTTGAAGAGGAACAGGGTCCTAACAACCACCCTGAACTATGGCGCAGATTTGCAGATTCATTAGGTATTGAACGCCCTGCAATCACAGAACGAAAATATTTGCAAACCACTAAAGATTCTGTTCAAATCTTAAAAGAACTTTCTGCACGCCATAACCCTTATGAAGGAATAGCAGCACTTTATGCTTATGAGTCACAAATCCCCGAAGTGAGTACTACAAAAATAGCAGGATTGAAAAAGCATTATAATTTGGATACAAAAGACGCTCTGGAATTCTTTGAAGTTCACGAGCACGCAGATGAAATTCACCGTACAGTTACCCGCGAAGCACTTGCAAAACTCTGCCAAACTGACAACCAAAAAGAGGCAGCTCTTGATGCAGCCCGAGAAGCGGCTGATGCTTTGAATTTGCTTTTGGATGGCGTGTATGAAAATTACTGCTCCAAACATTTGTCAGTTGCGTAAGCTATTGATAAAGTAAAGTGATAAATTAAAAATCCGCTTTGGCAATTGAAGTCCGAAGCGGATTTTTTTTAGCAGAATTCACAATAGGGTTGATGCTCCTGTTTGGCATTTGTATTTTTTTCCGTTGGTCAAACGCTGTACGTTTCGTAATTTTAGCTTGATTTTATTCTCAACGGGCAATTTTATGTGTAGATTTATTGCGTATATCGGGACTCCCGTTCTGGCTGATGACCTGCTCTACAAGCCTAAATATTCGATTATAACTGCACAGAGTATGAATGCGGGCGAGATGTCTATTGCCGTTAATGGAGACGGGTTCGGTGTGGGATGGTATATGCCAGAAATTGACAGCGAGCCATGTATCTTCCGAAGCATAAAGCCCTCATGGAGTGATCAGAACCTGCGGAATATTGCCAAGAAAATTTATTCCCCATTGATATTTGCGCATATACG
>JACPWH010000170.1 GCA_016197185.1 Ignavibacteriota bacterium
ACCATTCAGAAGTTCTGTAGCTGAAATATTATTAATTTCTCCCGATGCTGTAAGAATTATTGAATCCCCTTTTGCTCCGTTCAGCATGAGTGTAGAGTGTTCGCTTCGAGCCGTAGCCATATTGCCGATGCGGTCAATGGCAAGTGTATTTATATTAATTCGAGCAGAACTTACTGTAGGAATTCCAATATTTAAGCCTCCGCCGTTTAAGATTCTGCCACCGCTGATAATAACAAATCCTTTTTTATCATAAGCTGCTGCACAATTACCGACTGCTGCAGGAAGGTTGCCTATCATTCTCCATGACCATGATTTTGTACCTGCATTAAATTGCAATACTTCCACACTTGGGATTGATGTGTAATTTCCGGTTGTACCTGAATACCCCCCGATTGCAAATACAATCGATTCACCATTTTGCTTACTGACTGCTACCAATGAATGGTATGCCCTTGCGAATTGAAGCTGGTTTGCCGTTTGACTCCATGCACCGTTTTTATATATAAACGATGAAGAAGTTGAAGCTCCTGAACTTGTTATTCCACCACATACGAGAACTTCGCCGGTATGAAGAGTTATACTTTTGTGTCCGGTGAGTGATAACGGGAGTGACGCTGTATATCGCCACTCCGGTTTCGTTGTTTGTGCTTGGGAAGTAATTGAAGTAACTCCGATAATTACGACCAATAGCAATGAATACAGTATGTACATACATGCTCTTATCAAGCAAAAACTTGCACCGAACAGATTGCCACACGCACTTTTATTGATCATTTCGACCTCATCGAATTACCGTCATAAATGTAGAAAATTCTGAATACTCAGAGATAATGCGCACCATATACATACCTTCACAGAGTGATGAAGTATTATAGGTTAGTTCATGAATTCCTTCGCCTAAACTTCCGGAGGGAATTTCAGTTACTTTTTGTCCGAGGATATTGGTAACAAGAACTTTTGTTTCCCCTGTACGTCGGAGAGTAAATCGCAAAATTGCAGATGTGGACGAAGGATTTGGAATAATTACAAATGGATTGCCGGGAGTAAGCCCTGTTTTCGGGTCTTCTTCAACGCCAACAGTGATTGACTGAGGAATACCGGGACAACTTCTTACTCCGCTTTTGTTTTCTGAAATTATAAAGAGACTTTTCAAAAGTGCAGTATCACAAGTAAATTCCATCATCGTTTCGCTAGGGTATGTAACAGCTATCAATGAATCAAACCCGTCAGGTTTCGATATATATGCTGCATAACGGTAGATATTGGGGTCTGGATTGACACTAAAGTTCACACGAACCGCCCCATGTTGGTTTGAAGTAACAATTATATTATTAGGAGTTGTAACCGGTTTATCCACTGTGAATTGCCCTGTGGCATACACCGTTGCAGGTGCAGTCCCGATTGCTTGGCGTTGCGCATATACATAATAGGAACATTTCTCTAAACTGTCGGACAAAACAAAGGTGAATGTACCTGTATTTGCCGGTGCTCTTCCCATATATATACCGTTGTAACCTGTTTGTTTGTTATCGATGTAAATGTCCACATAGTCTGCCGCATCATAATTACTTGCATTCCAATTGACTGTAATATTTTTTCCGGTTGCAGCAGCAGTTACTTCAAATGGTTTCTCTTTATTTAATGAGAAAAGCGATATTGAATCAGTAGGTGCAGGGTTCGTTAATTGAAGTATCCATTTCCCTTTTTCGGGATCAATAATAGACCATTGTGCAAATGTTCCGTCACCACCGTCGAAGAGAATTACGCTGGAATCAGATTTTGTTGCAGAAATTTTTTCACCACTGGGGGAAATAAGTACTGAAGCAGGAACTTTCGTTTTGCTCGACATAAGAACAAAAGCACGAAGAGTATTATCTGTTACTGTGAATGTATCGATAGGAGCAGCTTGAATTGTTTCATCATTAGATGCTGCCGATTGGATTTGTGCTCCCTTCATTTTTCCTGATTCAGTTACCAAGCCTTTGAAAGCACCGCTAAATGACATGTGCGGACCGTTTTCATTAACACCAATCTTTACACCTAAGCTGCCGTAAGAAGACAAAAGGGGTATCCCGCACGTTGTAACATCAACCATACCTGCAGCTTCTACATCCTTTCCATCCACTTTGAAACTGAGCGAAGCAGTTCCCAATGTTCTTGGCAATGCTTTAATTGATTTCAAATATTTTAGCACATTATACATAGCTCCCCATTTTTCTGCATTCGCCGGCTCACTCGGATAATCCGGTATTCGCACAGTTGCCGACATTACCGAAGAATAGAACAGCAAGCCGGATTCACCGAATGAGAAACGCATTAATGGCGGAGTGGATGTGCTGATAAAGAAATCGTCCAATCCAAAATGAAATGCTTTTAGATCACACTGACCAAATTCGAAATTGTGATGACCTATATCCAATACTGCTTTAGAGCTTAGTTCTATTTGCCATTTTTTGGTTACGCTGATTGTCTTCACTGACATAAAACGCCCTGTTGCCCTTGCTGTAACTTTAGGTCCGGCACATTCAAATTTACCGTTCAGCTCAACTTCGCAAAAAGGATCATTGCCCAAAATTTTACCTAAGCCCGGGAATTTATCTTTGAACAATTGATCATCCGAATTGAAAAATCCGCTTAATTCAGCAGAAACACCCTTCCATGAAGTTTGATTCGACCATCCTGATGTTGAGATTTTAAGTCCATTCCATGTAAAGGGAACATCAGGTATAATCATTCCGGGTTTAACTTTCCCTTCGATTGACATCGCCTCGAATCTACCTTTTTCAATGGTTAATGATACTTTGGCTTTTCCCTCAAACAGTTTTTTACTTGCATCTGCCGGATTTGGAGTGGAATACTCAACCGCAGTACTGACTGTAAATGCGTCTTTTACAGGATCATAAGAAAAGGCAGCATTATCAATACAGAACCCCGGTAGGGCAGCAGTACTGAGATTGGTTGCACTTGCTTCAAGTGCTTCAATTTTGAAACCGGCAAGCTCTTCATAGCCGATAATCATTCCAACCGTTATCGAAGAGCTTTGTGGCTGGTCTGAACCTATTGTACAATTGTCTTTATACAAATTCGCCCACGTAGCACTTCCTTTCAGTTTCACAGTTTTTGCAAAATTGAGATCTGCAAAGCTTATTTCGTCAATCGAGAACTCAATACCGCCGATTTTCTTTTTGATAATCCCGGGAGTGTCCCATTTCATGATTTTTGAACAATTCATTATCATTCCAATACCCTCGTGCAATGGCAACCGGGTATTGCTCCCTGCAATACTCACCCCGTCGATATACATACTGTATGAACCCGAGACACGTTCCTTTCCTTCTCTCGGGTCTATTGTTACAGTACCTTCGCATGTCAGTATTTCGTTTATTATAATCTTTCCTGATGCCGTTATTGTTGGAAGCGGATCGTCTGATTTCCACTCTTTACCTTCCCCTGCATCGAAGGTCATAATCGGAACATTTGCGCAATTATACACCCAATACCGCCCCGAAACATCAAGGTTTCTGTCCACGACATTAGAAGAAATTTCTCCTTCACCGGTTTTCTTCTTGGCAGTAAAACTTACTTTGTACACTTTAGAATTGGTTTCCTTGGGAATATCCACTGTATATACATACTCGCCTGCTGACGAGGTTACACCTACTTTTACATCCTTAGTTTTTGCAATCTCATCGGAAACATAAATGTCTGCGCCTTCTATATTTTGACCAAATACATTCTTTGCATATACTTTATAATTAACCTTGTTCCCTGTATTAATCTGAACTGTTTTGGTCGGTGCTGCATCCAACGTAATATCAGGGCTGATTGACGCTTCAAATTTACCTACTGTAACTTGAGTGTCAAACTCATCACCTACCGGTGGATGTGAAGTCATTTTAAAAAAGAAAGTTCCTTTCAATAGTCCTTTTGTGTCGTCGTAGTCTGTTACATACGCTTGGTTGGTGTAATTTGCAACTATCGTGGTTTTTACTCTTGTCGGACTACCGCCTACCGTAAAAATATCTTCCAAATAGGCATCTGTAATTTTATAAATAACTGTTGATGAAAGTTCACTGAAATTCTTGATGGTGATTACCATTGCCTGATACGGTATATCTGTTCTGCCTGTAGCAAACTGACCTGTGATCGTCAGTGTTTTTGAGGCATTGAATGCTGCATAACAAGTATCGGCAACCCAGTCCTTTTTGGCTCCTGCACCTTTGATTGAGGTGAATGTCATAAGAGTTTTCTGAGCTTGGGCTATTGAAGCTAATGCAAAGACACAGAATAACGATACAAAAAGTATTCGATTGAATTTCATGTAACCTCCAAAATAATAATGAATTAAATCTGTGATAAATAGTATTTTTATGTTTTTCCTATTATGTTACCAATTGTATTCCCCTAACTTAGATTGTTATATCTACGAATTTATTAGAATTCAAGAAGTGATTGATTATGATTGCAACACCTATTTTAATTTCTAATTTTCGAATGATGAAAAAGATGCTCATTCATCAAAAATTAACAATCTATTACCATAATAAACTAATCACTTAGCAATACCTTTACAACACAATACAAAGATAACAAAATTTTAATCAGAATCTATAACAAGTAAAGGGCTATTTTTCATAGGTTCACATTAGAAATTTAATTATCATCATGCAAAGGCACTTTATGTCCTTTGCGTAACCTTTGTGAACTTTGCGTTTAAAAAGAAGATGATATGGTGCACAATGCAATTTATCAGTTTTGAGTTAAACAAAAAAAGCGGCTCGAAAGCCGCTTTACTCTAATTATCTATATAAAACCTCTCTTAGTCCATAATCTTCCGTAAGAAAGCCGGCTTTTCTATAGTAGCTTCCTTGAGTGAATTATCACGGGGAATAGAAATAATTCCCGGAGGATTTGTGTAGCCGCTATTCAGCCCTGAAGATAAATCACCTGCATTGATACGAATCGAACCCGAAGCACCATTTGCACGGCGATATGTAGCAGGAGTATCAAGTTCTTGTAACTGTTGTACTCCGCTCGGACTTGATTTAGGAATCGAATAATGGCGTTCGTTACCTGATGGGGTCGGAGCAGGACGAGCATTTCCATTATTATTTGTAGTCGGCGAGGTAACAGTTCTGATATTTGGTTGGGTTTGAGCTACTTGAGGCTTCACGGCAACTGTAGCGGCAACAATCGGTTTTTCAATTATTTTTGAATTGTCTTGATATTTGAAACCGGTTGCAACAACAGTGAGCATGATTTTATCGCCCATGTTTTCATCTGTAACAATACCGAATATCAAGTTCACTTCATGACCTGCTGCTTCTTCGATAATCTTAACTGCATCTTGAACCTCAACCATTGCCAAATCAGAACTTCCGCAAATATTTACAAGCAATCCTTGCGCACCTGCAATCGAGATACCTTCGAGTAATGGAGAATTAAGTGCATTTTGAGCAGCTTCGATTGCACGGTGTTCACCGCTTGCTATGCCGATACCCATCAGTGCATCTCCCATATCCTTCATTATGGTACGCACATCAGCAAAATCCACATTCACATCACCGGTATGTGAAATTAAATCCGCAATACCCCGGGTTGCATTATATAGGACATCATCAACCCGATTGAAAGCATCTTTAAATGATGTTTGACGTGTGATTATACTCATCAATTTTTGATTTGGAATCGTAATCAAAGCATCCACATGTTTACGTAACTCATTGATACCGCCCTCAGCTTCAGTAGAACGGCGGCGTGCCTCCCAATCGAACGGTTTCGTGACAATCCCGATGACCAATGCCCCAAGCTCGCGGGCAATGCGAGCAACTACAGGTGCTCCGCCGGTGCCGGTACCTCCGCCCATTCCGGCAGTTACAAACACCATATCACTGCCAAGCAGTGCCTCGCGAATTTCTTCAATATCTTCTTCTGCCGATCTTTGCCCTATTTCAGGTTTTGCTCCGGCTCCAAGCCCACGGGTGGTTTCTTTACCTAGTTGGATTTTATGAGGTGCAAGATTACGAGCAAGGTCTTGGGCATCGGTATTGGCTGCAACAAAATCGACACCTGTTAATCCTCTGGAAATCATGCTATTTATAGCGTTACCGCCGCCGCCGCCAACACCAATAACGCGAATTTTTGCGCCCTGCTGCTGAATTGTATCAACTTCAATCATTTTTCCCCCCACGGTATAAATGAAAACAATACGTTCATGTTTTAAAAAAGAAAATTATTAGCAAATTAAGTAAATTCTCAAACTAACCACAAAAATAGTTATAAATCCTCGAAAAATGATTTCACCTTTCGGAACAGGGATGGTTTTTTGGTTGCTACATCCTCAGTACTCTCTTCAATTATAGTATTTCTCGCTCTGAGCCCATACATTACAAGACCTACTGCAGTAGCAAACATAGGGCTTTCAACCTCCGGTGCGAGACCTCCATACGTCATAGCAGAAGGAATTCCAATCTTTACCGGACGACCGAAAACATTATGAGCAAGTTCGTCTGTTCCTCTTAGAAGCGCACTTCCTCCGGTTACAATTACACCTGCAAAAAGCCTGTCTGCATATCCTGATTTCTTTATCTCGGCATACGCAAATTCAAAAATTTCTTCCATTCTCGGTTGGATTACCTGACAGAGCAAACTCTTTGTAACTTCAAGCGGTTTACGCCCTCCGATTCCCGGAATCATAAACACTTCGTCACGCATTATACTCTCTTGAAGTGCATGCCCATATTCACGTTTGATTCTTTCTGCCTGCACATTCAGAATCCCGAGCACATTGCAAATATCATCAGTTACCTGGTGCCCCGCGATAGCAAATACAGCCGTGTGCCGGATAATACCTTCGTGGAAAACTGCTACATCGGTTGTACCGCCGCCAATATCAATGAGAGCTACACCTACTTCTTTTTCGTCGTCATCAAGAACTGCTGCACTGCTGGCAAGCGGTTCCAATACAAGGTCGCTGACCGTTAAGCCTGCACGCTCTACACACCTGTGAATGTTCTGCATTGCTGTAACAAGGGCAGTAACAATATGCACATTTGCTTCCATGCGCACTCCGCTCATACCAATCGGGTCGGTTATTCCGTCCTGCCCGTCGATAATGTAATCTTGGGGTATTACATGTAGTATTCTGCGGTCAGAAGGAATTGCTATTCTGCGGGCTTCTTCCAATAGCCGCTGAACATCGGCATGAGAAATTTCTTTTGTTGGGTTCGAAATGGAAATAATACTGCGAGTTGCGAATGAATGGATGTGGTCACCTGCAATACCGACTACCACATCTTTCACCTTAATTCCGGCTTGTTGCTCTGCAAGAGCAACAGCTTGCTGAATAGAACGTACTGCCTTATCAATATTAACAATTACTCCGCGACGGAGCCCGTCGCTGTCTGCCAAACCTATTCCCAATATATTCAATGACTGACGGGAAGAATCTGTAGAAACTATAAGCACACAAACTTTTGATGTGCCTATATCAAGCCCAACAATTATATCGTCGTTATTAATGCTAAAGTCTGAGTTCATGCCTATGTACCTGAATTGACAGTCTGTTTAACTTAGATATTATCCGTTGTTGTTTTTACTACTCTTTTTCTTAATTACCAATTGACCCGACCATTGAAGATCAATATATTCTATCGATTTTTTTTCTACTTTGGGAAGCTCTTTTGTCCAAAACCTGAATAAATTCTCAAATTTTTCCTGTAAATCATTAGGCTTGCCTACACATATTGATATACCAGATTCAGTTGAACTAAGAAAAAATGCGTTTTTTTTTTGTTCGTAGAATACTTCAGACATCGCTTGATACAAATCTCCGTTACCGAAAATAAGCGATATGGAAGTATTACTCCGTCACGATCTATATATTTCAAATCTCCGTCTGAACCCTTGAGAGCTGCTACGGGTAAGCGTTCTTCGATAGCAATAGTAATTTTTCCATTATCACTATGAGTAACGTTTGCTGACCGAACGAAAGGGTGTTCTTTAATTTTTTGACGGATATCAACGAGTTGTATATCCTTTAAATACGGATGTTCACCCTGCTCTATTCCTACTCTTTCAAGTATTTCTTGCTCAGTAAGTGTCTTTAGGCCAACAACACTTATTGTTTGGAGCCGTTGTTTTGATTTCCACATAAAAGCTAGTGCAAAAACGCAACCCACAATTATAAGAATTGTCAATAAACGACTATAATGAAAAGACCGTTTGTCTTTTTCATCATAAGAAATCTGTATCTGATTTTTCACCACGTACTTACACCTCTGTTCCTATTTCAATTCATCTCATCATATCGTGTAAAAGCGGCTGGATTTGCTGAATTGCATCATACCTGACAGAGAGTACTCTTATCCAAAGCTTTGCATCAAATAGCATAGCAATATCGAATATGAATACAAACCGCCTGATAAAAAGCAGATGCAATAAAGAGAGGGAGCCGAGTTTTCTCGATGCTGCTCAAGAAAATTCAGTACAAAACTATAACGCTTAGAGGGAAAAGACAAATAAAATTTTACTTTATGCAAAATATTTTATTTCTTCGTAATCATTTTGAGCAAAATTTTGTAGGACATTCAGCAGTTTTGAAGAAAATATCATAAAATCCGGCTGTCATAAATGCTTAAAATTCCATATATTTGTCACAAAAAATTATAATTTATTCAAATTATATTCTTCAAATTCTGGCATTAGAATTCAAAACACTAAGTACGGCAAAAAAACATGACACATCTGCAACTATCTTCAATTACAAAAAAATACGACAACGACACTATTGCAGTTAGTGATGTATCACTCGAAGTTCAGCCGGGTGAATTTCTCGTTTTGGTTGGTCCGTCAGGATGTGGTAAAAGTACACTCCTACGAATGATTGCCGGTTTGGAGACTATTAGCGGTGGAGATTTACTCTTTGACAATAAAAGAATGAACGATGTCCCGCCGAAAGACCGCGATATTGGAATGGTATTTCAAAATTATGCACTATATCCCCACTTGACTGTAGGAGAAAATATCGGATTTCCTCTATCAATCCGTAAGGAATCCAAATCTGATATTGCAAAAAAAGTACGCGAAGTTTCTGCTATGCTCGGTTTAGAACACGCCCTTTCAAGTAAACCTAAAGAACTTTCAGGAGGACAACGGCAAAGAGTTGCATTAGGAAGGGCTATTATCCGAAGTCCGAGAATATTTTTATTCGATGAGCCTCTCTCGAATTTAGATGCCCAACTCCGAGTTCAAATGCGTTCAGAAATAATCACCTTACAAAGGAATCTTGGAGTAACTGCCGTGTACGTAACCCATGATCAAACCGAGGCAATGACAATGGGTGACAAAATTGCTGTACTCAAAGGGGGTGTGATTCAACAGGTATCAACTCCGGCAGAAATGTACAGTTCTCCGCAATCAATCTTCGTTGCATCATTTATAGGTAGTCCGCAAATCAATATTTTTCACGGGAAAATTCATAGGAATGCTGATATTCGTTTTTATGAACATAACAGCCAATGCTCGTTTATTTTGACAAAAGAAAATTTCCTTAATGAAGTCCCTCCGCATGGAACTGATGTTACAATCTGCATCCGCCCTGAAGCCATTTCTCTAATTAACTTAAATGGAGAGGATGCACAATCAATGGAAGCGGAAGTAAAATCCATCGAATTTGTAGGACATGAGTCAATTGTTTATTTCGAAACTTCCGGTACTATGAAATGTTGTAGAGTTCCATCTATTGCTTCTGTTACAATCGGGGTACACTCCTTCTTTTATATTAATACTAATCAATTAATTATTTTCGGAAATGACGGTTTGAGATTGTAGTTTAAAAACAGAACGTATTTGTCTATATATAGCAGGATAGTTAAACCAAAAGATTTCTGTTAAAAGATAGGTTGAGAGTAAATTGTGTTTCAAAAGATGGTAAGTATCAGATGCTTCGACTATGCCGTAAATTGCAACTTTTGTTTTAGCAATGACATCCAAGTTTTTATCAAATAACAATTGAGAAATTAGTAGATAAGTATCTTATTGCAAGGGGGACATCCACCTTCGGCTTATGCTGATACAAATAACCATGCTTTAAGTTATTGCATTATTTTACAGCCGGCTCTGCAGATGTCATGAGTTATAAACGGCATCTTCAAATTTTTAATAAAACAACCGTTCTGTCATGCTAAACTTGATTCAGCATCTCCGTTCATACGTCGAAATTACTACGACCAATGAGCAACGAAAGCCCTGAATCGGGTTCAGGGTGACAAGGGTAAATATTTTTTTCAATGTTTTCTTATTACTTTGTAGGTGGCTTTCGCGTCTATCAGGAACACTGAATAACAATCACAATTACATTGTTTTTTGATGTCATTATTTGTCTGTTGGCTTTTGCGACTGTCATTAATTCAGCATGACAATTCTGTTATAACTTATGAAAATAAGTTATGTTAGACTAAGCCCAGTCGTTCTTTCATTTTCGCCCGCTATTTTTTTGTAAATATCAAAGAAACATTAATCAATCCGTGCTTTATTTATCAATGTCAGTCTAATCTGACTAATAAATATTAATTCTCTGCGTCATCGAAAATAATGGATCCGATGAACAACATCCATCGCAAAAGTTATGAAATTTAGTTCACAATTCGTAATTTTGCTTAATTACAATTCATCCCACACTCCTTTTGCAGCGTATGATAAACGAAATAAACGACATAAAAGAATATATTTTTGAAAATCAACCTCGTTTTTTGAATGAATTAGCCGACTTATTACGAATTCCATCTGTTTCAACAGCACCCGAACATAAGGCAGATGTAGCAATATGTGCTGAATTTGTTGCAAATCATATCCGGTTAATAGGAATAAATGATGTAACAATTTTTCCGACGGAAGGTCATCCAATAGTCTATGCTGAATATAAATGTTCACGAGAAAATGCTCCAACTGTGCTTTTCTACGGACATTACGATGTACAACCTGTTGACCCGTTGAATTTATGGACTAATCCTCCGTTTGAGCCTACTTTCAGAGATGGTAAAGTTTTTGCACGTGGTGCAACTGATGATAAAGGACAGATATTTCTCCATATTAAATCACTTGAAGCACATCTGAAAGTTCGGGGCGAATTGCCCGTAAATGTAAAATTGCTGCTCGAAGGTGAGGAAGAAGTAGGCAGCATTCACTTAGAAGAATTTATCAGAACCCATACGGAATTATTACGGTGTGATACAGTCGTTATTTCGGATACTCCGATTTATGCTCCCGGTATTCCATCACTCGTATATGGTTTGCGTGGGCTTTGCTATATGGAGGTAACGGTAACAGGACCTAACCGCGACTTGCACTCAGGAAGTTTCGGCGGCGCAGTTCAAAATCCCGTCAATGCACTTTGTGATATGATTGCAATTCTCAAGGACGGATACGGACGTATAACAATTCCCGGGTTCTATGATAATGTAGTCCCTCTTTCACAAGAAGAACGTGATGGGTTTGAAACTCTTCCTTTTGATGAGGAAGAATACAGGTCACAACTTGAAATTCCGTTTACATTTGGTGAATTCGGCTATACGACTTTGGAAAGAACATGGGCACGACCAACCCTTGATGTAAATGGAATTATAGGCGGCTTTACAGGAGAGGGTGCAAAAACAGTTTTGCCTTCGATAGCGAAAGCAAAAATTTCGATGCGCCTCGTTGCCAATCAAGATGCAGATGATATTGCCCAAAAATTTGAAGAATATTTCAAGGCAATAGCACCCCCTACGGTAAAAGTTGAGGTTGTAAATCATCATGGCGCAAATCCGGTAATTACCCCGCGTGATTCGATGGGAATGAATGCAGCACGCATTGCATTGCACGAAGCATACGGAAAAGAAGCTGTGCTTACACGTGAAGGCGGTTCAATTCCGGTATGCTTACTGTTTTCTACAATTCTTAATGCTCCCACTGTTCTAATGGGTTTCGGGCTCTCTACTGAAAATGCACATTCGCCGGACGAACATTTCTTGCTCGAAAATTTTGAGAAGGGCATTATCGCTACGGCGGCATTTTACGAAGAAATGGGCAAACAAACAGTTTAATAAACAAAGACTTACAAAAGGCGGTTATTCTTGCAACATCATCTATGACTTTATTTCTACGATAAGAATCTTGAGCTGAGCGGCAGCACTTCAAACTCTCTACTTGCAAAACCCATACGCTGCTACTCCATTTCGTTAATTGTGTTATCGAACTCATCTCTTTACGGAATAGAATAAATTCATCAGATTTTTTGCTTAAAGATAGCCGCTTTTTTTTACAATATTTATGAAAATTGCCTACGTATCAACTTTTGATGCACACTTAGTCCAGAGCTGGTCAGGATTAGGCTACTATATTGCCAAGGCAATCGAACAATCAGGCATCGAGGTTGAATACGTCGGTCCACTTAAAGAAAAGAATAGCTTGTATTATAAAGCAAAACAGTTTTTTTATAGAGAGCTTTTCAAAAAAAGACATATTCGACAGGCTGAACCAGCTATACTCAGAGAAAATGCCCGTCAAATCTCGAAGCAAATAAAAGAATTAAACCCCGATATTGTTTTTGCCGTCTGGACTTACCCTATTGCATATCTCGAATGTGAGCAACCTATTGTTTTCACTGCAGATGCTACTTTCCCATTAATGCATGATTATTACGACGACTATTCAAATCTCTCTGATACTACGATTAAGAATACAAGAAAAATGGAGCAATTAGCTCTTAACCGTTCGTCAGCAATAATATATTGTTCAGAATGGGCGGCAAATAGTGCCGTTAAGGATTATGGTATCAATCCTGACAAAGTTCACGTTGTCCCCTATGGAGCAAACATTGATTATGCACCCAATGAACAACAGATAGAAACATTTATCCAAAATCGCAGCAAAAGTGAGATCTGTAAATTACTGTTTTTGGGTGTTGATTGGGAACGGAAGGGCGGGACAATTGCTTATAATACGATGTTGGAACTCAACAAGAGAGGCATTGCAACTGTACTGACAGTTTGCGGGTGCATTCCTCCAAAAGAATTTACACATTCACAAGTTTCAGTAATCCCTTTCCTTGATAAAACAAAAACCACAGACCGTGAACATCTTAACAAATTACTTCAAGATTCACATTTTTTACTTCTACCTACCCGCAAAGAAGCTTATGGCTTGGTTTTCTGTGAAGCATGCGCATACGGACTTCCGTCTATAACTACGGACACAGGCGGAGTAAGCGAAATAATCCATGATGGAATAAACGGATATACCTTACCTTTAGAATTAGGTGCAAAAGAGTATGCCGATAAGATTTCTGATTTATGGACAAATCAAGATCAATACAAAGCCCTTGCTCATTCTGCTCATAATGAATATCAAAAACGACTAAATTGGAATTCAGCAGGAAAAAGTATTAAATCAATTTTAGAGAATTTACTTCTAAAATAAACAGACAGGGTACTTCGTTAACCTGACTGAATATATGATTGTTTCTGTGGCTTTATATTCGATTAAACCAAACTTCCCAAATGTTTTCTTATTTTTGGAGTCTTTCATGAGATAATTGCCACTTTATTTCCAAAATATTTCTCATATTATCCTCCTAATTCTATGAAATTCATTGCCATTGCACTTTTCCTGCTTATTTCCACCTCCTCCCTTTTCTCTCAAATACGATTAGACAATTGGAAAACCCATTCATCAATGAATTCAATTCGTGCTGCCGCTTTGGACAGTTCAGGTCACATTTGGGCTGCAACCTCAGGGGGAGTATTTCGTTTTGACACTACTACCAAAGTAAGTATTCAATTCAAAAATATAAATGCATTGCTCAGTCTGGATGTAACGGCAATTGCTTATAATCCTATAAATAAATCAGTTTACGTGGGTTCATTCGACGGATATATCGATATAATAGACGAATCATTTACTATTACTCACATAACTGATATTCACTTTCAGACAACTCTACCAAAACGTAGAATTAATGATTTTCTGTTTATCGGAAGTAAAGTATATGTTGCAGGAGATTTCGGACTAATTGATTTCAATGAAAAAAATGCCCCCGGTAATGATGTCCAGCAGATAGGAACCTTTGAAAAAAACACTCCAATATTAAAACTTCTCATTACAGAAGATTCTCTTTGGGCTGCAACTCCAAGTGGAGTTGCCAGAGCTCCTCTATCCACACCCTCTTTGAAGGATCCACAAGTATGGAAAATTTTAGCTTCATCCGAAGGGCTATTTAAAAGTTCAAATGTTGTTGGAATGGGAATCTCACAAGATAAAATTTATATAGCACAATCAAACGGGCTAATACGGTATTCAAATGGTATCCTTGATACAATTCTTTCTGATCTAAAAGATCTTGGTGCAATTACTTCATTTTCTGCAACGGAACAATCTCTATATTATGTTGATAGTTATGCTCTATTTGCAACTGACGGGTACGGTACTATTACTAAACTACAGCAATATAAGAATTTGATTCTCGGGCACAGCTCGTCAGGCAATCTGGCGTTTCCATTTTATCAGGAAAACGGAATGGGAATAATTCGAAACGGAAGTATTACTATGATTGAAATTAACACACCTGCCTCTAATTTATTCCTGAATATTTCTGTGGATACAAAAGGTACTTTGTGGGGTACGACCAATTTTGCAAATCATAAAGGTGTCTTCGGATTATATAATGGTAAATGGACTAACTTTTCTCCAGATTTCTTTCGCGATATGCCTGGCGACGCATTTTTTAGAATAAGTACATTACCAGATGGAAGTGTTTGGGCAGGATGCTGGGGTTGTGGTGTTACCCGAATAGATTCCAACGGTACAATTACCTCCTACAATGAAAACAACTCGTCATTGGTAGGTATTGATGCAGCTCCTGCATTTGTTCTTGCGGGAGAGGCCGCAGCAGATCGAAACGGAACGGTTTGGATAACGAACATGAAAAATATTAATCCAAATCCGGTTGTTGTTGCAAAGAATACCAAAGGTGACTGGTTCGGCTTTACAAACCAAGCGTATATTACTAATCATACATTTCAAGCGGTAACTGTTGATTTTTCATTTACAAAATGGCTTGGAAGCAACAGCGGAGACGGGCTGATTTATTTTAACGAATCCTCCACTCTCTCGAATAAGGATGATGATATTTGGGGAAAAATAACAAGTTCAAATTCAGCTTTGCCTAATAATATTATCAATGAACTTGTAGTTGATAAAAGTGGAGCTTTGTGGATAGCTACACCTTCCGGGCTTGCTGTAATGTTTACCCCAAGTTCTGCATTACGAAATACTGTTCCTTTTATTCAAAAGATCAATTCACTTGCAAATCAAATCATAAACGATGTAGCAGTAGATGCTTTGAATAATAAATGGGTAGCGACTAATGAGGGTGTTTTTGTTCTTAATGAAGACGGCTCTACTGTTATCGGTATCATTAATATAACAAATTCACCTCTGATTAATAATGTTGTAAAATCTATTGCCGTAGATGAGCAAACCGGAAAAGTTTATTTTGGAACTGAATCCGGCTTATCTGAAGTAACCACCCTGTTTCTTCTTCCACGTGAAGAATACGCGCTTGAATGTTATCCGCAACCATTCAC
>JACPWH010000141.1 GCA_016197185.1 Ignavibacteriota bacterium
CTCATCAGAGCGTTAGAAACAAGAAGCCGCAAAGCGGTGTGGGATGGACGAACAGAATCAGGTGAACTTGCTCCGACAGGGGTATATATTGTGAAGGCTAATTCAGGTTCTACTAAGATTGGCTCGCTTGCTAAGATTGCGGTGATACGTAAATAATTCAGTGTAATTGTATCTATTTTATGGTAAATATCGCAGAAAACCATGCTAGAATATTTAACATATAAATTCGACGATACCCCGGAGTTCATCAGTACTTTCGACGAACTCCCCCTTTGGAGTGCTTCGTTTGGACTTTTATTATTGAAACATTTAGAGCTTAGACCTAACTTGACGGTACTTGATATAGGTTCTGGAGCAGGTTTCCCTCTCATAGAACTTGCAGGTCGTTTTGGTAAGTCTTGCACGTTTTGCGGACTCGACCCCTGGACTAATGCCAGTCACAGAGCCAGACAAAAGATAAAGAACTACGGGCTTTCAAATGTTGAAGTAATAGAAGGTTCGGCAGAACAAATTCCTTTCGAGAACGATACAATTGACCTCATTGTTTCCAATTTGGGAATTAATAATTTCGAAAACCCGCAGATTGTATTCAATGAATGTAACAGGGTATTAAAGCCAAATGGCAGACTTGTTTTGACGACTAATCTTAACGGTCATTGGAGGGAGTTCTATACTGTTTTCGAGGAAACATTAACTGAACTTGGTAAAGATGAAATTGCAGCTACGTTAATAGTGCATCAAGAACATCGCGGAACGGTAGAAACCATTACAAAGTTATTTACTGACAGTGGATTCAAAGTAACACGGTACGTTGAAGATAGTTTTGAAATGAAGTTTTTGGACGGGAGTGCTTTCCTAAATCATCATTTTGTAAAACTTGGGTGGCTGTCATCATGGCGAGATCTTCTGCCACAAGAAGAATTAGAAGTAATATTCCAACGACTTGAGGAGAACCTGAATTTGTATTCAATCAAATCGGATGGGCTTCGATTGACTGTACCGATGGTGTATATTGAAGGAGAGAAGGTTTGATTGCTTTGGAACTAAAATTACTTACTGATAACGGATGAAGACATTGCAATAATTAGAAGGTGAAGATAAAAAGGAAATTTATAAAGAGAACAACCTAAAATCATTATAAGATAAGAATGAATTTATTTGATAAAATATTACCAGAGGATGAGACGAAGAGAAAATGGACAGCCATCGGACTAACTGTTTTTCTTACAATTCTCTTTACTCTTTTGATTATTAATTATTTTGGGAAATATGGTATTGCCCTTTTTATTCTCCTACCTGTTTTTATTGGTGCCAACTCAACAATTTTATATGGATATAAAACATCTATTTCAAGTAAAGATGCTAGGAACATAGGTTTTCTAACCCTTACTATTTGTGTGGTTGTTCTTTTGGCATTCGCTATAGAAGGACTTGTTTGCATTGTTATGGCATCACCACTTATTATTTTATTAACTTGGGTTGGAAGTTTAATCGGTAGTTTTATTTTAGAGAGAGTGCCTAATTCCACACCATTCGCACTATTGATTTTAGTTGGCAGTATCCCAATAACTGCTTCAATGGAAAAGGTGAATGACTTCACCTTAACTTCTATAGTGACTTCAATTGAAATAAATGCACCACCCCAAAAAGTATGGAGAAATGTAATTGAGTTTCCTGAATTAGATAAGCCAACAGAATTTATTTTTAAAGTAGGAATTGCTTATCCAATAAACGCAAAAATTACCGGGATTGGAGTTCGATCTGTGAGAAGTTGTAATTTTACAACGGGTAGTTTCATCGAACCTATTACAGTTTGGAATGAACCCGAATTGTTAAAATTTAATGTGGATGAGCAACCTGCTCCGATGAAAGAACTTAGTTTTTGGGATATTGACGCTCCACATTTACACGATTATTTTGTTTCTAAGCAGGGGCAGTTTAAGTTAACACAATTACCCAACGGGAATACTTTACTTGAGGGAACTACCTGGTACTATAACAACATACATCCGAACTTTTATTGGAATATATGGAGTGACTATATCGTACACAGAATCCATGAAAGAGTTTTAACACATATCAAGAAAATATCAGAGGCATCATAAAAGAATCGCTCTTAAATTCTCCCAATACACCCACCTACTTCCCCAACAAATAAAACGCAGTAAAAAACTTATTCAAATTCCATACATCCACCTTGGATGACACCTCATACGTGGAGTGCATCGATAATATCGGAATCCCTATATCAATCACTTCCATATCCTCCTTCGACATAAAGCCCCCTATCGTGCCACCTCCGCCGCTTTCAACCTTGTAAGATGCCGTTTGCCATGGGATAGTATTATCGTCCAATACTTTGCGGATCCGGGCGGTAAATTCTGAATTGGCATCAAAAGAGCGTCCATATCTTTTAATTGCTACACCAAATCCCAAACGCGCGGCATTACTCGCCTCGGAAAGATTAGGAAACAACGGATTGATACCGTCGTTGACATCAGCCGAAATAACCTGTGCATTATGAAGAGCTTTGCGGGTTTCGTTATCGGTGTATTTTGTTCCGAGTTCAGCTTCTGTCAGCCGTCCATAGAGTGAACTAAGAAAGCTCGATTGTGCACCGGTATTATTGATGCTTCCTGTTTCTTCGTTATCGGTTAGGTATGCAATGGATGTGAATGTTGGCTGTGCAGAAAGTCCTAAAATTGAATTAACCGCAACAAACGAGCACAAACGGTCGTCTTGACCATAAGCCGCCGTCAATGCCTTATCTAAACCCACATCGCGGGGAGAAGTTGCCGGTACAAGATTAAGCTCTGCACTTACTAAGTCCTCTTCTGTAATACCAAATTGCTCGGTAAGTGTTGCCATTACCTGGGAAGTAATATTTCCTTTTGCTGATGGAATCGAACCTACAATCGGGTCGAGTTCTTCCCCTTCGAATACTCCTGTATATACTCTTGTACGAAGCGGTGCATCGGCGTGAGGTGCTGCATCCGGGATAATCAGCACCGGCTCATCAGGGTCATCCCCTATTGAAACTTCGATTGTTTTTCCGTCCTTCGTGTCCACCCTGCCGATAAGCATAAGAGGAATATTCGCCCAATGATATTTCTTGATTCCACCGTAGAATATCGTTTGGAGCATTCCGTAACCGCTTGCATCATACAGCGGACGTGCTTTTATGTCAATTCGCGGGCTGTCATGGTGAGTGGCTATGAGTCGTGAGCCGGTTATCATTTGATTGCTGCCCACTACTACGAGTGCGACCGCACGGTCACGGTTATTAATCCAAAGTTTAGCTCCGGGTTTTACTTGTGATGGTTCGGTGAATTCCTTGAATCCCTTAGATTTTGCGAGGGCAAGAACTTCTTTGGTTGATGTCAGTTCATTGCGGGCTTTATCCAAATATTTCTTCAAATTATCATTGAGTGTAAAGCACTCCTTGCGCTGTTCGGGAGAGATGGTTAGCCAGCTTGAGGTTTTGCTCTGCCATACGGATTGAGCGGAAACGACTTGAGATACAAACAGAAGACTTAAAAAGAAGAAAATTTTCATGGATAATTCAAGGATAAGGGATAATGAAGGATAATAAGATTAACTATGACGGAAGGTTGTTTCGACGATAATATCAGGATTGATGCTTTTCATAACCGGACATGTGAGTGCAGCATTACGAAGGACAATCATTTCTTCTTCTGAGTATTCACGGGGCAGAAGGATGTCCACAATCAACCGTCCGATTTTGCGGAAGGGCTGATTGGTCATTTCTTTTTGAACGGTTATTGCAGTACCTTTTATATCCAATTCCCTGTCACGTGCTTTTATCCCCATGAGAGTTGCCATACACGAGCCGAGAGCGGCTGCTACCATATCAGTAGGAGAAAAACTTTCACCGCGTCCTTTGTTGTCGAGGGGTGCATCTGTTTCTACTGTTGCACCTGAAGGTGCATGGACGAGGTGGCAATGGAGGTCGCCTTCGTAGGTTATGTTTATTTGTACCATAGATATATAAGTTTCATGTAAAAATACGAGACCTTCAAGGTTTTCGGAAACCTTGAAAGGTCTGTTGGGATCAATTCATCTCAAACTTCTTCGTAGCCAATCTCAAGCCATCCCGCTCCCCTATCTGCTGTCTCCACATTGCATAATACAACCCCTTTAGCTCCAATAGCTCTTCGTGCTTGCCGGATTCAATCTTATGCCCGCGTTCGAGAACGTAAATTCTGTCGGCGTGCATAACGGTTGAGAGTCGGTGGGCAATCAGAATCGTAATGAGATGTTTGTGTGTGGATATTTCACGGATTGTAGTTGTGATTTCATCCTCCGTAAGTGAGTCAAGTGCAGATGTTGCCTCATCGCATATAAGCAAATCAGGATGGCGCAAGAGTGCACGTGCAATTGAAAGACGTTGTTTCTCACCCCCGGAAACTTTTACCCCACCTTCACCGATGACTGTATCCAATCCCTTATCTGCCCTTGCCAACAGGTTTTGGCAGGCAGCTTTGTTCAGTGCATCTAAACAGTCCTCATCGGTTGCATTAGGGTTCACAAACAAAAGGTTTTCGCGGATTGTACCGGAAAACAACTGTGCATCTTGTGATACGAAACCGATTTTCTCCCGTAATTTATCGAGGTCAATTTCCATACCTTCCACACCATTGTAACGAATTTCACCTGAAACGGGATGATACAATCCTACAAGCAATTTAACCAACGTAGTTTTACCCGAACCTGACGGGCCTACAAACGCAATAGTCTCTCCCTTATGCACTTTGAACGACATTTCATCAAGCGCATTGGTGGAGGCAGTCAGGTGTTTGAATGTCACATTATTAAATTCGAGCGTATCAATTGAATCAATCGGAAGAGGGTTTTCGGCTTTAGGTTCTTTTGGCTTATTAAGGATTTCATCAAAATTGTTGAGGGATACTTCCGCTTCGCGATATATACTGATAATGCTTCCCAACTCTTGCAAAGGACCGAAGATAAAGAACGAATACACAAACAGGGAGAAGAACTCACCCACTGTAATTTGCTGTGAGAAAATAAGATACAACATCAAGAACATAATACTTGTACGGATGAAATTGACCATAGTTCCTTGAACAAAGCTAAGTGAGCGGATATAGCGCACTTTCTTGAGTTCGAGTACAAGTATCTTTCCCGTTGTAGAATTTAGGCGGCTGATTTCCTGTTGGGCAAGCCCCAAACTTTTCACCAATTCAATATTACGGAGAGATTCGGTAGTTGCCCCTGCAAGCGCAGTAGTTTCACCAACGATAATCTTCTGAACGTTTTTGATTTTTTGTGATAATTTATTGCTCACAAAACCTATCAAAGGGATAGCACCGAAGTAAAGGGGAACTATCATCCAATTAACGGTAAACGCATAAATCGTAACGAATATCACACCGACGAGAGTTGTAAAAAGCATGCTGATAGACGCATTTATCACACGCTCCACATCGGAACGGACTTTCTGAAGTTTACCCAAAAGTTCACCACTTCGTTGGTCTTCAAAGTCAGAGTAGGGTAATTCGAGCGAATGGCGGAGACCATCAGCGTAGATTTGTGCACCGAGTTTTTGGGTTATTGTATTGATGAAATAATCTTGAAAATTCTTTGCCACACGGGAAACGAACGCTGCACCTACCGCCAATCCAAGCAGCTTAGCTACTCCGGTAAAGAATTCCATCTGAGAAAGTTCTTTGAACTTAGTGGCATAATCATCAATAACATGGCGGAAAATCAAGGGGTCAAGAAGAGAAAATATTTGGTTAATTGCAGCAAGAAACAACGCGAGAGCAACCAGTTTCCAATATTGTTTGAGGTAAGAGTAGAGTAGCTTCATGCAGGATTTCTATAATAGTTTAGAAGTTTATAGAGGGATAGCTCTATTTTGAACTACTAATAACGGAAATCCTGCTAACAAATTTTTCTAAATACAGTTTTGGGTAAACTTTGCCCATAGATACAGTGATACATATAAAGCAGCAATTCAGTGTCATAATACATTATTACTGCTTTTGAACAGACTATTTGACAATTGAGTATTTTATAAGTATTCGCTCGAAACTGTGAGGAGGATTGAGATCATTGAACTGAACGTCATCAACCGTATGCGTTATTGAGTGTTCCTTAATAATTCCGATATTACTGTTTGTCCATACGGTTCTATTGTCATCTATCGTTATAGTTCGCTTTCCATTGACGAAGGTAATGTCTTGAGGTGAAATAATTTTGTTTGAAAAATAAAGAAATGATTGAGATTTCTTAGCAATAATATCACCGGTAATTGTTTTTACATTTTCTTGACCTACGGTATTAAATGTGTTTTTAATATCAATTCCAATTTCAGCTAAGATATTATTCCCCAAATTATCCTTATTAGGTGTCGGATACGGGTCACCACGATATGAGGTATCAGCAAATTTAAGACTTGTATTATTACAATCTTCGAAAACCCTCCATGATAAATACTTATGAGATGGGCAATCACACTGCATATTTTGAACATGAAGATTATTCACATAAAATGTATTCTGAGTTATCACCCAATAGACCGTATCTCTGCGGATAGTTGTACCACCGTCATCAGAATATTTATCTTCAAGTTTGAGAGCAGTTACTTCTTGATATGAATGTTTTGTATCCGTACCTATAAGAGAAAGAGTGTCGTAATATATAGCTTTGGCGGGTAATGTTAAATCAACAATCGGATTACCAAGAGAGTCGAGCATTGTACGCTGATATACCCAATAAGTACCGGTCTTTGCTTCATTGAGCAGAGAAGGTACATTACAATCATATTCAGGTGAAAGTGTATGGTTTGAGCATCCCCAACTAGACACAATAAGCGCAACGAAGCACAAAAGAAACAAAATTTTCATAAATTACTCCTTTTATTAAAATTCATATCCTAATCCAATCCCTAATCCCGAACGCAGAGCAGATTGGTATGTATTATTGTTACTGATTAATTGAAAAGTGAATTCGGGGCCAACTGATATATGGTATCTGTCATAAAAATTATATGTTAGCATTTGTTGTGATTTCATCAATAGCCCGGCATCGCTGAAACCTACCGATAACGAGGATGTGTACCATAAATCGTTAATATTCGGGAATAAGAATTCCAAAAGATTCGGACGATAGTCCAAACGGCACTTGAGTGCCGCCCACATAATATCATTCTTCAATACATAACTGGTTACTCCATCAGTAGTTTGTACTGTATAGAGTGGCAATCTCTCTCTTCCTATCTCCACTCCCAATGAAGTATTTTCAGAAATACTCCATGAAGCATCTGCCGCTATATCTCCTACTGCAAAATCAGGTGTGAGAGTAAGGCTATTTGCATCAATCGTATTTGCAGTACGAATTATCCCCATCATTCCTCGCAATGATACAAAACGAGGCATGAACCACGACTTACTGTTCAAACCATCTATCTTCTGCACCCCTAATGGTGTCCGAGCCGACGGACTCATAGGTGGTGCTACAGGTGCAGAAGAGACGGATAGTAACTTTACATTTGAAATCCCAATATTTGATTGAGTTACATCGGGCTGATTTTCAGTTACATCTTTAGTTATTATTACCGATTCCTCAGCAGTGAGTTTATTGGTTTTCAAAAGGCTTAGATTGTCCGAAATATTATTCAACGGAGTATTAACAGCTGAGTTAAACCGAATTGGAACAGTACGTTCAGAAAATCTCTTCAATGGGTTTTTATTTTGTGATCTTGTTTTCAAACGACTTGCATCATCACTATTATTTTGTTTATTATTTAGTTCATGTATGTTATCGTTTTGTACTGAATTAAAATAGGAACTAATGTTTAGAGAATTGGATTTAGGTACTCTATTAAATTGGGTTGCATTATTCAGTTCGATGTTGTTATGTGAATAATCTTGCTGATTATTACTGTTTGAACTGCTATCTACTTCATGTTTCAGCATTTGTGATGCTTGGTTAGATATCATAGATACCGATGTCTCAGCTTTCTGAGTCAATTTCATGATACCAAATGTGGCTAAAGCTCCCAACGACACGAGAGTGATAGATTTAAGAAAAGTAACTATTGTTCCGGTTTTGCTCACTACCTGAGCAGTTCCGAATCCTACTGTACTCATAACCGACGAATAGAGATCAGGGGGGACACGGTGGCGTTTGGAAGACTCCTGCATAACCTTTCCGAAGCGGACAGCCGATTGCAATTCCTGCTGCAAATATTCATTTTGCGCAAGAGACTGAAATAGAACCGAGTTCTCTATTTCGGTGGTTTCACCATCCACAAAAATTTGAACTAAATCTTTATAATATTCTTGGTTTGAGTCCATAATTATTCTCCGTTATTGACATAACCTGAAAGCAATTCGCGCAATCGTGATTTTGCGCGTACTATCCGGTTACGTACAGTAGTCATCGGGACTTCCTGTATAGCTGCTATCTCGTTATACGTCATATTACTATAGGTTTGCATAATTAATGCTTCTTTGTGTTCTTCGGGTAGAAGTTGCAAAGCTGTTTCGATCATTTGTTCCAGTTCATTTTGATTATCCTCTTGGAACGGAACGGAAATTTCGAGGTCTTCAATTTTCAGTAAGCGGTGTGAGGTTTTATTTTGTTCATCTATTACCGCATTACGGACTATCCGCATCATGTATGCTGCAACATTCCCGACAGTTGCGCCTTTTTCACCTGCTTTATAAAACCTGAGAAAAACGTCCTGAACAACGTCTTTAGCATGTTCATCATTTCGAAGTGAGATGCGACAATACGCCCATACCCGGTGTTCAAACCGACGGTACAGTTCTTTGAATGCCTGCTCTCTGCCTGCTGTGGAAACCAGCATCGCGAAAAGCTCATTGTCGGAGTATGTATCAAATTTTCGATTCATATACTGAGACTGACAGGCGGTTTAGCGTTTTGTTTCAGGTAAGAATGAAACTATTTCAGTAAAAGTGAAAAATAGTTTGAATTGGAGGAAATTCTACTGGCGAAAATACAATTAAATTTGAATATTAATATATCAACGATATAAAAAACAAGCCCTCTCGATGCTATTACAACATGAAAGGGCTAATTGATTGTTTGATTCCACGAAAGGTATTGAACCTCTTTTATTTTTGAAGAGACTTTCTCTCCTCCTCTTGCCTTTCTTCTTTTGCTCTTTTTGATGCTATACCGTAAAATACAAGCAATGCCAAACCTCCGCCAATAAACGCAAGTGCAGGTGTAAAATCCTCTGACCAAAAATATGCTTCATGTAACTGAATACCTGCGCATAATCCAATACCCACAAAAAATATCAGAAGCCCCCATTTTAGATTGGAAAGAGGATTTGGATTTCTTTTTGCACGGTGTTCCTGTTTGAACAGTTCTCTGATTTCTTCTGCTGCCAAGCCCTTTTCGATAATTGCCATACGCTCACGATTGCGAGCCTCTATATATTTCCACACGACAAAACCGGGGATTCCAAATGTGGATAAAATAGCTACACCTTTATATTTGACTAAAGAATAATTGATTGCCTTTTCCTCCTTTGACAGGAAAAAAGAATAGAATGTTTCAAATTTCAAAAAAAATGTTGATTATTGCCATTCCTAAAATTATTTACAACGAAATGAAACATATTCAGTAATTTTCGGGTCAAAGTGAATAAGTATCGTAGATTTTTTAGTTGTAGATTTTGAAATAATACATTTATGAAAGAGCATCGTATGAAAACTTTCTTCCGTCTTGGCGTAATTGTGTGCTTAGTTGCAGGATTTACAGCAACAGATTGCCAAGCAAAATATAGATTAACAGTCGAGAACGGAGGCTCACACGGATACTTTTATCAGTTAATGCGAAACTGTTTCGGTACCCTATTTTCTAAAAAGATTGACTTTGAATGTTTGAGATATACCGGAAAGGGTCGGGATACTTATATATGGGGCAGAACAAAAGACTACAATGAATTCTCCGAATCTACTCTTGGTGATAAAGCAATAATGACCAATATTAACCCACAAGATCGCGAAGCTGCCGACTATGCGATTGCTCAGATACGTGCCGGTAATTATTTTGGAAGTAAAACAATGACATCGGGAAAGTTTGTATTGTGGAATCGGTCGCAGTTCGAAATTACTGTTTCAGTTGATTGAGAGAAACTTGTTTATTTTCATTGGATATTTAAAATACTGCAGAATCACAACATACTATTAGTTATTTATTAACTTTTTTCACAGGCTTTACCACAATGAAACATCTCTATCGCATTATTGCACTTGCAGTACTAATTCTTGGAATTTCATCCACCGATTGCTCTGCATGGTATCGGTTGTCGGCAAAGAACGGTGGACCCGAAGGATATGGAAATATAGTTGTTCATTGGGATCAATGGGGTACAGACACTAGATGTGAATATTCCGGAAACAACAAGTGTCCAACCGAAGCAAAACGGGAAAAGGGATTCTTGTCACGTGAAGTTACAATAGACATTAAGGATCAAGAGGCAGCGAATTACGCTTTCGACCAAATGCGCAAAGGTATAAAAGAAGGAAATTCGAAAAGAACATCAGGTAGGTTTGTTTCATGGAAAAGAACCTCCACCGATATTTATGTATTAGTAAAGTAACAAATTACTATAAAGGCATTCAAACACTCTCAAAATATCAATAACTGAGAACATAGTCGTCAATTTGTCAATCCATTTATTATAAGAAAACCACAATGAATAATCTCTATCGCATTATTGCACTTGCAGTACTAATCCTTGGAATTTCATCCTCAGATTGCTCTGCATGGTATCGTTTATCTGCAAAAAACGGCGGACCTAACGGGTATAATTATTCATATTTTAAAGCTGACGCATGGGGGACGTTCATTAAATGTGAAGGTGCCGGATATGAGAAATTACCAACAAAAGCCATGCGCGATGCAAATAACAAACAGTGGATAGACAAAAGAGACCAGGATGCCGCAAACTATGCCATGGACATGATGCGTAAGGGGCAAATAGGTGGGAAAGTAAAACTTCCCTCAGGGCGCATCGTAGAGTGGAAAAAGACTGCAACAGAAATTCAGATTTCGGTAGATTGACATTCGATACTTACAGCTATTCCACCTTGAATGAAAGAACACGAGATTATCAAAAAAATACTCAACGGCGATAGTCGTGCATTTTCATTGCTCGTAGAACTTCATCAGTCGAAAGCAATGACACTTGCACTGCGAATACTCGAAAACCGTGAAGATGCCGAAGAAGCACTGCAAGATGCTTTTCTGAGAGTATTTCGTGCGCTTTGCAGTTTCGAGGGGAAAGCTAATTTTTCTACATGGTTCTATCGTATTGTGTATAATGTGTGCGTGTCTGCACTTGAAAAACGCGGTACCGTTTCCTTACAACCACTTAATTCTGATGACACGGAAATACATATTATATCAGAAATAAGTTCACCTGATGAGATTTTGCAGGAAAATGAGGACACAAAATTGATATATCGAGAAATTGAGCGTTTACCTGTGGAATACTCATCTATTCTCACGCTCTTTTTCGTTCAGCAATTGCGGTATGACGAAATCACACAAGTAACAGGAATGCCGCTCGGAACAGTAAAGACACGCCTCTTTCGCGGAAGAATGATGCTCCGAGAGGCAGTTTCGAAGCGGTTACAGGAAGATATCGCTTGATACGAATTTCAAATTTGTTTATACTTTTATGAAACATCTATCTTTAGAACAGATTTTCGAGTATATCGACGGTAATACACAGCCAGCCGAATCACGGAGAATCGCCGTTCATTTACAGGAGTGTTCTGTTTGCCGCAAAGAAGTGAAGCAACACCAGTCTATTACAGTCATTCTCGAAAAAAGCCCAGTTACCGAACCTTCTTCTATATTCTCAACAGAGCTGATGAGTTTAGTAATGAACGAACCCATCCCAAAAGCAAAACGTAATCCAATCATCATTAAACAAATCAGAGCAAGCTGGCTGGTGGC
>JACPWH010000142.1 GCA_016197185.1 Ignavibacteriota bacterium
GGATATACTTATGCACAGGAGTCCGACTGTTCAAAAATTCCTATTACCTGTTTTTGGTAAATTGATGCGACCTCATGAACTCCGTCAGGACAAAATGTTCTTAAACGGAGCATCGTATGTTTTGATGTCGGCTGTTCTCTGTGTGTTCATCTTTCCAAAAGTTATAGCTATCACAGCATTCTCTGTTCTAATCGTTTCAGATACCGCCGCAGCACTTATCGGAAGGAAAATCGGTAAGAATCCGTTTTTGGATAAAAGCCGTGAGGGTACATTTGCCTTTATTATCTCTGCATGGGCAGTAGTTTTTGTTGTCGGTTTCTTTCATAAAGCTGAATATTCATTTTATATAGCAGGGTGTTTGGGGGCAATTGTAGGAGGAATAGTGGAAGCAGGATCTATTCGTCTGAAAATGGATGATAATTTTTCAATTCCTATGTCTGTCGGAGGAATAATGTGGATATTAGGTCTTTTGTTTCAGCCGTCTTTTTTGGGGATAATGAGGTAATTGCAAATTTATCGATTATTGTAATAAGATAAAGCACTAAACTATTTAGAATACAATAATTTAAACTAAATAAATATATTCTCTTACTAACGAAAACCTCAAAAATTACTCTTCAATCAAATCAAGCATTTCTCTTCGGACTGCGATTCGTGTTTTAGTAATTGTTCCATCAGGTCCATAAACCAATTCTTTTTTGGGAATGACAACTGTGAAAGTACATTGAAATGCAGTAAATATTTTCTTAATATCAGAATATTGAAGTTTTCCTTCGTAACGCGCTTTGTTATTGTCTCTTTCAACAAAAAACCTGTCTAATTGTTTTAGGTAAATTTTGGTTGTGTCAGAATCGGTAATAAAATATGCCTGAGAAACTTTTTCTATTCCTTGCTCATCAGAATAAAATGTGAATTTACAGCTGGCAGTTTTTGAAGAATCTTTGTTTGCATAATCACGATATGTAATATCCATTTCCACTTTGCCATTTTCACCTTCAATTGTAAAAGGTGTAATAAAATACATTGTTGTGTTCTTGCCTGCATACATTAATTCAACTGCTCTCAAGCCTCCACCACATGAAATAAATGTAAAAATCGTTGGTAATATGACAATCAACAGAAAATATTTGTTAATTTTCTTCACAATCTAACCTCGTTTTAATTTGTGATGCAGATGAGTAATAATTATTAATATACGCTTTGTTTTTTGAACAGAATATCATGACAAAGGGACGTTTGAGTTGTTCATTATTATAGATAAAATAATACAACCAAAATCCACTCCTCGTTGCGATGCAAGAGGTAATCCGTTTATCTCACAGTGGTCTTTATAGAATTTCTCGGCATATTTATCGGAGTTCACTACCAATTCTCCAGTGTTTAACTTAAAGCATGAATTTAAGCCATAAGTGACAACATTACTTCTTACTTTTGAACTGCAAGCACTAAGTGAGAGGAGTACCAAGAATACCGTATTTAAACCGACAAAACTGAGAGTATGCTTTTGAAATAATAATTTAGTAAAATTCATCTATATTATTGCTAACTAATAACTTGTAACAATTTGAATCGTTTGTTTTGTTGAAGCACCACGAGATATAAATCAATATCAGAAAGAATTTCTCAAGGTTAACAGTAAAAAAAAGAGAATGACCTTAGAGATCATTCTCTTCCTATAAACTAACAGAATAAATAATTATTCACCTGTAATTGTACATGTATAAGTTTGATAGATACCAAGAATATTAGTCACTTTAAAATCAACAGTAGAAATTTTAGTGATTCCGCCGTTTTTAGCAGCTTGTTGAATTCCAGAATCAGGAGATAATACAATTGCACCCAATATTCCCATACCGGATGAAACTCCAACTTTGCTACCGAGAGGATTACTTGTAGCAGAAACAGGATAAGTAATTGCACACGAAGATAACGATGCAATTGCAATACAAGCTGCACCAACATAAGAAAGGAAACGCAATTTGAACATAAAAATGCCTCAAAAAGTTATGAAAAGAAATAAATTTGGATAACAATCAAAATTACTGAAAAGAGTTGATATGTCCAAAATAAAAATTCATATTGTAAGTTAATATTTTACTTGTTTCTATCGTTGTTGCAATAAAGTTGAAAACAAGAATTTTGAATTCCTTTAAATCATACGAAATTGAAAAAATTTGTATAAGTACTCAAAGCGATAATTTACAATAAAATTTAGAAACAAATGTTCTTGTTAGAGTTTCAACTATATCTTACAATGAAATTTACGTTATTTTAATTACATCTCAAAATAGTAAAGTGTCATGAGAAATAAAATCATTACTATTCTTGTACTCTCTGCTTGTTTCTTAGGAGGATGTTTACCGCTTTTCCTTCCTCCCAAATTATTATCTTTCAGATATCCTGCTTTTTCAACAGCATCCTATTCGAGAATTATTATTTTTGCAGATATTCCTGACTGGCAGCACGGATATAGAATTGAGCAACGTTTTGTAGAATTATTACAGGACAATGGGATTCAAGCATTATCTGCAATCAAATTTATGCCCCCCTACACGTACTTGGACTGAAGAACAACGCGACCAAGTAATAAAAGCAAATTCAATCGACGGGATTCTAAGAATAACCGTTGCTGCTGAAGGAACGAATACACAGCAAGTACCAATTGAAACTATAACTACACACAAAAAAGAAAAGGAAATAAACAAGAAAGGTGATACAGTGTACGTAGATAAAAGTATTACTGAAACTCAAGGTGGTTACACTACTGAGGTACCCTGGAAACGGCTTGATATAAAAATGGTAGATGCTGCCACAGGCAAAACGGCTTGGATTACATCTGCCACTGACAAACAACCACTTGAATCAATGGTGGTAGATGCTTTAATAAATGACAGAATGCTTAAATAACTCTATATAACATGAATACATTCTGCTCGCAGAGTATATTGATAAGAATACTTGGGGCGGAAAGATTTGATAAGCTGTTTAAATCTTTGACTGTTTGATAAAGCATTCTTAGTGAGAAAATAGGTTAAACTAACCCAAATTCATCACTTTAAGTATCAAACAGCAAAGACAAGTCGAAGCAGTTCAGTCCATTTAGTAAAAAGAAGTACCCGATAGCCGAGGAGAGCACCTGCTCCAATCATAGTTGCACCGGCAAGGCGGTGAATAGTAACAGTCATCGAAGGAGAGAAACTTTCTTTAAAGTGAGATACAACTCGTAACAGAGCATAAAGCCAGCCAAAATTACCTATACCGAAACCAATCGAATAGAGGATGCTGTCGGTAAGTGTTGATTCAACAAGCGACGAATGTTGAACGAGCATTGCAGTTGACGTAAGAGACGGAAGGAAAGTAGGATTGGCAATATTTGCTAAAGCAATCCCCACACCAAATAAAAAAGGTCCGTTTTTTTGAAGATTTGATATTAAGGCTCGTAATGAGGATGAGTGAGGTGCAGAAATATTCTTTTGTTCGCTTGTAGATCGAAACTGGTAAACTCCATACATGATCATAGCCCCACCGCACGCAACTTGAAAAATAAAAATTACGATGGGATGATTAACAAAAAGTGTTTGGAGTGAGCTAAAAAAAACAGAAGCGGTAAGCATAGCTATCAAACTATAGAAGCAGTCCAGAACAGATGCTCCTAAGCTGATTAAAGTACCTCCACGTCTGTCGCCTCTCAGCCCGGCTTTCAATACTGTAACTCCAACAGGACCGGGTGCAACAGCTAGCACAAACCCAACTAACAGACCAATTAGTAATGATAAATTCATTGCTTAGAGTGAATATGAAAGAAAGAAATCATTGTCAGTAATTCACCTTTAACGACGCTTCAATCATCGACTGTGGAAAATAGTACACACATTTCTGACTGCTAACATACAAAAGCGTCCATTTATATCCAAGCCAAATTATTTATTTTTGCTGTTTGAAGAGCAAATTTGATGTTAAAAATAATTTTTATGTCCTTTTTATACTTTTTTCTTGGTGCGTCGAAAAAAACTTGTTAAACTTGAAGTATATTTTACTTCCATTTATTTTTCAATGTGGAGAATTGGTAATGAAAAAAATGTTTCTTTTTGTTCTTTTAGTAGTCGGTTGTGTATCTGATGGTTTTGCCCAAGACATTGATCCGTTAGCAGTTGGAGTGTTTATTGCAGGCAAAGGAAGCATGAATCTTTCTAAAACTCAAACAGGGATAGAAAATGGTTTCGTAGTTGCTCCATTATCAGATTTTGGTGTAACAGGATATATCCCTGTCTCAAAAAGAAAAAATATGGGTGTATTACTTGATCTTGGATTATCTTCATATTCATACTCACAAAAGCCAACATCAAATGTAACTGATGATAATACAATAACTCATAAATTTAATTATTTTACAATAGGACCCAGTTTTACAGCAAGCTATATCACTTTTGGATTTAATCTTGGTTTACCGATGGGGGTATCACGGAAAAATGGCAGTGGAAGTGAAGTTTCGACAATAGATCCATTTAAAGTGTTGACAATAAATGAACCAAAAGTTGATACAATAGTTTACTCTGATGTAAAAGATAATTTACAACCAATTTTAGAAATTCGTGTTGGAACAATAATTCCAATTGTCAAAACAAGTTTGGGAAGGTTAAATGTTTTTGCAAACGTAGGGTATATGATGTCGAACTTGATTAAGGATGAACATTTTAGATTATCAAGTTTGAAAGACACAAACCCAAGTGTATTTTCAGTTTCAATTGGTGTAAATTTCCTCTTAGGTCTCGAATCCCCCGAAAGTGATGAATAACAGTTATCCATTTTCATCTATTTATTAATTTTTATAATTTTAGGAAGATTTATGATAAAAAAAGCACTACTTATTGTCTGTGCAATTGTATTAAGCGGATATGTAACCGCTTCGGCACAAAGTTATTTGCAATTGCAATTAGGACCATACATTTCTGCAAAAGCAGGTGTTAACACAGGATCAATTGTTAAGGGAAGAAATACCGGAATGACTTTTAATGTTCCTCCTGACTTTGGTGTAACTTTCAATCAACCATTTAATAAAAAGAAATCTTCATTAGCAATCATGTTTGACATTGGATATAATACAACGTCAATTTTTGATAAACACGCTGATTCACTAGATTGGACTCCCCCTGATAGTGAAATAATTACTACATCTGTTCATTATCTTAATATATCACCCTGTCTTCATATTAAAGGGTTTGTAGTTGGTCTTAATCTTGGTTTTGCTTTGTCTGCTGATTCTGCAAGCAAAGGTGGAATTGTAAAGGGAGATTATAAAAACACTGATAAATTTTCTTCTTTGTTAGAAATCAGAATAGGTGGTATGATTCCGTTGATGGAAGATGAAACGGGGGTTCTGAATATGAATATTACTGCTGCTTATGCACTGTCTGGTCTTTATGTAAATGATGAGTCAGATTACAATCCAAAACAAGCCTCTCTTTCCCTCGGGTTCAGTTATTTATTCAATGTTTCGGATAGGTGATAAGCATATCCAAATGAAAATAACAAAGGCAATTCTCTCTTGTGAGAATTGCCTTTTGTTTTGGTCTAGAACAAAAAACCTACCGTATATCCACATCAACAGCGCTCTATGTTCTGCTTTTCCTTCAATACCTACTATTCCGAGATTTTTATGTGCCTCGCTTCTTATCAAAGATGGGAATTTGCCAAAGATTGATTTCCAAACTGAAATCGAACCAAGATGTCCTGCAAGCACATTCTCCATAACAGAGCGTCTCTTGATTAGATTAAAATGTTGAAAAATCATCCCTATTTTTTTGCGGTATTCACGCAGTTCCTTGCTTTTGAGATGGGTGACATCTTTGCCCCTGTACATAATACTTCCATTTGTAGGTTCAATTAACCGATTGATGCATCGTAGTAAAGTGGATTTACCACTTCCGCTCAATCCGATGATGACCAAAAATTCTCCTTGAAGTACCGAAAAGGAAATACCCTTCAATGCTTGCGTTCCGTTTGGATATGTTTTTTCAAGTTGTTCTATTGTAAGAATTATGTTCATAGTTAATTATAGACCTGAGAATACAAAACACAGATGCAACTTAACCAATTAATAAAGATTGACAAAAAAGGAGAGTATTCCTCTATATTCATACAGATACTTAATTCAACTTTTATTTGTCAATTTTTCCTGTTATTTTGCTGTTATTATTCTCGGATTATCCTATCAGACTTCTGAAAGAAAATCGTATGGCTCAAGATTCTTTACTTCAATCTCAATTAAACGAAAAACGTGCAACAGAGCTGCGCGAGCAAATAAGTAAGCATGACTATCTCTATTATAATAAAGCAGAGCCTATTGTTTCAGATCGAGAATATGATCTGTTATTGGAAGAATTAAATACGATCGAAAAACAGCATCCCGAACTTATCACCCCCGACTCGCCAACTCACAGGGTAGGTGGAACACCACTCAAAGTGTTCCCTACGGTTCACCATAAAATTCAAATGTTGTCACTCTCTAATACTTATACAAGGCAAGAAATTCAAGATTTCATCCGAAGAGTGGAAGAAGGTCTCGAAGGAGAAAAATATTCGGTTGTTACTGAATTAAAGTATGACGGTGTCGCCATCAGTTTACGATATCATGAAGGAATTTTTACAATAGGTGCAACACGAGGTGACGGAGTAACCGGTGATGATATTACCCATAATATTCGTACAATCAGGAGCATTCCCCTCAAGATTAACCCTGTAAGTGTAAATGGAAAACAAATAATGAATTTCGAAGTAAGGGGAGAGGTCTTTATCCTTAAAGATGATTTCCTTTCAATTAATACTGAAAGGGAGGAACGTGGCGAAAAGTTGTATGCAAATCCGCGCAATCTGGCAGCCGGAACACTCAAACAGCTTGACTCGAGAGAAGTTGCTAAACGTCCGCTTTCTATAGTATGTTATTATCTTTATTCTGAGGACATAAAACTGACCTCACATTCTGAAAATCTTCTTATTCTCAAGCAAATGGGATTTCCCGTAAGCCCTGTTGTAGAAGAATGCCTGTCAATTGATGAAATTTTCGAATACATTAATAAATGGGAATTACAACGTGAATCACTCCCGTTTTTCATCGACGGTATTGTATTGAAGGTAAATTCTATGAGGCAGCAGGATATTCTCGGCACAATTGCACGTTCGCCTAAATGGGCGATTGCTTACAAATACGAATCGGCAAAAGCACAGACACTTTTGAACGGTATTTCATTTCAAGTTGGTCGTACAGGTGTAGTAACTCCCGTAGCAGAACTAAACCCGGTTTTTCTTGCGGGTTCCACAGTAAGTCGTGCTACTCTGCACAATAACGATTATATAGCAAATCTTGATGTTCGGGTAGGCGACACTGTTATCGTAGAAAAAGGAGGTGATGTAATTCCAAAAGTATCGGGGTATGTACCTGAACTTCGAACTGAACATTCAATTCCTTTTGTTTTTCCTACTACATGCCCATGTCCACATCAAAGCGAGCTCCATAGACCACCTGGTGAGGCTAATTATTACTGTAACCATGCTGAATGCCCGTGGCAGATTCGAAGGAAAATTTCACATTTTGCTTCACGCGATGCAATGGATATTGAAGGATTGGGAGAAAAGGTAGTTGAACAATTAGTTGATATTAGACTACTGACAACTGTAGCAGATATTTATGATTTACATCATCATCGGGACCAATTGCTTCAATTAGACCGCTGGGGAGTACGCAGCGTGGATAATCTTCTGTCAGCAATCGAACAAAGTAAGCAAAAACCATTTTCTCGTGTGCTGTTTTCGATTGGAATACGTTTTGTAGGGGAGGGTGGAGCTAAAATTCTCGCCAAAGCTTTCATGAATGTAGATGCCATTTCAGAGGCGACAATTGAAGATTTGACAGCAGTCCCCGAAATTGGAGGTAGAATCGCCGCATCAATAATAGATTTTTTTCATGATGAAAGTGAAATGACTATTGTGAGTCGTTTGCGAGAAGCAGGATTGCAATTTGAACTAAACGAAAGTGAGCGTGCAGGTATCAGTAAAGCACTTGAGGGTAAAACCTTTGTGATTACAGGTGAATTGGAAACAATGTCGCGAAAAAGCGCAGGAGATGCAATCGAACAACGAGGTGGCAAGGTTTCCGGTTCTGTTAGTAAGAAAACGAGTTATGTTGTGGTGGGAGCTAATCCTGGCAGTAAGTTTGATAAAGCACAGGAACTTGGAGTTACGATTCTGAATGAAAGTGAGTTTATGGCAATATTGGAGGGGTGACTTTGATTCAGGAAAATTTTGAAAACTGTAACTACCTTATGTCTTAAGGCGGTGCTCCAAGTTGCTAAAAAGTAATTCTTCTATATCCTTCAAATTGCATATATAAAACCTAATGAGCTTACCCACCATAAATTTGGAAATCGACCCAATTTGAATCTCAAGGAAAATGATACGCTATTCAATCATAAAACTCCTGAAACAAACTACATACCTCACCAAGAATCATGGCAGTAGCCCCCCATAATTTAGTGGTGTGGTGAATATCGAAATAGGGAGTATCAATCAGTATTCCGTTACGTTCCAATTGCGTAAGTTTTACATTGTTTTTATCCAAAAGTTCCTTTATCCCAGTAAAAAACACTTCTTGGACTTCTTCCGGCTGAACTTGGATATTCGTGGGTCGTTCATTGCAGTATCCGATTATAGGATAAATTAATGAGTTAGACGGAGGAACATAAAGTTTGGTAAGAGAGCCGATTATTGTTATTGTTTCAGGTGGAATACCGACTTCTTCATGTGTCTCACGTAGGGCAGTTTCATGTGGTAGCTCATAAGGCTCACATCTTCCACCGGGAAAACTTATTTGACCTTTGTGAGATGAAAGATTGTTGCTGCGCAGAGTAAAAAGAATTTCAGGCTGTTGTAGTTCTGATGGTGTGAGCAGACAGAGAATTGCGCTTCTTCTAGAATGTACCGGAGGTTCTGTGAGGGGATGATATTTCAAGCCTGTAGTTTCGGGCATCATGAGAGCTTGGGCTTCGATGCCCGGAAGCGGCAATTGTAACCGTTGTTTGAGGAATTCAATACTCTCGTTAAACGTCTGATTCATTTGATAATGATAAGCAAATAAGTAGTAGGAAAATAAAGTCAAACATACTCTAATCGTGCAAGAGTATGAATATTTTGACTGCAATCAATGTGGCGTAATCTTTCATTCTAAGAAAAGGCTCACTTATCATCCCTAGCGAAATTGAAGTATCTAATACTTACATTTTTAGTAACAAATCATATAAGTTTCACACTATTTTTTCACAATTTTCTCAGGATTTTGCTCAATGAATTGTTTCCAAGACTTAGCACGGGAACGAGGTGAATTCGCTTTTAGTGCATGGCAGATTGCAACGGCAAGGGCATCTGTTGCATCGAAGAAATCGGGTGTTTCTTCAATATTGAGCATGGTTTTAACCATGAATTGTACTTGCTCCTTACTTGCATTGCCATTGCCTGTGACTGCACGTTTTACCTCTTTTGCCGAATATTCATTAACCGGTAATTGTTTTAATGTAGCTGCAAGCATTCCAGCCGCCCTTGCGTGCGAAAGTTTAGCGAGAGATTGTGCATTCTTGGCAAAAAAAACAGATTCAATAGATGCTTCATCAGGTAATGCACGATCTATCACACTTCCGATACGGTTAAAAATGGCTTCCAATCTTCGGGGAAGTTCGGTATGCTGTTTTTTTGCCTCCACTACACCGTATTCAATAAGTGTGATTTTCTTATTGATAATCTCCACAACACCATAACCACATACGATACTTCCCGGGTCTATTCCTAATATTCTCATAGCATTTTACTTAGCTGTCGTTTTGGATGAAGTTGAAACTTCTCTAAGAGTATTGGACATGCTGAAATCAGCCAAACATGCTCCAAGCTCATTTTCGGTTTGCTTGTATATTCCTACACTTCCTCCATTGAAGATAAAAGCAAAGGTCAACCGCTCATTATCGCGTGTGTTTACATATCCTGCAAGCGCACTTGCATTGCGCAAGGTACCAGTTTTTGCATGAAGATTTCGCTCTGCAGGAGTTCCTTTCATCCTTTTTTTGAGAGTGCCGTCAACACCCGCAAGTGCAAACGATGCTTGAAATTCCAAAAAGAAAGGTAAATCCGTCGCTTTTGAAAGCAAACCCACTTCAGTATTAGCAGAAAACAAGTTACGACGACATAATCCTGAGCCGTCGTTCATGCACAATCCTTCGGTGGAAATTCCTTCCTTTTCTAGTGCACGGGTAATTGTTTCCACCGATTTCTTTGCAGTTTGAGTCTGACCTCCTGCAGC
>JACPWH010000171.1 GCA_016197185.1 Ignavibacteriota bacterium
AGACAGATACGCGCGCGTATGTGGCGTGAAAAAAGCATAATAACTACCGCTAACAGCGGTTTCGCGCAATGGCTGGTTTTATTTTTCTAAGCCGGAAAATGCTCAAAAGGAAATTTACATATCTTTAATAACAAAGCGGAAAGTTGTCGCCACTGCGCCAAGCCGCAAACCGTTATAAGCAAATACAGAATAAAGTAGGTGTTTAATCTAATTGTGGCGTAAAGAAATGTAAAAGTTCATTGAGAAAATGGAAGATACTAGCATGAACTGTTTCTTCAAAGTTTTTTACTAATATTAATCTATGAAAACTCGCTCTATTATTGCCATTATAGCTTGTTTATTTTCAGTAGCTTTGTTACCCATTGCAAATGAAAGTTTCTCATTACTTGTGTTTTTTAGCCCTGCCTTGTTTGCACTAATTGGATTTGTCTTCGCAATTATAGCAGTGTTGAATAAGCATGAAAATTGTAAATTGGCTAAACTTGCCATGTTGATAAATCTCTGCAGTGTGTTCGGGTATCTAGTATTTGTTATTTACATGGGATTATTCTGGCATTTATAAAAAAGTACATATTAAATTTCATACATTCTTTGCAACTTTTCGTGAGATTTTTTATATTGAAAAGAAAACGAATAAAATGCTTATAACACACGTCTAGAAAAAATGCGGTAATTTCAGTTACGAAAATGTTTATGGTAAAGCTTACGATTTTTGAACGCAAATAGTATTAACTTTAAAAATTGGCTTCTTCTCTAGGCGTGAAACCGTTATGCCTCCAATTTCATTGAAACTTCGTATTTATCAATCATTTCTAATTGTAAAACTCTCTCCAAATCTTCTATCAAAAAGTTAGAAGTTTCCCCGCTTGAGGTCACAAAAAAGAGTGGTGTGAGCGTGAGGGAAGAGTGTGAAATCCGCGTTCGAAGCTGAGATCCACTTCCTCCTTTGAAGAGCCTGTCCCGACAATTCGGGAAGGATCGAGGAGGATGACAAATAATGATCTTCCATAATTCATTGATTTCATTCCGTTTTCCAACAATTTAATGCGGTTCGAATCCTATTGGCTTTTCACCCTCAAATTTCTGTTAAGAAATTGCCGTACCCCGCGGTTTTTCAGATTTATTACGTACTATTGAATGAATAACGTAACGTAAACTATTCGCAAAACAGAAGTAATTCAACTTTTGAACGTTGGTATAAAAGCCGATTGGAATTAATTGCAGGTAGTAGAAGTTGCGCGTTTATGCAAATTAGACGTACTACATAATAGACCGGATACTCATGAAGAATCTATTTTCAGATACCCTCGTGTTTGATAATTTAGAAATGGCTGAAAAGGTGAATCAGGGAAACCTGGAAACTCTTTTAGCTATGTTTGACTCAAGCCCTGCCTGCATGTCAATCACTACAGAAGACCGGATATTTGTGCGGATAAATAAACAATTCCTGGAAATATACGGTTTTGAGGAACATGAGGTAATCGGACGAAATGCGAGTGAAATAGGGATACTCGACCCAACAGAACACCAACGGGTAACGACTATTATCAACGAAAAGGGACGCATCAAAAACGAAATCATCAAATGCAAATCAAAAGATGGAAAGGATGTTTTTGCAATTAGTTGTATTGAAAAAATGGAAATTAACGGACACACCTATTTGGTTTCCTCTTTTCTTGATATCACCCCACTGGAAGAGGCCAAATCTGAGTTGGAAAAGACCAAAAAGGAACTGAAGAGTGCGCTTGAGAAGGAAATCGAAATAAATGAAATGAAATCCCGGTTCGTGTCAATGGCGTCGCACGAATTCCGTACACCACTCACTGCAATGATGTCATCGTTGTCGCTGGTGACCACTTATGCCGAACACAACGATTTAGAAAACCATTCCCGTCATGTACTGAAGATCAAGAAATCGATTAATAATCTCACTGATATTCTGGACTACTACCTTTCGGATAGCCAACTGGAGGAAGGAAAAGTGGAAGTAACGTCGCAACTTGTCGTCATCAACGAGTTCATAGAAGAAGTACTTCATGAATTGCAAGATATGTCAATTGACCACCGCCTGTTGTACGAACACACTGGCAGTAAAACGTGCAATGTTGATCCGAAACTGATGAAAAATATTCTGTTAAACCTTATTTCGAATGCGATCAAGTTTTCTCCTGCCAACAGCGAGATTACACTCCGGTCTGAAGGAACTCCAACATCCCTTACTGTTTCCGTCAGTGATAACGGGATAGGTATACCGAAGGAAGATCAGGAACACTTGTTCGGGCGGTTTTTCCGTGCCAACAATGCAACGAATATTCAGGGAACCGGACTTGGTCTCAATATTGTTGCACGTTACGTGAACCTGATGTGTGGCACAATCGCCATCAATAGCGAACAGAACAAGGGAACCACCGTAACAATAGAAATTCCACAAAACTAATCCGAAACTATTGTGAATAGCTTTTGGGTAGCATCAGGGGCTTTCAGAAAAGGTGAATTAAGTAGAAGGATTCAAGTATTTCATGGGTTCTCCGACGAATTAAGTGGTTTTGGTCATTTAAGGACGATGTTCCTTAGAAAGAGTTAGAAATTTATCCGAAATGAGTAATTGATTTAAGTAATAGTTGCTAATTTAGACATAACTAGTTCATTCTATCCAATATTTTATGCAATAAGGATCAGTGTATGCAAACTGAAGACAATGACGAAATTGACGCTATCACATTACAAGAATTAAAGAAAATCGAATCTGATGACATCTTGTGGCGCTATAACAGCAAATCAGAAAAAACGAGAATCGAAAAAACAGCTTGCCACGATTTTGGAGAAGATGATATCCTCATTTTCACTGAAAAAAAAGAAATTAAATCAACCGAATGGAGGAATGTATTGAAGTTTTATTGTGGCTTTCTAGCATTGTTGTCATTGATTTGTTTTTATGATATCCTAACTTTAGAATCTAAAATTGAAACCCCAATAATTTACCTCTCTGTTTTTTTGGGGTTATTGTTTATTTTGCTGATTCTAATCCCAATTATTAAACCCAAAAATGAGGTGGTATTTACAATCACCCAAAATGGCCTTTTGAAGGATGATCGCTTGTTTGAATGGCACAACACTCAATTTTTTGATTTCAACAAAAAAGGGCAGAAACACTTATTAATAAAACCAATACGAGAAAAGGAAATTGCCATTTCTCTCTATTTTCTAAATTATTATCCCTCAAGAATCATTTGTTGGATTGCGAAATACAGCGAAAATTTTGATAATGATCAAAAAGCAAAACATCCCAATTAGAACCATCAGCTTTATAATTGCAGCGATTTTTTTGATTTTCTTCCTATTTAAAAGAAGTCGTAACAAATACTATGACTTATTATCGAGTGATAAAACCCGAGTAAGCATAGCTACTATTTATGGGAGTCGAAGTGGAAAAAGTGTGCGTTGGTATCATTTTATATACAAAGCAAACGGTGTATATTATACAGGTGAACTGCAATCAAACCAATATATTGATCGAGATAAAACGTTCCAATCATTCTATTTAGTTTACCGACTTGACGATCCTGCTATAAATGTTCCGGTGTATCAAAAACCTATTAAACTTAACTTTCAACTTGATACGGTTATCCAACCAAAATATGACTTGGCCCTCTTTATCAAACGAAATACATTAGAAAATGGAGATGGAAATATTGCAGATAGACAAGACTTTGAAGAGATATCGAAATATATAAAAAGGAGAAAAAGATTGAAATTATATCACTCCGTTAACTGATTAAGTATTCACATCAATAAAACTATCGTTTCCCCAACCCCCGTTACGTTTTATCCAACAATTCTGTTTCAGAAAAATGCCTGACAATTTAGTTTGATGGGAAGATCATTAAAACGTTGGTATTCATTGATTTTTAATCGGTTTTTTGTACATTAGGTTGGTAATCGGTCACGCGGTTACGTGCACTAAACACTACTTCATTGAAAAAAGCGAATTTAAATTTAAGTGTTCTTGACAGTTTACTTGAAGGGTTTCAGGTTATTGGCTATGACTGGAGGTACCTGTATGTAAACGCTACCGTTGCTGTTCAGGGTCTAAGTACAGTAGATGGCTTGCTTGGTAAAACCATGATGGAGTGTTATCCGGGCATCGAAAACACCTTTTTGTTTGGTGAATTGACGAAGTGTATGGAGCAGCGCATCACCCTTCAATTTGAAAATGAATTCACCTACAATAACGGAACTAAAAATTGGTTTGAATTGCGGATAGAGCCTATTCCGGAGGGAATATTTGTATTGTCGACCAATATCACCAATCGTAAAAAGGCAGAAGAAGAGCTATTGCAACTACAGCGAGATCTTGAGGATAAAGTGCAATTGCGAACAGCAGAATTGGAGAAATTGAACACGGAAAAAGATGTTATTCTCAAGGAGATGCATCACCGGGTAAAAAACAACCTTCAAATTATTTCAAGTCTCATTCGGTTGCAAATAGATGAAGGTGGTGATGAATTTAACAGTGTGTTGGATAAAACGCAATCGCGTATTGAAACCATTGCCAGTATACATGAATCGTTGTACAAACACAAAGATTTGGCATTGATCAATGTGGCCGATTATTGGGAGAAACTCTTTAATGATTGTTTGAATTCGTTGGTCAACGAACCGGCCAATTTTAAGCTTAATCTGAATATCGATAAGGTGGAACTGCCGGTAGACAAAATGATTCCGCTTGGATTGTTGATCAATGAACTGATCACGAATTCGGTCTTACACGGATTTAAAGGACGCAGTCAGGGAGCTATTCATCTTTCTATGCGTTTGATGAATGATCGATATTTGCTCAACTACAAGGATAACGGAGTTGGATTTAATGATGCAAACGGACAAGAAAGGGAATATCATTTCGGACACTTTTTGATCGAAGGTTTTGCTGATCAGTTGGGTGGCACCATCCAAAAAAAGCCCAGCGAAACCGGTGTTCATTTTGAACTGGAATTTACCTGAAGCAGCACTACATTTGAGCGAAGAAGAATTTATGGTATCTTTCGTGCTGTGATGAGTTGATGAAACCTTCACCGTTGTTGTCTATATCTGCTTAATTCGATGAAGAACCTTTTTTACCTAATTTGCCTTATGCTATTGCCTTTCGGTGCATCTTCCCAATTGTTTTACCTCGAATCGGATGACACCTTGGATTTTAAGTACTATCCACAACGCATCGATGAAATGAACCGCATGATTAAGCTTGATAGTAACAAGTTGGAATACTATGTGAAGCGCTCCATTCTGTATTATCGCCTAAAGAATTACACCAAAAGTGTGGAAGACAACAAACGGATTATCAAAAAATTCGGTGAATTGGAGAGTGCGTATTGCAACATGGGGCTGTCTTATTGTTTTCTCAAAGATTCTGCCAACGCACTTTCGGCAATCCGAAAAGCAATTTCGCTTGAACAGAAAGCTGTCAATTACATGAATCTGGGGTTCATTCAACTTCATTTTGATAATTATGCCGGCGCCATTCCTCCTTTGAAACAAGCATTGGTGTTGAATGATCAGTACGCCAAAGCTTATTATTACCTCGGGTATGCCTTCATGAAGTCGGGCAATTTCGCCGAAGCAAAAACGAATTACCTAAAAGCGAATGAGTTAAATACATTCTATCCGGAAGCCATTTACAATCTTGGGTTTATTGCGAAAACGGAAAACAACTATCAGGAGGCCATTTCTTACTTTTCGACCTTGCTTGGTTATCCGCGCATTGAGACG
>JACPWH010000143.1 GCA_016197185.1 Ignavibacteriota bacterium
ACCCGCGTGGTGCCGAGCACCAGGGTATGCCCGACACGATCGCTTAGGTTCATCCATACCGACCGCTCGTCCGGCTCGACCCCGTGCAGGGCCGGCAGTCCGCCGACGGACGGCAACGGACGCAGCGGATTCCACCAGACTCGCGAGCGCAGCCCCTGCGTAATCCAGCCGAGATAGGGGGACGACTCCCACGCAATCTCGGCCTGCCGTGCCCATCGATAGCCACGACAGGGTTCGAGCCCACTATATCTTGACCTGCCAACGTTTTTAAGGTAGGGTCGAATACCACGTCAATAAAATCGGGAAGAATTTTCTTTCCTACAAACGACTTGAATGTTTGGCTGGAATTGGGGTCTTTTTGGCGGTGACCTTCCACTCTATGCCCAAAAATTTCATGAAAAAATACACCTGATGCCTCGCCGGAAAGAATTGCCGGACATGAGACAGTTTCAGTAATAGGTGCCGAACGCAATTTTGTTTCTATGGCAATCATTTTACGAATATCTGCTTCCATTTCCTTTTCAGAGGGTAATCGCTCCGGTGTAAATGCAAAATAACTTCGATAGACAGGCAATGTCATTCCATCATCAGATTTTGTAACCGCTTGAGCGAAAACACGCACATTAGGTTCACTTGTCTGGAGTTGTGTGCCTTCGCTGCTCACAAAATATTTAGTAAGGATATCCGCTTGGAAATATACTTTCCCTTCGTAAATAATATTTTGTTCAGACAAGAAAATATGTGAAAGTCGTTTTAATCGCTCTCTCCACGCTGCAGTATCAACAACAAAAGTAGCAGCCGGTTCGCTATACTGAGCAGGGCGTTCGTATGAAAAATCAGCAGATGAATCTTCTTCTTTTACCTTTACTGCTTTGTTGGTGAGAACCTTACCATACCTCTCAACTGCTTTTTTGAATTGTCGGTCGGTATTTGCCCAGATTACCGATCGCAGCGTTTGCTCGTCGTCAGAGAAAGGCAACTCAACTCCACGTCCTGAACCTCCGAACTCAAATCTGCTGCCTCGCATAATGTGGGTATTATCTACTTTATAGTCTCCCACACGAAGGTCAATATCTAAAATTCTATTCTTAGGTGCTTCATCAAGTTCGATGCGCCCGAATGATGCAGAGATACGAACCGTTTGCGTTTCGGTAACGCTATAAGAAATGAAATAGGGCGGTGTCTTTTGCGATTGAAGCTCTTTCATTGTGCGGTTTAATTCAGCTTTGAGTGCGCGCATGACAGGTGTTTCTTGAGCTTGAACGGTAAGTATGCCGGTAAACAAACCAAAGACGAGGAGGAAATATTTCATAGGTTGGATATGTAAAAAAGAAAATTTATTAGTAAGATTATTAAGATTTCGCATGGCATACACGAAGAATATTATTCCAAATACCGTTTATCAATTACCTTCAAATCAGAATCAAGTGTATATAAAATCGGTCTTCCTGTAGGGATATTAAGTTCCAAAATTTCTTCTTTTGTAAGCTGATCCAATTCGGCAACCAATGCACGTAATGAGTTTCCATGAGCCGTTACCATTACGTTCTTCCCTTCGCGGAGCTTAGGAATAATATGTTCATGAAAATAGGGAAGTACACGCTCTTGGGTCATTTTGAGTGATTCCCCGTTCGGTGGGGGGACATCGTAGCTACGTCGCCATGTTTTAAGTTGATCCATACCGTATTCGCGTCCAATATCATCTTTGTTCAGTCCCTGTAAATCACCATAATGACGTTCGTTGAGAGCCTCATTACGTTCAGTGGGAATGTCAGTTTTATGAGCGGTTGCAAGAGCAATATCAGCAGTTCGAATTGCTCTCTTGAGAACAGAAGTAAACAAATAATCTATTGGGAAAGGAGCTATAAGCTGACCTGCTTGAATTGCTTCAGTTTCTCCTTTGGGTGATAAATCCACATCTATCCAACCTGTAAAACGATTCTCAAGATTCCATGCTGATTCTCCGTGACGGAGCAAAATAAGATATGCCATAATTGATTTGTTTTTATGGGATAAAGTTTTTTTGAATTTTTAAGTAACTACGATTATTTCGGCTGACAAAGCTCCATCAAAACCCCACCGGTAGATTTCGGATGTAAAAATGCAATTAGCATTTCATGTGCGCCATCTTTTGGTTCGGAGTTTATAAGTTGAATCCCTTCTTCGCTTAGTCTTGAAAGCTCTTTTTGTACATTATCCGATTTGAAAGCAATATGATGGATTCCCTCACCCCGCTTATCGAGAAATTTAGAAATTGGAGAGTCAGGCGAGGTAGGCGCAGTAAGCTCTATTAATATACCGCCAATATTGAAAGAAGCAATCTGAACCATTTGTTCTTCCACTGTTTCCGTGTGGAATGTTTCTATACCAAATATTTTTTTATAGAGAGTCTTACTGACTTCAATATCTCGAACTGCAATGCCAATATGGTTTAGAGATGTAATCATTGGTGAATTAGCTTTCGGTTAGAAGGATTATAATGAATAAAATTAAACTATTGTATTGAGACGCTGGATATAATAATGTTCTTCTGCACGAGCCAATTCTTCGGGTGTATTAATCCCCTGAAATTCAGTAAAGTTCTGCGCTTTGACAGCACTGATACTCATACCTTTGCGACGAATAAGCTCAACAATATCAGTTAGATAATATTCACCTTGAGCATTAGAATTGGAAATTTCTTTTAATACAGCAAAGAGTGTTACCGCTTTTACAACGAAAATACCTGTGTTAATCTCTGTAATTAGCTTCTCCTCTTCTGTTGCATCCTTCTCTTCTACTATCTTCATAAATTCACCGACCGGTGAACGAACAATTCTCCCATATCCTTTGGGATTGGAAGTGATGGCTGAAAGAACACAGCCTGAAAGCATTCCCCGATACCGTTGATGCTCCTCGACAAAGCTGTTCAAAGTCTCAGCTTGCAGAAGTGGAGTATCTCCGGTGATAATAAGAACATCACCGAAGAAACTTTCTAAAACAGGCTCTGCCATTTTTACCGCATGACCTGTCCCAAGCTGTTCAGCTTGCTCAATACAATCCGCCCAGGGGAATTCTTCTTTCACATACGAAATTACATCTTCTTTGTGATGACCGACAATAACAATCGTTTTAGCGGGATGGAGGAGGGTTACCTGTGCAAGTACATGACCAAGCAGAGGCTTTCCGGCGAGAGAAGCCATAACCTTTGGAAGGTCAGGATTATTCATTCTTTTGCCTTTTCCTGCGGCCAGGATAATACAAGCAAGTTCACTCATGCGGTTGTGGGGCATTAATATAGGATTATTCAGTAGCAAATATGGTGTTTGCTTCCACGGCAAACTGTTTGTCAATTATATTGTTATTATCATCTACAAGCACAACTGTTGGCTTGTGTTTAAGAGCTTCCTCTTCACTCAAATTAGCATAGCTGATGATAATGATTTTATCTCCGACCGCACCCCGCCTGGCTGCGGCACCATTCAAGCAAATTGTTCTGCTGCCGCGCTCACCGGCAATGAGATATGTTTCTATACGTTCGCCATTGTTGATATTAACGATAGAAATTTTTTCATACGTAAGCATATTGGCTGCTTCCATCAGCTCTTCGTCCACAGTCAAACTGCCTTCGTAATTGAGATCCGCTTGTGTGATGCTCGCACGATGGATTTTTGATTTGAACATAATCCGTTCCATAATTTTCTTCCCTTGAAAGTTGGGTATTATTATCGTAAAGTAATTTGGTAATTCAAGAGACGTAAATAGAGCGTTTCTATCGTTTATTTTACAAAATTACCACAATTTTAGTAAAAATGAATACTGTTTGACTTTCAGAGACTTTCTTCCCCGCAAAAGGCAATGATTTCTTCAGTGGTTTATTTATATGATGTAAGTGCCGGGACAAAAAATAATAGGGAGAATAGAGCTCGTTTATTTGGGATTGAAGTATTTACCTCATAAGGCAAACGACCATTTCCTAATTTATACTATCATACCAAATTCCAATCCTATTGATATAATGCACATGGTTACTCCGAGCAAACATAAAGTGCCTGATGATATGAACATATTTAAACGCAGCTTTGTTTAGCCCCTTAATTCCTAAGAATTGTGTATTTTTACTGAATTACGTTAAAAACATATAGACCAATGATTGTAACTGACGAAGCAATAATCCTTCATTCGAGGAAATTCAGCGAGACGAGTAAAATCCTTACAGTCTATTCGTTACAGCATGGGAAACTATCGCTGATTGCCAAAGGAGCGCGTAATCCCAAAAGCAAGTTCGGTGCATCGCTCGAGGCACTTAATCACAGTACTCTGACAATCTATAAAAAGTCGCAACGAGACTTACATTTGCTCTCCAAAGCAGAAACTACGGTTCCATTGCGCCGTCTTGCAGAAGATTACGACCGGTTAACGATTGGTTTGGCAATAGCAGAATTAGTTTCTGTTACTCAAGAGCTCGAAGAAGTGAATGCACCGATATTTCGTCTTCTTGCATCAACATTGGAATTGCTTAATTCTGCTTCCGGTAATGAATATGCTTTACTTGTTGCATTCCAAATTCGCTTGGCGGAAATAATGGGGTTTGCACCGAATTTCCTGATTTGTTTTGAAACAGGTGAGCGGGTCGTTCCTTTGGAAAAGGGTGAGTTTATATTCTCAATCACAGATGGAAGCGTGATGAGTCCAGAAATCGGACAGTATCGCGAAGGTTTTCGGTTCGAGCCACAAACATTACATATATTACAACGTCTTTCAGAATGCCCAATAGCCGAAACACTCAATTACGAACTTACGGAGCTACAAAAATCACATATTCATGATTTTTTTGCACAATATTTTGGCTTCCATCTCGACAGAAGATTTCACTATCGAACTTCTAAGTTGATTCTGCAACAATAGAGCGGTGATAATATGTCCCACACAAGACTGATTGCATGATATTAGATTTACTTTTTACTTTGTTCCTTGTTCTTTTGAATGGTTTTTTCGTAGCTGCGGAATTTGCCATCGTAAAAGTGCGTATGTCTCAGATTGAGATGCTTGTGCGAACAGGTAATCGTTTTGCAGTTACTGCAAAACATATTATCGAACATCTTGATTCTTACTTGTCGGCAACCCAGGTTGGGATTACACTTGCGAGTTTAGGATTGGGGTGGGTAGGTGAGCCGGTTGTCGCAGAAATAATTGCAGCAGGAATGTCGTCGGTTGGTATTCAAATACCAATTATACTTATTCATCAAATTGCATTTACCATAGCATTTATCCTTATTTCGGCATTTCATATTATTTTAGGTGAACTTGCTCCCAAATCTATAGCAATCCAATATTCTGAAACGATTGCCCTTGTGATTGCATTGCCACTAAGAGGGTTTTATATTGTATTCAAACCGTTTATTTGGAGTTTGAATCGTTTGTCAACCGCGCTTCTGCACCTTGTGGGATTGAAAATTAGCCGCGAAGGTGAGCTTCACAGTGCAGATGAACTTCGTTATCTTTTGGAAGAAAGCTCAAAAGTAGGCGTACTCGAATCCGACGAGCATGAACTCCTCGAAAATGTATTTGAATTTCGAGAAACAACTGCTAACCAAATAATGGTGCCGCGACGTAAGATTGTAGGTTTGGAAATCTCTATGCCCGGTAACAGTATTATTGAAAAGGTGATGGAGGAAGGATACTCGCGTATGCCTGTGTATCGTGATACAATAGATACAATTATCGGTGTGGTGTATGCAAAAGATTTAGTGACAATGATGAGCCATCGCGATTTGATTCTTCTCCAGGATATTCTTCGTCCAGCATTTTTTGTACAGGAAACTGAGAAGATAAGCAAGTTGATGCGTGATATGCAAACGCGAAGAGCACACATGGCTATCGTCCTTGATGAATTCGGCGGTACAGGTGGGATTGTTACCTTCGAGGATATAATGGAGGAATTGGTAGGGGAAATTCAAGATGAATATGATGATGAAATTTCCATTGTAGAGAAGAGAGGTGAAGAATGGTTCGTCCGTGCAAGTGCACCAATTGCCGATGTAAATGAATACCTTCCTGAGCCATTGCCGGAAGATGGGGAATATGAGACAATCGGCGGATGGATTAATCAGGCGGCAGGACGTATCCCTGAGGCAAACGAAGTTATACTCACTGACGGCTATGAATGTACAATTATCCAACGTTCCAAACGAAGTGTGGAATCAGTCAAACTTAGATTGATTGAAGTACAACCGGATGAAAATCAATAGTGTAGAGAAATGAACTTTGTGTTCTTTTGTGAATCCTTTATTGCAATTTTATAAAAGAATCCGTAGGATTCAAACGTTTATAGAAACCTTACTATCCGAAACATACGACCCTGCAGGGTCGAACGTTATTGCCGGATATATTGGCTATAAACATATAATCCCGCTGGGATTACCCAAAATTAAATTATTAAATCTTAATTTTATTGTAAAGCTACTTGCAGAGTGACCCATGAATACTTCAGAATTCCCATATCGAATCTTACTTTATTACAAATATGTTACAATTGACAACCCTGAACTCTTTGCCAAAGAGCATTTGGACTATTGTAAAAGTTTAGGTGTTAAAGGTAGGATATTAATAGCTACCGAAGGAATCAACGGTACATTATCAGGTACAATCGAGCAAACGGATGCTTACATGAAGCATTTGTGTTCGGATAAACGGTTCGCAGATATTGTATTTAAGGTTGACATGGCAGAAAAACACGCATTCAGCAAGATTTTCGTTCGTCCGAAAGCTGAACTTGTAACATTTCGATTGAATTATGAGCTTAACCCAAATGAAATAACCGGAAACTATCTTGAACCTGTAGAATTTTACAAAGCTATGGTCGAGGAGGATGTGGTTATCGTTGATGCTCGCACTGATTATGAATACGATTTAGGGCATTTCAGAAATGCAATTCGTCCCCCTCTCAGCTCGTTTAAGGAGTTCCCGGAATGGGTAAGGGCAAATTTAGGTGAATTTAAGGAGAGGAAAGTACTCACCTATTGTACCGGAGGTATCCGGTGCGAAAAGTTTACAGGCTTGCTTCTGAAAGAAGGATTCAAGGATGTGTACCAATTGCATGGCGGAATAGTTACTTATGGTAAGGATGAAAAGATAAAAGGCAGGTTGTTCGACGGGAAATGTTATGTATTTGACGAGCGTATTTCTGTTCCGATTAATCATACTGAAGAGGATGTGATCGTATCGGAATGTCTTCACTGTGGAACGAAATCAGACAGATATATCAATTGCGCGAATATGTATTGTAACAAGCAGTACTTTTGCTGTCCTGAGTGTGAGGAGACTCATCTTCATTCTTGTTCGGATGAATGTAAGACTGTTGAGCATCGAAAAATGGCGGTAGTGTAATAAACACTAAACGTAATTGGCGTTTAAGACCTTGGAGGTTTTCGGAAACCTCCAAGGTCTTTTTTTTTCTATTTTTGTGGCGGGTAAGTCTTGGCGGATGTAGAGATTCTTCTCCATATTAATCCTTTTTCAACGCTTGACGCTTCTACATCTAATTTGAATTCACCCATAAAGCGATAATGATTACCACCTGACGGGTCTTTGAATTGAGGAAAAACTAACCGCGTAAATAGTCCTTGCTTCATTACCTTGTCGAAATATGGGTGCCGTTTTTCCGGCACACTGTCAATTTCAAGAATTTCAGTTCCATCTTCCGAGATTTGGTTGTTCATCTTTGCATTTGTGTAGAACTTCGGAAACCAAATACTTTTACCTGCTTCCATAGGGTGCTTTATCTCACCTTTTTGATTCCCTTGGTAGTTATGTCCAAAGATGTTTGCCACAAGGTGGGAGTATTTGAAGGTTACATTGTCTGCAATGCTTATTAAGCCTTTGGCTATCATTTGTTCGGGTGTTGTTTCAGTTAATTTGGGGTTTTCTTTTGGATTGCTCATTGTTACTTTAATTCCCTTATTGATTAATACCGTTATAAGCCCATTACGACTTTAGTTTTAAAAAAATATGAAGAACGTAAATCTCCATCAGAGCCACCTGTCGGTCAAGGATTCGATATAGAGGTCGCTCTGATGGAGATTTCAGATCGGTAATGAATTGGTTGCTACAAACAGGTCGCTCTTACAAGACTTTAAAAATGAGCTTATTTCCCATACGACATCTTCTTCTCCAAACTTCTCGCAAACAACGATGCAGGATAACTCATCATAAAGTATATTGCTGCTGTGAGGAGCCCTAAACCGATATAATCGAAACTCGTGGCAGATAGATAACCATATACTTTCGTAAGCTCAACCATTGTGATGACCGACACAAGAGAAGAATCTTTGAAGAGTGCTATAAAATCGTTGCTTACGGGCGGGAGGACAATCTTGAATGCCTGTGGAATAATAATCTTACGCAAAGCCATTATTCGCGTCATGCCGAGGGCAAGAGCAGCTTCCATCTGACCTACCGGAATGGATTGAATCCCTGCCCTGTAGTTTTCAGCTTCATAGGCAGAATAGTTGAGGGCAAGCCCTGCAACAGCCGCTGTAAAAGCATCCAGTTGGATACCTATATTTGGCAAACCGTAATATATCAAATACAATTGGATAAGGAGTGGAGTCCCGCGAATAACCTCGATATAAGCACCGGCAAGAAATCGAATCGGTGCCGGTGAATATAGCTTTATAATTGCTACAAACAGTCCTAAGGCAACAGCAAGCATCATTGCTACAACCGATAGCTTTACAGTTACCCAAGCTCCTTGAAAAAGTAAAGGAAGATATGTACCTAATTGCTGCCACGTGGATTTCTTTTTTGAACCAAAAACACTATTTGCTTTATATTCCTCAATCCTCGATTGTGCTTTTGTCCAAATATTCCATTTCTTTGCAATTCTCTCTGTTGCTCCTGTAGCAACCATATCGGTAATAATCTGATTCAGCTTTTCGAGAAGTTCTGTGTCTTGTTTGCGAATGCCGATTCCGTAGAACCCTTCTCCTGTCGGGTCTCCTACAAATTTGAGTTGAGGATTAGGGCGAGCATAGTAAATGGCAATCGGCAAATCTAACACTACGGCATCCAGACGTTTGTCTGCAAGGTCACGGTATGGCTCAACCACTCCCG
>JACPWH010000144.1 GCA_016197185.1 Ignavibacteriota bacterium
AATGGTAAAATTTCAAACACAATACCCGCATAAAGTAAAAATAATTAAACTGGTACGAAATTTTGGAAGTACCAATGCAGTTTTTTCTTCATTGCCCCATTCTAAAAGTCATTCATGGTTATCCTGAAAGGTACAACGCTGGTTCAGAAGTCTATTCTCAAAACTTATGCCATGGCCTTATAAACCAGGGGCATGAAGTTATAGTATTTTCACGTTACGCAGATGCATATAAAAAAGAATATACTGTTCAATGGGAAGAAGATAGTGCCTGCCCAAGGGTGAAGCTTTGCCTTATTAATGCGCCTCATGGTAGGGACGGATATCGACACTCGGCAGTGGATACAGTATTTGCAAAGCTGTTAACAGATTATAAACCTGACCTTATTCACATTGGACATTTAAGCCATCTATCAACTTCCTTAGTGGAAGAGGCTCATAAGCTAAATGTTCCTATCATATTTACCCTACATGATTTTTGGCTGATGTGCCCCCGTGGACAGTTTCTTCAAGACACTAATGCAAAAGAAGAAAACCTTTATCCTGTTTGTGATTCGCAGCAAAATGAAAAATGTGCGCGTAAATGCTACTCCCGTTATTTCTCTAGCCAAGAAGACGAAAAAGATCTTAGTTATTGGACAAGTTGGGTAGAAAAACGGATGATACACGCTAAAGAAATAAGCTCTTACGTTGACCTCTTTATTGCCCCTTCCTATTATCTTATGGAACGCTTTATTAATGATTTTCTTTTGGATCCTTCACAAATATGTTATTTAGATTATGGATTTAATCGAGAGCGACTTAAAGGGCGCAAACGCCAGATTACAGATGAATTTGTTTTTGGATACATCGGAACACATAAACAGGCTAAGGGCATTTTGCACTTACTACAAGCTTTTGAAAAATTAGAAGGAAATATCTCCTTAAAGATTTGGGGAGATTCTTTCCAGCCTTTTACAAATTCGCTAAAAAATTATGTAAGCCATTTTAGAGCCCAAATAAAAGAGCGCATTCACTGGATGGAAGGATATCAAAACGAGCGTATTATAGAGGAGGTGTTTAACCATGTTGATGCCATTGTTGTCCCTTCTATTTGGGGCGAAAACTCTCCATTAGTTATCCATGAGGCTTTAGAAGCAAAAGTGCCAGTAATTACAGCAAATTATGGTGGAATGAAGGAATACATACATCATGAAGTGAATGGTCTTCTTTTTGAACATAGAAATGTTGACAGTCTTACTGAGCAAATGAGCCGGTTTATAGCAAGTCCAGAGCTTTCTATTCAATTAGCTCAAAGGGGATACATTCAATCTGAAGATGGACATATTCCAGATATTAGTCAACACGTTAAACAGTTAGAATCTTTATACCTGTACGCTATTCAAAAAAGGAGAGAAAGGTATGCATCAAAAGTCGGGGCCGTGGCGCATCACGTTTGATACTAACCCAGATGATTGCAATCTCCGTTGCATTATGTGTGAAGAACACTCAGTATACAGTACTTGCCAAAAAGATCGAAAAGCATCGGGTTTACCTAAACGTCGTATGGATATTAATCTCATTCGAAAAATCCTTGAGGAGTCAATAGGGACACCTTTAAAAGAGATCATTCCTTCAACGATGGGTGAACCTCTACTTTATCGGCAGTTCGAAGAAATTATTAACCTTTGTAAAGAGTATGGGGTACGGTTAAATTTAACTACTAATGGAACTTTTCCAAGGTATGGTGCAATCGAATGGGCAAAAAAAATTGTCCCTATTGGCTCAGACGTGAAAATTTCTTGGAATGGAGCGACGAAGAAAACTTCTGAGCTAATTATGATTGGCTCTAATTTTGAAAAAAGAGTACAAAACGTTAAAGATTTTATTCAGGTTCGCGATGAAATTGCAAGAAGTGGAGGAAATTACTGCCGTATAACATTTCAATTAACATTTATGGAAATTGGTCTAGAGGAAGTTCCAGACGTGGTTCGATTAGCTGCTTCTTTGGGGGTCGATCGAGTTAAAGGACATCATCTTTGGGTTTTTACCAGGGAAATGGAAAACCAGACTCTGAGGCGAAATAAGGAAGCGATGCAGAGATGGAATGAAGTTGTCAAAAAGACCTTAGAGGTTGTGGAAAAAGAGCGCCTGCCAAATGGAAACAAAGTTCTTCTTGAAAATATTTATTTTCTGGAAGAAACAGCAACCCACGAGCTTGTACCTAATGGCATCTGCCCTTTCCTAGGCCAGGAAGCATGGGTTTCTGCAGAAGGAAGATTTGGCCCTTGCTGCGCTCCAGATCAGGATCGTAAAAAGCTAGGAGATTTTGGAAACCTTAATGAGACTTCCCTTGAAGAAATCTGGAAAGGCAAAGCTTATCAAGACCTTAGAAGAAATTACTTAATCCATTCTGTATGTAAGGGTTGTAATATGAGAAAGAAAAAAGAGGATTTTCTTGTTGAAAAAACCGAAGAACAATTGGCAACAGTTTAAAGTTTCTCCTGATCAAACACATCATCTTATTGGAAAGCAGCCTGCTTATAAAAGTCGCTTTTTACACGTAATGAAATTTCACCAGCCTGGATTAGCGCCTGTAAAGAGCCAAGAAGGCTCTTTTCATATTGATGCTCTAGGCAACCCTATCTATTCCCACCGCTACAATAAGACCTTTGGATTTTATAATGAAAGAGCTGCTGTTTGCTCTAACAATGGCTATTTCCATATCCTTCCTAATGGTAAAAAGTTGTACAAAGAAAGATATACATGGTGCGGTAACTTTCAAGAACATCTTTGTGTTGTCCGTGATCAAAAAGGCAGTTATTTTCATATTAATGATAAAGGAGAAAGAGCTTACCCTCAATCGTTTCGTTATGCTGGAGATTTTCGCGACGGTTATGCAGTCGTACAAAACGATGAGGGACTGCATACACACATCTTATCTGATGGAAGCTATCTCCATAAGAAGTGGTTTGTCGATTTAGATGTTTTTCATAAAGGGTTTGCTAGAGCAAAGGACAGAAAAGGATGGTTCCATATATCTCTTGATGGAAAGCAGGCTTATGTATACCGTTTTGCCGATGTTGAACCTTTTTATAATGGTTTTGCTAGGGCTGAAACAATAAGTGATGGAAGGTTAGTACTCATCGATGAGAATATTTGATCTCCTCCCAACTACTCTTACCTCCCTTTCAAGCAGTTTGATGTTACCTTTAGAATCTACGAAAAGGTTAACGAGAGCGCTTCAAGAGCTAGGTCTAATTAAAAAAGAAGGAAAGGGTGCTTTTTTGGTTACAGAGAAAGGAAGACTTCTCCAGTTTAAACATCCTTATTCTCTAGCCCAAGCTACAGAGCTATGGGCAGGGGAGCACCAAGAAAGTTGGCGGAACTTAATATATTCTCTTCAAACGCAATCCAGTGCTTTCAAAAATAAGTATGGAAGGGCTTGGTTTGATTGGTTAGCTGAGCATCCCGATAAACATACGCAGTACCATGAGGTACTGAAAATCTACTCAAGTAAGGACTATGAAAAACTCACTTCTATTATCGACTTTGATCAGCATCGTGCCTTGCTAGATTTAGGAGGTTCTACTGGCTCTCTTTTGTTAAAGATTTTGGAAACCCATAAGAAGCTAAAAGGAATTTTATTTGACCTACCCGAAGTCTTAGAGCAAGTAAAGATCCCAAGATCTATCGAAGGGCGGCTAGAGTTGCTCGGTTGTAATTTTTTTGAGAATTGGCCATCATTTAGCGTCGATGGAGCACTACTAGCAAGAATTTTGCATGATTGGTCTGATGAAGAAGCAGTAAAAATCTTAAAAAAAGTAGGTTCTGCCCTTAGTGCTAAAAAATTTAGCGCCGTTTATATCGTTGAAAATATTTTAGATGAAACAACTGGTCGGGGTAGTCTGCTCGATTTAAACATGCTAGTAATGACAGCTGGTAAGGAAAGAAATATTGATCAATTTCGTCATATTCTTCGTGAAGCTGGCTTCGTCTTAACAGATATTCGTCCAATGAATGAAGTAACCTCAGTTCTCGTTGCAAGAAAGGCAAGCAACTGATGAAGCAGGAAGTGCAAAAGGCCTTAGCTGAAAATAAACAGGCAGTTATTATTATGCGCCACGCACACCGTCTGCCGTTTCAAGCAGGGTCTTTGGGAAATGATGTTGCTATTACAAGCGAAGGCAAGCAATTAGCAAACCGCCTGGGAAGACAGCTAGCTTCTTTTCCTATCCACTGTATTGAAACCAGCTCTGTATTAAGGTGTATGCAAACTGCTCAGTCTATAATTGATTGTTTGGTGCTTAGCAACTCTTCCAGATAACGTCACATTGGTTAGTGGCGAAAGTAATGGGAATATTTCTATATGGAATAGTGAAACATGCGATATCCAGAGAATTTTAAAAGGACACACTCGTGGAGTTTTGAGCTTAAAAGTTTTGAAAAATGGCACCCTAGCAAGTGGATCTTATGACAATAAAATCAAAATATGGAACCCACAAAATGGCCAACTATTAAAAACACTCGAAGGTCATAAAGACTGCGTAAAATCGTTGAAGGAAATGAATAATGATCAGCATGGTTTGCTACTAAGTGCATCTAAGGACAAGACAGTCAAGATGTGGAATTTAGAAAGCGGTGATCT
>JACPWH010000145.1 GCA_016197185.1 Ignavibacteriota bacterium
AGTGTTCTTGGAAAAGATCGTTCCTATCTTTTTTTATACCCAAAAGAAAAAATCGAAAAGATAAAATGTGAGCTTTTTTCAAATTACATTCTAAGGAGAGTAAAGAGAGAACCTGTAGCCTATATAACAGGCGAAAAAGAGTTTTGGTCAATTCCTTTCATGGTGACAAAAGATACTCTTATTCCACGCCCGGACACAGAAATTCTTGTGCAGAGTGTTTTAACTCATATTAGGGATAAAAATTTTCAGGTAAATGAGATAATCAAGATTCTTGACGTTGGAACCGGATCAGGAAATTTGTCGGTTAGTCTGGCTTCAGAAACGGATAATCGGGTACAAATATTTTCTATCGATATTTCGTGTAAGGCCCTGGAAGTTGCAAAAAAAAATATTATAAGTTCTGGCTATAGAGCCTCTTGCAAATGTATTTTGAAATTTCAAATTACGTTTCCCCTACACATTTTTAGGGGCTTTTTTAAAAAATTAAAAGCTAAGTTTCCACATATCCATTTGTTTTTATGGTTTTAAGCTATATTTAGACAGAGATCTCCTCTTGTTATTGAAGTCAGCGTTTATTTACATTTAAAGCTACAATACTAGCTTTAGTAATTGGTCACCAAAAAGTGCTATCACTCCAAACATAAGATGCATTTTTACTTTTTTATAACCCTTTACCATTACTGTTCTTCCACCAAACTCTTCTTTTAATCTTCCGTTCGTTCTTTCTGCAGCTGACCTCTCGTTATATCGCACAGCCTCAGCAGGTGCCATTGGGATAGCATCTCCACGCCTACGATTTGAGTCAATTATTGGCACATGATTGAATAAACGACTTACATCATTGATCTCTTTTGAATCATATGCTGCATCCATAAGATCATACAGATAAATTATTTTTGCTGATGTCAGCTTTATCATAGGAATCGCAACCTGACTATCATGCAATGAGGCCGATGTTAAAACAGATGTAACTGGCAGCCCACAATCAGCCGTGTCTATATGAAGTTTATAGCCTTTCCATGTCTCCTTGTAGCCTTTTGCGTTTGTCTTGCACCCAACATCGCAGACAATAGGTAACTTTTTCAATGCCTCAGCAGGCCTCTGTTCAACCTGTATGGACAAACGTCTTTCTTCTTTGGGTTCCCTATGTTCACCATTTTTAGGTCTGCCTCTCTTCTGTTTCTTGGGTATAGATTTCTCCTTGCCCTTCACAACTGCTTTTTCATTTCCCTCTATCGCAGTAGCATCCCTCGATATGTGACCGACAAGTTCCTCAGATAAATATTCACCAACTAACGCCTCATGAACCTTATCTCCAAGTTCACTTTCAGAAAACTCACTAAATGCCCTAGAAAATGTTGACTCTGATGGAAGCGTACTTTTTTTCATTGCGACCCGCTCAAGCTGGCCATCCTTCTCTACCACATCATAAACTGTTTTATATGCCTGCTTACCAAAACCACATATCCTTCGAAGATTAGCTCTGTCATGCAGGCCTTCAATCAATGACCTTGTTGTGGGCATGTCGTATACAGCCTTTGCTACGAAGGCTCTGGCAATTGCACACCTATCCTTGATCTTCCTTCCCATCCATTGATAGGAAGAGGATTGAACATATTTTTCTATCTCGATTACCTCAAGAATTGATATTAGTTTCTTTTGTTTGTCTGACAACGGTTCATCAAGACTTTTTTGAAAAGGAGGAAATAATTCCTCTTGTATTGCCGACATAAGCCATGATATCTTTTTTCGAATATTCATTAGTGTGTTTTCCTCGATAGATTTTATATGGTAATTCTATCTAAAAAACAGCCACTCTTTATAAAAGAAATCCGATTAAATTAATACTTTTGCAAGAGGCTCTATAGCAAAAGAATAAATTTGATTCGAGGAGATTTTCTTGAGCCATTCCAGAGTATCGAAAGGAAAATGAAGGGCTTTGATGTTATCCTTTCAAATCCACCCTACATTGCGCAAAATCATATGGGCTCATTAATGGCTGACGTCAGGGATCACGAGCCACATATAGCGCTTTTTAGCAAAGGAGAAGATGGGCTTGACTCTTTTCGTGTCATTATTGAAAAGGCTGCGGAATTACTGAGTTGTAATGGAGTTCTTTTTTTTGAGGTTGGTTTTGGTCAAGCTGATCAGGTAGCATCTCTTATCAGCCAAAAGAGAGAATATAATAAT
>JACPWH010000146.1 GCA_016197185.1 Ignavibacteriota bacterium
GCTTTGGTGATGGTGGATCTTACTATGAAGAAATTCTCCGCCTGTAGAGAAAAAGACAAAGCTAAATGCGGCTAAAAGCAGAAACGCGAATAATAATTTATTTTTCTTCATCATATTTGGCAAACCTGATGATCGACAATAGCAAAAAATTACAATACTGTCAACTTATAGGCTATTTTAGATTTTTTGCTACTGAAAGATTTATGATTTCAGACGGCAACAGGCTCCCTGCTTTAGAAAACAACAGCTAAATATTGCCAAAGCTGCACCTAAAAATGGTGCCGTTAAATAAACCCACAAACACTCCAAATGTCCTGAGATTATAGCTGGAGCAAAAGATCTTGCGGGATTCATGGACGCACCGGTAACTGGCCCAGCGAAAATGGCTTCTAGCCCCACCGTCCCACCAATGGCAATTCCAGCCATCAAACCTTTTTCTTTTGATCCTTCAGAAACATGAATGATAACAAACATCAAAAGAAAAGTTAGAATCATTTCAAGAATAAAATCGCTGCCTGCCGAAATATGTTGAGGAAGGGTTGTTCCGACGGTTTCATGCTGTGGAAAGACAATTTTTAGAAAAATACTCGCGGTCAATGCGCCTGCAATTTGGCTCAAAATGAAGAAGAACAATTCCTTTGATGGCAGTCGTTTTGCTATCCAAAAACCGACAGATACTGCAGGATTAAAATGCGCTCCAGAAATATCCCCCAAGGCATAAATCATTACCATAACAATCAAGCCAAAGGTAAGGGCAATGCCTAAATGAGTAATGGCTCCGCCACTGACATCGTTAATAACGATGGCTCCTGTTCCGGCAAAAACCAAAAAAAATGTTCCTAAGTATTCGCTGAAGTATTTATTCATTTATTTATGAACGAGGACGAAAATCCCAATAAGCAAAATAATACCCGAAACGATTCTTCACCGAATATTCCGGACAATGCTCCTGCAATCCAAGCGACAGGGCCGCTAAACTTCCATTTCTCTGACATCCCCGTTAATCCTGTAATTCCAGCAAAAACTAATAAACACCCAAAAATAATAGTCAGAGCAACATTCTGAAAAATATTGTGAAAAATTGCTCCAATAAGACCGCCCATGGCACTGGTCAGACCAAAACTATATAAAATCTTTTTATTAACATAACCTCTCCACTTCCAAAACCGCAGGGCTGTTCCTAAAAAATGGGCAATAGAAACTCCAGCAACGGCGATGCCCGTACCAGTTTTCAAGGCCAAAAGAGGAGTCAACAAGCTTCCTATTCCGAATCCCGATATACAGGCGATCCCACCGGCTAAAGCTGAAACAATAAGAAGAATTATATTAAAGTCGATCATTTTATGGTCACTGTTTACAAGATATCAAGCACCAGTCTTCAACTTTCTCTTTGATGGCATCACGAATAATTCTTATCTGTTGTAGTTTTTCTTCTTTGGTTCCACCAAGTTTGGATGGATCAGGAAAACTCCAGCGTATTTTTTCCAATACGCCGGGGAAAATAGGGCATCTCTCAGCATTGGCTTCATCAC
>JACPWH010000147.1 GCA_016197185.1 Ignavibacteriota bacterium
GTCTAATGTAATTGCTCGCTGCAAATATGGAAGAGCACCGCCGTAGTCATTACTCCCTGAATAAGCAATCCCGATATACAATGGAATTCTTGCATCAAAAGGAAAGTTCTTTTCAATACCTTTTAATAGCGTTACAGTCATATCATAATTTCTTCCCTGCAAATAGTATGCCGCGAGTCTGAGTGGTAATTCTATTGTCGTATCACGTTCTAAAGCTTTGTTAAAAAACGTTGAAGCAAGGGCTGAATTTCCTATACGCGAAGCAAGAATTCCATTACCATAATAGTATCGCCAATCGAAACTGTGACGGTTATTCAATTTTTCCAAATAACTTGGCAATGAAGTGACTGTAAAAAGTATAGAATCCGTATTATCGAGTAAAGTACTGCTTATAGCTTGAAAATATTCCTCTGTATCTTCCGAAGGCAGCACCTGCTCTAATTTTTCCGAAAACTCAATTGCATTATCAAACTTCATTTGCCGTAAATACCCATTCATAAGCATGTACCCAACCCTTGGGTCTGAATTAACCGTGTAAAGCCGCTCGAGAATATGGAGATATTTATCATATTCTTTGTTTCTCTTGTAAAGTTGTGAAAGAGTATAAAGAGTGGCTTCATCATCTTCGTTGATAAGCAGTTCATTATACAGCTGTGCTGCTCGATCGGGGTTACGGATTTCCAAACTTTGAGCAAGTGCGAATTTATATTCATTACTTTCAGGCACAAGAAGAACTATTTTTTCATAGAGAGTAATTGCATCGTCAATATGGTCAGAATTGAGGTAAATATCAGCAAGCAGCACTAATGCAGATACAAAATCAGAGTCCTTTTCCACTGCAATACGTGCATACTCTGATGCCATGTCGTATTTGGAAAGTGAAGCATAATTTTTGGCTATCGTATAATATATAACTGCTGAAGAATCATACCGAAGTGCCATTTGGAATTCAAGGATTGCTTCCGCGTACTGCTCACGCATTTGCAGTGATGAACCACGTATAACATAATCCTTTGCTTTTTTTGCTGAAGAAGTACTATCCTCGGTTTTGGGTGAATATTTTGAGAGAGGGAAACTTGGGGTAATAATACGTTTAGGAGGTACAGAATTTGAACCACAGGAAATAACTGAGCAAACGGCAATTATTGCACAACTTGCAATGCAAATATTCTGTATTAAAATTCGAATGGAGAACATCTATTTTGCCCAAATATAGCCGAAACAACTATTCTGTACTAAGTATCCAGCAAAAATACGGAAAGAAGTGTAGAAGTAGCACTTCTCACATAGATTTTGAGTATTTTCAAGGACTTTTGCATAGTAATGTATATATGTAAATTTCTTATTTGGTTATAATAAGTCTCTTATTTTTGATTTTATGTCTTCTGATTTATTGACAGTCATAAAATGCCCACCTCCTATAATTTTATGATTACAAGTAACATTACGATATGGAATTATCCTGTCTGAGGTTCCATGAATATGCTCACAATGATTAGGTTCTATTGAATTTTCCCATCTTAAAATCTTATCAATTGCCCACTTCATAAATATTGGATCTGAATCTTCAAGTATTTTTCTTAACAATGCTTTGTCAACAGAAGCAGATATTCCAAAAAACCAATGTATAATAAAATTGGAGTGTCTCATTAATCTTGATGGTAAAATCTTATGAAGGATTAGTTTACCGAATATACGATAATAAAAAGGAATTTCGTTTTTTGTCTTGGCTGATGAAATCAGAATTACTTTCTCAGTGTTAATCTGTTTAGCTGCTTCAATTGCTATCATCCCACCAAATGACAGTCCGATAAGTATCGGTTTATTAGTTAATACTTGATCTAAAAGTCTTGAAGTATACTGTTCAATGGTCTCATAGGAGAGTGGAGTTTGCCAAAGTATATGAATTGCAGTATATCCTGAAAAATCAAGTTTTTGAAACATCCTCCCATCAGCCCCTAGTCCACTGAATATATAAATGTTCTTTTTCATGATTGTTTGAAATCAAAAGGTAAAAAGATAAAAAATGATTTAAATGATTTTAATAAAACTTCAATTCAATTACTTCATCTTACACGCCAACATAATCAATCTCGTTCCAATCAATGCAAGAGTCTCATATCGTTCAGTACGCCGGTTATATCTTGGTGCAATTGCTTGGTCGAACATCCTTCCCGAATAGCTGAAGTTTTTCTCCATCTCGTGTACAACCATTGCTGAGTTTGTACTGTAAGCAAATGTTTTATTACCGGGCATGACGGCAAATAGCTGACTGAGAGAAAGATTGGACTCCTGTACATACTTTTTACCATTCACAGAAATAAAGAAATCAACGTCAAATCCGAAATAGATAAATTCTGAACCATCATACGTAAAAAAGGGAGCACCTGCTTCTTTCCCTGCATCATACTCTGTTCGATTGAGAACAATATTCGCCACATTATTCACAACTCCTTTAAAACCTACCATCGGTAATGTAGGATGAAGCACAAGCTGTTCTACTCGGTCGTACCGTTTACTTTCAAGAGGTTCATAATATTCATCTGAATATAAGAAAACTTGTGCGCTTTGCTGACCATTACAAATTGCAGCCCCGTTTGTTCCTTGAGGATTAAGCACCATTTCTGTTATTGATTCATATCCACTCGACATTTCATCGCTACCTTTATAAATCTTCCATAATACCCCTTGTTTTCCGGTATAAAAAGGTTGGTTGTCATTCCAAATCCCTGCAAGCTTGATTTCATCGAATTGAGTTTCGTCTTGCCCGTTAGTCCTTAGAAATTCTACACCAAGACGTGAGCATACATAACTGACAACAGAACCGTCGTTGCTAATATAAATTTTACTTCGTCTGTCTTGAGCAAAATACCGCTTGTTCCCCAAAACTATGGTTTCAATATCGCCGTCGAAGAAAGAATATGCCATTGCAGACGATTGTCCGAACACAATATCACCAACACTACTTGCATTTGTATAGATAACCGTATCGTCGGTTATTACTTCCCAACCTGTAGTTCTATATCCATAAGCTGCCCAATGCTCACCGTCGGGTGAAAATACAGGAGGTCTGAATTGTTCATATACATTAGCGGTTTGTTTTCCATCAACAAAGAGGCGGTATTTTCCTGTAAAGGGTTTGGTAATCGCCCACCAATGATTTGTGGTATCCATCCCATAAACCATAACCGAATCTGCACCATCAAGTAATAATCTATCGGAACACTTGTCTGCCGACAAAGATTTTACAGGCGAAATGATACTACAGATGAAAAAAAATACTGCTGCAAGAAGTGAACGAATCATTAGGATAAAGAAAGTAAACGGACTGTCAATGCCTGTGAATAAACTCTTTATTGATATATCAGCTATTCAAAAAAACTAACGAAACTACGGATAAACAGCCTAAAGACCAAATTGATACCGAACTTATTCCTAAATTAGTTCGGTATCAATCTCCCGAATATTCCATAATTTTGAAAAAGCCTCCATATTCACTATCAAAAGAAGTGAGTAAACAATTATTCTTTTACATTATAATCATACCAAATGAAATTTCCTTGGTTCAAACAAGTTGGGATACTCTTCATTCCTTCATCAATTATAGGATGGTTGATTCTGGGTTGTGTTCCGATACTCGGAATCTATTTGTTTGTTGATATAGACAGTCATTCTCATTCAGTAAGTGATACTTTAATGAGTTTTGCATCTAACTTTTTTATTATTATTGTGGTTTATACATCCGTTGCATATTTTTCGAGCAGATCTTCATTAAAATAATAATCCCTCTTATAAGGACTTTTCAATGAAATTACGAGTCATTATTACCGGAACTACCGGAATGGTTGGCGAAGGTGTTCTCCATGAGTGTTTGTTTGATTCAAGGGTTGAGTCGGTTCTTGTTGTCAATCGCAGAACTAGTGGGGTTATTCATCCCAAGCTCAAGGAAATTCTTATTCCAGATTTTATGGATATTTCATCCATAAAAGAAAGTTTAAAACCCAATAACGCCTGTTTCTTTTGTTTAGGAGTAACCTCAATTGGACTTAATGAAGAAGAATACACAAGATTAACGTTTGATTTAACTATTCACTTTGCGAAAACACTATCTGAATTGAACCCGGATATGACATTCTGTTATGTTTCTGGTGCAAATACCGACAGCTCCGAAAAAGGAAAAAGTATGTGGGCAAGAGTGAAAGGCAGAACAGAGAATTATTTATTTACATTACCATTCAAAAGTGTCTTTGCATTCCGTCCCGGATATATGAAGCCAACGGAAGGTCTTAAAAATTCATTACGTTTATATATTGGGTCATCATTTGTCTATCCCATCTTGAGAATAATAGCCCCGAATGCCGTATCAACACTCAAAGATGTTGGGATTGCAATGATAAACTGTGCTGAAAAGGGTTATCACAAATCTATCTTGGAGGTAAAGGATATCAACGCAATTGCCAAGAAAGATGTGAATCAGTTTACCTCATTAGCTTATATGATTAATAATTAATAATAATATATTGAAATGCAAACATATATCACTGTCCTTAGAGGAATAAATGTAAGTGGTCAAAAGCTCATTAAAATGGATGCTCTTCGGTCTGCTTTGGAGACATTAGGATTAAACAAAGTAACGACCTATATCCAAAGTGGAAATATAGTGTTTCAGAAAGATGAATCAAACTGTGCTTCGTTGGAATCAATGATTCATTCAGTAATTGCAGACAAGTTCGGGTTTGACGTAAAAGTACTCGTTCTCACTAAAGAATATTTACATTCAATTGCAGATAATAATCCATTTGTAAATGACCGAAACGAGGATATAGCATTTCTTCATACAACATTTCTATCAGAACAACCATCAGATGTTTTGTTTGAAAAATTAAGAACTGTCGATTATGGTACCGGAGAATTTTTGCTAGGAGATAAAGCTGTGTACCTATTCTGCACCAAAGGGTATGGTAACACCAAGTTATCAAATACTTTCTTTGAAAGTAAATTGAAGGTAACAGCCACCACTCGCAATTGGAGGACAGTAAATGAATTGTTGGGTATTGCCAAAAACATTTGATTTCACATTCATCTCAATTAAAAAGCAAACAACTGATATATGTCCATTTTCCGTAATTATAGAATTCATCTGGTAGTTGTTTGTACCTTTACATTCTTGCTTAGGGGTTTATATTGGTTTGTTTCAGTTGACCATATAAATGAGAATTATTGGGAATATGGCGAGATTTCTCATAATCTATATGAAGGCAAGGGATATTCTTATTGGTCGAAGGAGAATGGTTCTCTGATATCGAGATACAGTATTTCTGCACAACCTCAGCCATCAGCATATATGATGCCCGGATATACATACTATTTATATCCTTTTTGGGGAATATATAATGCAACATTACGTTCATTTCTTATTCTTGGAATTGGAGGATGGTTATGCTCATTACTCGTTGTTTGGCTTTTGTTTCAATGGAGTGGGAAGTGGTTGAGCACAAGGGTAGGTTTGGCTGCAGCATGGCTATATGCACTCACTCCAGAATTTATCGTTGCTGCTAACACCTATTCTGCAACTATTTTTATTCATGTATGTGTTCTTACAATTTGCTTGCTGCTCCAACGGAAACAACTTTCAAATGTATCTCTCATCCTTATGGCGGTATGCTGCGCAGTTTATGTAAGTATGAGACCGGAGGCAGTAATTTTTATCGGAATGCTGATTGTATATGCTTTTAGTTCAAAACAATATCGAATTACTTTTGCAGCATCAATAGGAATTCTATGTGTTATAGTTCCATGGACAATTCGAAATTATTATGTTTTTGATGAATTCACCCCACTCACTACAAGCTCAGGACAGAACTTCTACAGAGGACATAACCCTTATGGATTAGGTGTATGGATGGATGATGCGATGCACGACAGCATAAATACACTCCCTTTTACTCCCAAATTAGAAATTGAAATGAATAGTTTCTTTAAGCAGGAAGCCTGGCGCGCAATTCAAGCAAATCCTTTGCGAGAATCATGGCTGACCATAGTGAAAGCTATTCAACTTTGGAGTATAAATCCTTCCGATCAGCGTTCGCTTCATCCGATGTATTATACCCCATGGGCTATAATATTCATTTGTTGTACTATCGGATTTTACCGATTACGATTGAGAAGATCATCTATTCCTCTCTCACTTGTTTTGTATCTTTGTTCATGTACAGTAACTGCTATGATATTTTTTACATTGCCCCGTTACCAAACTATGATGAAAATAGTATTGCTGCCAATTGCAGCAGTATCGGTTATTTGGATTAAAGACAGACTTTATTTGAAATACGGAAAGAACTAATGATTTTTCAATACGAACAAGCGGAAACCCTTATAGAGCAAACCATTACCCAAATTGGCAAATCACCTCTTACACCTTCTGTTATTGATAGTTTACGAAAACTGTTCCCCGATACCCCTTACGAAATAATTTATGAAGCAATAGATATTGCTCAAGGAACTATCCATGCTCGTCAATCAGGTAAATTTTCAGAGAAATATTCAGATTGGCTGTTCACCAAACAAACATTCGAGCAATCAACTTCTGATATAATTGCAGCAAACCATGCTTCAAAGTTTGAAAATTGTGAATCTGTATTAGAGCTTTGCACTGGATCAGGAATTGATACTTTTGCACTGGCTTCTACTCAAAAAGCAGTTACAACAATTGAATCAGATAAAGATATTGCTGCACTTGCCGGAAGAAACTTTCATCTTAAGGAAAACACCACTATTACTTTATTAGAAGGGAAAGCAGAAGATATTGTTCCTCAACTACTTACTAAAACTAAATTTGAAGGAATATGGGCTGACCCGTCACGCCGTACATCGGAAGGTAAACGAAAAAGCCTTTCGGCAAAGGATTATCAACCGGACTTGAATTGGATAATGAATATTTCCCACAATGGTATAATGGGAATAAAGATTTCTCCCGCACTTACATTAGAGCAGTTACCGGATGGTTGGGTTCGAGAATGGATAGGTTATAAAAATGAATGCAGGGAGCAGATTCTATGGAAAAATACCGGTATTTGTGAAGGAACAGTTTCACTTGTTGATAAAAATGCTATATGGCGACCTATGCACAAAAAGGTCTCTCCATTTGATATTCTTATCTCATTAAATGATGCTCAATTTCTTGTAGAGCCGAACTCTTGCTTGATTCGATGCGGTTATTTAGCCGAATTTTATCAAAATTCGAATATTGGTTTATTCGACCACAGGATAGGATATGGTATTTCAAACAAGCAACCACCTGACTCTCCCTTTCTATCAACATTCGAAATCATAGAATGTCTCCCTTTTAACTATAAGTTATTGCAAAAACGAATTACAGAACTGGGTTGGGACAAAGAAACGGAAATTAAAAAAAGAGGATTTCCCGAGTTGCCTGATGAAGTTCGTAGGAAATTAAGGTTTTCAGCAGGAGATGGAAGAGGGGTTATAATTTTATCCCAACATGAAAAGCAGAAGATTGTTTTTTTAGCGAAGAGGGTTAAATAACCTACGTAACTAAAGGCTTACCGGACAACAAAGTCTTTCACTATAAGATTATTCCCGGCAAGAAGAACACAGTAATACATCCCCATACTTAAAGGTGAGCTGTCGAAATCATATACGATCTTATCTGACTGTAATACGAATGAAATATCCCTTACAACCCTACCTCTTTCATCATAAATGATAAGCGATGAACAATGTAAACCGCCATCAATATTGATGGAAAGAGGTGCATTTGGCAACAGAGTATTCACTGTAAGAGTCATTTCCGCCAAATGCCCTTTGTCGTATAATCGAAGACTACCATTAATTTCAGCAATATCAGTAACCCTCACCTTACTATGCGGTAATGACGTTGAAATTTCAATCGTAGCATCTTTTTCATTTTTCCACACAAATTTCTCAACTATTATGTCGGTAACAGGAGAATTTCCTAACCCTACAGTAAATTCTAATACAAGTACTGTATCGCCGTTTTTAAGATTACTTGCTGTTCTTTGTAATGATAATAACGCAATATCACCGTTTACAACCAATGAATCCTTAAACGGATATTCAACTCCAAGTACTGTTGAATTATATTGCAAAACACATTGAACAGAACGGACAGAATCTAATTTCTTTCCATCAATATTTCTTACAATCAACGGTATTGAAATCTTTTCTCCAATTCTTGCTGAAATGGTATCTCTAAAAGTAAGTTCTGCTTTTGTGGATCTAATTCGACCGATACCATATAATTGAACTGTATAGCCTTCTTTATTATTCGAACTGCCGCTTATTTGGATTACTGCATTTTTTCTACCGGCACTATGTGGTGTAAACTTGTAATATATTTTGGCAGTGTCGTTGTGTCCGATAAGTTTCGATTTTGTTAATTGAACAAAGCTTCCTTCTGTGTCTATTCTTACTTTAATTACGGGTGTGCCCGGTATATTCCCATGGTTTATAATAACAAAATATGAACTGTCACTTTCAGCATCTACATCTGTGGAATCAAACTCAATGAATTTTACATCTGATTCGAATATCACCCCTGAAGATTCTCCACGTAAATATGTACTTAGAATATCATCGGAACTATTTGATATTTCCAATTTTGCTGTGTGGACACCTATATTTTTTGGACTGTAATTTATGTAAATAGGACTTCTCTCTTTAGGAGCAAGCCAAAAATTCTGTAATGTTGAGGTATCTATTGAAAAATTTTGTTGCAGGTCTGCAACAATCGACATTTGCCCGATGAAGCCTGTTTCCGTTCCATTGTTTTCAATAAATAATGTATCTTGGTTTGTTGAGTCTATACGTGTATTTCCAAAACGGTTGGTATCCTTAATCTTGAAACTATAGGATGCACCTTCACCTATCAGTACTGTTTTGAATGTATTTGTACCACAAATGATATAAGCGGTATCAGTTTTAGTACCTGGAGATTTTGGATTAAAAATAACATTGAATTCGATTGGCGATTCCGGTGAAAGCAAACTACCGGGTGCTAATGTAGATACCAATTCGAAGTTGATTTCTCCTGCAATATTTCCTAAATACATACTATAAAGAGTATCTACATCTTTGCCACTATTATTCAAACTAATGGTTTTGATACTCGAAGCACCAACCGAAATATTTTTGTAATCAAAAACCTTTTCACTTAGTTGTTCCATTATTGGATATACACTATATCCATATATCAGAAAGGTTAATTCCCCTTCTTGTGTATAAGCAAAGAGAGTATCAGTTGCCGATGTTAGTAGTGTTGGTATGTACGTAACATTGCATTGAATTATGTCACCAGGATGAATTATCGAATCTTCAGGGAGGTCAATTACATAGAGTGTAAATTCCTTACTGTTAATCAATTGTAGTGAGTTAATCTTACCACGGGCTTTACCTGTATTTTTCAATACAACGGGTAATGTTACATTTTGCCCGAGACGCACATTCCCGAAAAATAAGTTTACCCTATCCCAGGTGAAATGAGGTGCAACTCCCTCCCCCTTCAATTTGCAAATCAGTTTTATTTCATCACTCTGAACTATGAAATCTTGAGAAAAACTGCCTTCTGACGATGCAGTAAATACTATTGAAACTTCAATGCCTTCGCCCACTTTTAGAGTAGTATCATTAGGTACTATGTCATCTATATATTTGAATAATGATTTACTTTCAAACTTGGAGAAATGAATGTTTCCCGAAGCAGTACCTTTATTTACTATAAAGAGTTTTCTTGTTTTTGTTGAGTCAATTTCCAATTGCCCGTAATCCATATCCGTCGGATTCATTGAAATTGACGGTGCTATGCCTTCTCCCGATACTTTTATTTCGAATGGAATACCTGTTTCATATTGAATATCGAAAATATTACCAAATTCTCCTTTTGTATCAGGTGTAAAATAAGCATAAACAACTGTTTGTTCCAAAGGATTTAGAGTGAAACTATCTAACGGGTGCCTTAGGGCAAAGGGTATGAAATCTTGAGATGTCTTTGTGAATCTAATTGGACGTGATGTTATATTTTTAATAACAATGCTGTCTCTTATCACAGTAGAGTTAATAAACACTTTACCAAAGTCAATGCTTGATGGAGAGATGTTCGGAGAATGGATTGGTAAACTCTGGCTACAAAAAAATCCGTCGAATTTGCCTTTATGATTCGGTGTAAACCCTGTTCCGCCTATCGGTTGAAAATCAGAAGACAATGTAAAGCCTGCACAGTAGATGTTATCATTATAAATAGCTATTGCTCTCCCAAAATCATCGTTGCTGCCTCCAAGATACGTTGCATAGTTTAGCATTGACTCTTTTGGATTCACCATTGCCCAAAAACAGTCGTTAGTACCCAAACCCCGTCTTCGGGGGCGGGTCCTTGAGCTGCCCCGCCTTCTTCAGCAGGTCCTCGAGCTCGGCCCACGGCATGGCGGTCAAGTCGCGGGCATGCTTCGCGTACAGCTTCACCAGGTCTATAGCCAGAGAAGTAGCTATATCTTTACCAGAACCACCAAGATAGCCCGAAAAAAGGATACGCCTTTCAGGGATACTGATTGCTTGATAGAAGGCATCGCCTTCTCCGATAGTAGTATTTTTATTAAATGGTAATGGATTGACATCGTTGGTTGCTCCTACTATATGAATGGCTTCTGCTGTTTCATCGTATGCAATTTTCGATATTGATTCAAATTTTTCTCCACCTATATATGTACAAAACTCCAAACTGCTCCCTTCATTTGTGAACTTTGATACAAACCCTGAATTCTCATCTTGGATTCCTAAAACTGAATCAGGTGCACCGAGTGTAATAGGAAATCCGTTCAACTTAGAAGAATTTGTATTCCCACCAATATATACTGAATTTGATTTATCCAAAACCAAAGAAACAATTTCATCAGTTAGCATACCGCCGATAATATTATAATACACCAAACTTTTACCGTCCTTCGAAAATTTTGCAAAGAATCCATCTGAATTCCCTGTACTTTCACCATAATTTAAACGGTAATGAGAAGAGATAAGCGGCAAATCCCCAGGAGAACTTGTTGAGCCGGCTACATAAATATTTCCCATTTCGTCTAATTTAATATCATTTATCTTATCAATGCCAGAACCGCCAAAAAATGACCCCATAATAACAGGATCAATTATGAGTGGTTTCGAAGTATCATAATTGCCCACTTTGAAACCAACAGTTTGATCACCCATAGTATTGTTATAAATACCGAATTTACACGGTACAACATTTTTACCATTGTTAGATGTTTGATATGCAAGCAATCCTTGGTGTCTCTGTTGACCATTAATATCATTTTCAAAACAGAGTTCACCGTTGGAATTTAGAGTAAGATTTTTAATATCTTTGAAAACAATAAATGCGTTTTTAGGGTTTGCTCCGGGTTTTATAATAAAATCATATCGAGGTTGACCGTTGTCGAAATACCAACGCATATCAATTCCATCTGATACATTCGAGAGAATAACCTCACCGTATCTATGAACACCTGTGATTTGTGAACTGCTGTGGAAATAATTTATTTGTCCTGAAAGCATTTCAGACGGTATGCTTTTTAGAAATTTAGATCCGCTAATTTCCATAGAAATTAGAGGTGTTGTTCCTGTGTGGAAATCTTGGATAATGGCTGTCTTAGTAATCCAAATATCAGCAGTTGGAGTAAATGCAACAAATAAAACTTGAGATGAGAATTGACCTTTGTTTTCAATAAAACTTGGCTGATTGAGAGTGGGGGTAGTGTTGGAGGACACAACAACAGGCATGACAAATGATGCCAATAACAGAAGTATAGCACACTTGAGAGTATAATACAATCTAACTGATTTTGAAGGGTAAAAAGTTAACATCAACTTCATAAAAAATCTTTATCAAACTATACTTTAGAATATAGATAGAAGTAGAGTATATATATTCTACTTCATGATAACAGGTTGTCTTCTTAGCTCGATATGCTGTTTGGCTATTGCAGCCGCTACTGCAAGGGGAGCTAATAAATCATCAGGAATCCTGTCGTTCCAGTATTCTGCAACAAAATGTGTAGAATATTTTCCTGTTCGAAAGGCTTCTGAACTAAGAACAAACCTACAAAAAGGTATCGTCGTCCTTAGTCCGCTCAAACGGTAATCATCAAGGGCGAATATTGCTTTTTCAATTGCTTCTTCTCTTGAATTACCATAACATATCAACTTTGCAATCATTGAATCATAATTAACTGTCACTTCATATCCTGCATATAATGCAGAATCATTGCGAATTCCCTCCCCTTGCGGCAATCGTACATAATCCACCACCCCAGTTTCAGGCAGGAACTCGCTGTACACATCCTCAGCACAAATCCTACATTCGATTGCATGACCTTTTGCAGCAATATCGGATTGTTGTAATTCAAGAGGAAATCCGAATGCAATTCTAAGTTGCTGCTCAACCAAATCAACACCGGATACCATTTCAGTAATCGGATGTTCCACTTGTAAACGGGTATTAACCTCCATAAAATAAAATTTACCCGAGGCATCCAATAGAAACTCAAGTGTTCCGGCATTTGTATATCCAGAAGTAGCTACCAACCGTGCAGCAGCAGCACCCATTTTTTTACGAATGTCATCCGTAACTGCAACGGAAGGGGATTCTTCTACAACTTTCTGATGACGACGCTGAATAGAACATTCACGCTCAGGAAAGTAAAGAATATTCCCTTGATTATCGGCTAATATTTGAATTTCAATATGACGAGGGTTTACTATGAATTTCTCAATGAATACCCTATCGTTACCAAACGAAGTAAGAGCTTCACCTTGTGCAGATTTGAGACCCGCTTCCAATTCTTCCGGTTTCTCGATAAGTCGCATTCCTTTTCCACCACCACCTGACGCAGCCTTGAGCAACACCGGATATCCAATTTCATTCGCAATTTTTACTACTTCGGAGAGTTCAGTAACAGCACCGTCTGAACCTGGTGAAATCGGTACTCCTGCTTTGATGGCAATCTCACGGGCTGCGGTTTTATCACCGAGAGCATATATTGCCGACGAGCTCGGACCGATGAATACCATATTAGCATTTTTGACAGCTTCAGCAAAAACAGCATTTTCAGATAAAAAACCATATCCGGGGTGAATCGCTTCTGCTCCTGTTTCGAGTGCGGCAGCGATTACCTTGTCAATCACCAAGTAACTTTCGCGTGGCGTAACACCTCCTATATTTATAGCTTCGTCAGCTTCTTTAACATGCAATGATGCCGCATCAGGTTCCGAGTAAATAGCTACAGTTCTAATCCCCATTCGTTTACATGTGCGAATTATTCGCAATGCAATTTCACCTCGATTTGCAATTAATACTTTTGAAAACATGTATTTGATTTCTTTCTTTTGGAATTCTATAGCTTAAAAAGCAAAATAGATAAATATAGTTACTTATCCTGCAAATTCTACAAACTTTCTACAATTTACAATTTTTTTCAATAGTAGCTGCAATTTAGAACTATAGTTATCTATTAGACAGTTAAAATATATACAACCATACAAAAAACTGATACTATTCCATTATTTATACTCGAAACACAAAAACTGAACAATACTACAAATTTAAAGAATGTCATAGTATGTTATAGATGATGCACCGAGCAGTAAACAAGATAGTATAAGAATCGGCGGTTCCCACTAAAGAACCCATCATAAATAAACTATACTTACAATTAAATTCTTTGCCAACTAATGCGTTGACAGGTAAGAATACAGCATTGAATCCAGAGTAAAGTTATTATTTTTTATATAGTTGAGACTTTTTATTGTTGCCAATATTTGACTTGTTGCAAGAACGCCTGTTATATTTTCCTCACAAAATTTCACAGTATTACCGATGAACCTATGCCTACAAAACAATGCCGCTGTGTTTTGTAGAGTAGTGAATACGATAAATTGTTTTAACTTGGTTTTGAAAAATTTGCGTAAATTATGATGATTTCAGTTAAAAGTTAATAGTAATTTTTTTGATATATCATATATGACCTATAATTCTCTCCTAACTTCCCTCTCTGACGGCGTGTTTGCAATCACTATGAACCGTCCCGATGTTTTTAACGCTTGTAATGAGGAACTAACTC
>JACPWH010000148.1 GCA_016197185.1 Ignavibacteriota bacterium
CTCATAATCCTCGCAACGCAAGATTTTATGGGACAAAAGAGCAAATAAAGAAAATAATTTCAAAAAAGTAAAAAAGCGTTTCTCAATCTATTCGAGATATGCTCGATATCCAAAGACCATTAAAATATTTAGTTCACTATGATATTACTAAGCAAGAAGCAGATAAAAAAGATATTACCGAAAGTAAGCAGAGGTTTATATCAATATTTGTGCATCCAAGATCACTTCATGGAAAGAAATGTCAGTAAAGACCGAGAATTTCAGCGGAGATTCAATGCGTTTTACCGAGTTCGCAGAGGCAAGAGATGGCAAAAAAGTTTTTATGGAATTCTGCAGCATGAAAAAAGTCGGAATCCTGATTTCCGGAAAGTTCTTTTAGATTTACAGAAGAAGACAAAACGAGTAGAGACATCCTTTGCAAGTAAGCTCGTAGCAACGATAAATCCCCGATTACCAATAATTGACAGGGTTGTTTTAAAAAATATAAGGGAAATGGGAAATCCTGAAATCAAACTGCCTTATCCTAAGGCAAAAAATCGCCTTGATAGAATAATAGAACTACATAAAAGGTTAGAGAAACTTTTTAATGATTTTCTCCGAACCTCTGAAGGTAAATATTTAATTATACGAAACATGAAAAAATTAAATGCTGATTTGAAGAAGGAATACATTATGAAAATAGGCGTAAAAGGGGTTACCCGCTTATATTGTTTATGAAGGTCGCCTGCGCCTCCGAAAGGAGTGTGCAGGTTTTTCGTTACATCGTATCTCGTGGCGGTCTCATGGTCTAATTCGCGCGAATTAGAGAATAAGGGATAGTGTGGTATACTGTTTGTATGAAAAAGATGGAAAAAACATTAAAAGCTCTTGCGAATCGAAGACGGCTCTTGATTTTGAAGTCTCTGAAACAAAATAGAGAAGCATCAGTAGCCGAAATCGCGTCAGAAATTAGTCTTTCCTTCAAGGCAACATCAAAGCATCTTGGCATACTCTCGGGGGCAGATATTATTGAGAGGGAACAGCGAGGTTTGCAAATGTTTTATCGCCTCTCGCGGGATCAAGAGTCGGCAGTCAAGCATATTATATCCCTTCTTTAACTCTTCTTTTCTCTAATTCGCGCGAATAGGAGAACAGATTAATTATAGTATGAATATTGTTACCAGGTTTTTGAAGCGTAAGTTTAGGAAACACGGGGTTATTCAGCCCGAAGATGAGGCCGAAGAGTTAATTGTTGCCGCGACGGCTTCGGCGTTTGATATGTTCACGGACAAGACATTCAGAAGATTGATTGATTTTTCAAAAAAAGATGAGTTGGAACAGAACAGGATATTCAATGAATTAACCGTTACTGCTATTGCTCTGCTCACCATGTGTTTGGAAGACGATTTGCCCAGAATGCCGACGGAGAGACGAGAGTTTTGGCGTCAAGTGTATGAAAAACTTGAACCGCAATTCCATGGGTGGCTGGCCAGACTGGAGATCCCCAAGCCATTCTTAGATTTATGGAAGGAGGTTTTAAAAATGCGGCTCGATGAATTTAAAGAGAACGAGGATGAAACGAGAGATGTTTGGGTAGAGGAACTCAGGCAGTCAAAGAATGAAGCTCTCAATCAGGCTACGGTGCGAATTGGAACAATAACGGTCAGCGCGATGATGCATCTTTGCCGGAGAGATGATTCTTGCGAAAATCGGCTTCGCGATTATTTTAAGATGCGGGTTGTTGGCCTTAATAATAAAATAGTAAAAAGTATTAGTTGGTGACAGGTTATCGGCTCATTCGTACGAATGGGCGAATTGGAGCCGAGACAGGCGTATACTATCATTGATGAAAAAAGGGTAGAAGACGACAAGCCGGCCGTTCATGCATCTCCCTTGGCAGACATAGCAATATTCATGGCCCTTATCAATAAACTCAATTGCCCCCGAGGATTTAGGAGCGGCTTTGATTATAATAGCAAAGACAAGAAAATAACTTTTACCGCGACGCAGAAAACCCTCGACCAATTAAAAAATGCCAAGGGGTTTGTGCATGTATTTGATAATAATTCTTTCAGAGTAAGAAATACCATAGAATCAATTTCCTATGAGTCAGTTAAGCCGGTTCGAATTGTTGAAGTAAACAGAGATGATTTTACAGAAGAAATAAAGATCATTAAGGGTTAAGTAAACTTAATTTATGGAGAATAAAGCAAAGAAAATTATATTGCGATTTCGTGTTGTAGATAAGGATAATTTCAACGAGATCAAAAATGGATTAAAGACTGTGGAGACTCGCGCGGCTTCTGCACAGTATCAAGATATTAAAAAAGGAGATATCCTTGCTATTGTGTGCGGAAAGCAAAAAGTTACCAAACAGGTAAAACGTACTCGCCATTTTAAAACGATCGAGAGCATGTTGAAAGCTGTTCCGCTAAAAAAGATTATGCCATCGGTGAAGTCTATTGCCAATGCGCGTAAGATTTATTACGGCTACCAAGATTATAAAGATAAAATTAAAAAATTTGGTCTGGTGGCGCTGGAGTTAAAGTAATGTTACAACTCATCAGTTGGCTGGCTTCTTGACGTGCTATCATTGGAAAACAGGAATACATTATGAAAATAGGCGTGGGGTCCACAAATCAAGTGAAGGTGAATGCCGTGAAAGAGCTCGCGCCCGTGGCAGTCTCATCGGCTCATTCGTACGAATAAGCGAATAGATAAAGGAGAAATAAAAATTGCGGGGTTATGTTAGCATGGATGTATGTACAAAAAAGTTCAGATAATCGCGGAAGTGAAAATACAATCTCCTTTTGGTTTCAAATCAGATAAAAGCTGGGGGGAGCTTTTTCAGGTCGCGAATACCATAGGGGATATCATCTCGATTCATACAGATTCGCGATGGGGCGGGTCGTTCGAGCTGCTTAAACGAGCTCGATTGTTGACTACTAAACCTATTCTAGCGAAAGGAATACATAGTACCGATGACGATATCGAGAAGGCGGTCGCATACGGCGCCGATTGGGTGTTGGTCGCGGGGAGAATTCCACGCATCCGCAAAGAACAGTGCCTCATCGAACCTTTTACTTTTGAAGAATTAAAAAACATTCC
>JACPWH010000149.1 GCA_016197185.1 Ignavibacteriota bacterium
ATAGAGGCAATTAAATCATTAATCAAATTTTTTGCAACAAAGGAAGATGCTAAATGGAAAAAAGAATCGTTTGGAAATTTCTTAAAAAGTAATTTTGAAGAATATTACCCAAAACATCTTGATGAAGATGTTAAAATAGCTCTAGCAGAAAAAGATGTAAATCGAAAGAAAAAAAGGAAAGAAGAATTATTAACTCAAGTGCAAGATTGGGCAAAAGCAAACAAGGAGGGTGAGGCTAAAAAGCACTTTGAAGAAGTTGCTCAAGATGTTATTGCACTTTTAAGAGAAATTGAAGTGAAATTAGGTACAAAATCTATTGTATAAATTGTGAATTATAAAAAATGACGACTCTAACTCTCGACCACGAACCAAACATAAAAAACTTCCAAATTCACAATAACAACTTCATCGTCGAACTTGACGATGAACGAGCAATAAATGTCCCACTTAGTTGGTATCCTCGTTTGCAAAATGGTACAACCGAAGAGCTAAATAATTGGGAACTATGCGGTGGCGGTTATGGCATACATTGGGAGCAGCTTGATGAGGATATTAGTATTCAAGGTATCCTTGCAGGATTGAAAAGCGCTGAATGCGAGGCATCATTTGAGAAGTGGCTTGCGAAACGAAAACAATAATTAGTTATCATAAAATATTTACGCCTAAATAACACTATGGAAAACAACACGCCAAACTCCCCACCCGAAGACGAAACCCCATTCCAACGAATGCTCAAAAACCCAATTGAATGGAGTGATGAATATATAGTTAATGTCGATAGCGATGTATTCAGAACAATTTGGACAGAACCGACAGAAACATTCAAACGGCTTGTTGCTGCACAGTCAGGGGGATGGGTGCAAGATTGGATAAAGATACTGTTTGTACTCGGCGGAATTGCTCGCGGAATAGATGGGATGGAATATGTATACACATACAACAAACCTTTTCTGATACTTGGACCATTAGTTTTTGCAATTGTCAGAGGTGGGCTTTTCGGTTGGATTTTCTTTTATGTATTGTCAGGGTTATTATGTTGGACAGGAAATAAAATACTGAAGGGCAATGCAAACGAAGACGATTACAAAATAATTGTGGCTTGGTCGTTGGTTCCCGGTATCGCATCAATGGCATTTGGAGTATTATTGCTTCTAGGAGAAATCATCCAGAATTCAGAATCTACTCCCGAATTTATTTCAGATATTTCAACAGCGCTTTATCTTTTTTGCTCCGGCATTGAAATTATTCTTGCAATTTGGTCGGTCGCATTATTAGTAATCGGGATAAGAGTCATTCAGCCGTTCGGCACAGGAAAAGCAATTCTGAATACATTTCTCCCGGGTATTCTTGTACTTATTATTTTTGGTGGAGTTGCCTTGATATTCGGTAAACTTCTTGGGGAATAATGTTTATGTGTTTATGGTAGGTACTTGAAAGTGAATAGATTCGAAAGAAAATTTTGTTACTGATGGACAAATTAGAAATGAATCCCACTATATTATCATTCTATTTTTTACAATTCCTCAATAGAACGTAATGAACTCTACAAATACTTCAATCCCAACATTCGGAACAGCCCCAACTGATGTCCACATCACCCATCGCAGAGCTGTGTATGCAATCATTATGGTTAATGATAAAATTGCAACTGTTCGCACACCACGCGGATACTATTTACCCGGCGGTGGAATTGACCGCAATGAATCCGACGAACAAGCGTTAGCCCGCGAACTCCGCGAAGAACTCGGCTGGACTATTTCCATCAACAGATATGTCGGTTGTGCCAAACAGTATTTCTATTCAGAAGCAGAACAAAAACACTATTTGACAACAGGGCAGTTCTATGAAGCTATGTATATAGGAACTTCTTCGTTACCTACTGAACCGGATCATGTTTTGGAATGGATGACCAAAGAAGAAGCTGAGTTACAATTAAAATTTGAAGATAAGCGTTGGGCAGTGCGGCAAAGTTTGTTTTGTTAGACAGATTTTGTAAAAAATATGAAACAATAGTACAGTCAAATTCGTCTTCTTCATAAAATTTGAATAGTCTGAATGTGTGCGCTTTATTAGTATGCCAAATGAAATTCACGGCAGTAATATACAGTTCTCATGTATTATTTATATGTTGAGTCTTCTTGTTGGCTTATAGCAATATACTAATCAAACATGGAAGCCACTTACAAATTACGAACAAAATTGAATGGCTGAAACGAAGATTCCTAAAGGAAAGATTCATTCAAAATGAAAGAATTATAAGTTGATAAGTTCTACTTATTTACGTTCTTATTTAATTTTCTACATTCTATTAGGGGTAAATACTATGGAAACCTATACTGAACCCTCTCTGACATTCGGAGAACCCATTACAGGGATAGATTATGAAAAACGCAGAGCTGCGTTTGCGATTATCGTGAAAGACGGCAAAATTGCCGTTGTCCATACTCCTACCGGATACTCGTTACCCGGCGGAACGATCGAAGGTGGCGAGACAGATCAAGAAGCTTTAATACGCGAAATTGACGAAGAACTTGGCTGGACAGTAGCAATAACTGATTTTCTCTATGTTATTGATCAATATCATTATTCGGAAACTCAAGAGAAATATTATCTTACTACCGGAAAATTCTTCGAAGCCAAATATTTTGCAACTACTGCAGTACCTATTGAGGAAGACCATACCTACGCATGGCTTACTTTGAATAAGGCGGAAGCAGAATTGAAACCGGAATATATGCGGTGGGCAGTTCAGCAATACCGTATGAATAATGAATGATAATTCTAAAAAAACTGACCGTATAAACTGATACAATATTTATACGGTCATTTTTTTTCTTAATAACAAACAAGCAATTTCACTCTATCATATAATTGATATGAAGTGTTAGGGCTTTTTTTGTGTTTAAAGATATGTGTGTATTTGTCATTTACTTTTGCGTACCTGTTATTTTTCTGTGATATATTTCTTTATATCGTGTTATTATCAAGTAGGAGAGTTCGATAGGATTGAAAAAACAAACAGTAGTTTTACACTTTACCTCGGTTATATTGGAAGATTACATTACCTGTATTTCAAAAGACAAGCAAACCAAAGTAATCAATACATTTTATCCACATTAGAAAGTTACCCTTGAAAAAAAAAATCTTCACCACAATACTCCTTACCACCATCTTCTGTTCATCCTCTTGTGTAGTTGCCTTCGAACCCAGCGTATATGCAAGTCCCGGAATAAAGCTCGGCTATAATTTTGGTCAGAGCGGTGGCTTTACGTATGGATTTGAACTCAGTGTAACAAGTGATTTCGGCAAATTTCCCGGATGGCTTTCGGGAATTGTAATGGACATTGATTTTAGTAAAAATTGGAATAAGATCCATCTGGGTGTTGAATCGAGTTTTGGTAGTGCAGGATTTGATATAGGCCCGACCTTCATTTTGGAAGATGGGAAAATGGACACTGGTTTTAGCGTAACGCCATTTCTTGGATTAGGTCTCATTCCGTATTATACCATAACCTACCGCCGCGACGACGTGCAGGATATACGTGAAGCCGGAACATACCTTAAATACCCACTCACTATTATTAGTGGAACAGGTTTCAAGTGGAATTAGACCTCTAAAATTCATTATCACCGTCAGTTTGAAAAATTCAAAGAGAAAATTTACACAAATCAATTCACCTATTGGTTCCGCATTTAAAATTGATGCAACCAGTTGAATACCTCTACATTTTTATCACCAAAATACTCATGAAAAAAACCTGCAATAACTATGCTGTTGCTCACTTTTGTATGGCAGCACCCAATTTATTTGCAGGTGACCCCGTTCTATTTTTTAACCCGGGCTTTAAGTTGGGATATACGTTTGGAGAGAAAGGAGGATTCACAGGAGGATTTGAATTTAGTCTAACAGGATTACATTTTAATAATAATGTTTTTCTAAGTGGAGTCGTTCTTGATATAGATTTTTGCAAGGAAAGGACAAAAATTAAATGAGGCGTAGAAGCTAGTTCTCTTGTTTGTGGACTTGATATTGGTCCTTATTTTCTCATTGAAAAGGAGAAAACGCATGTAGGATTTAGTTTTATTCCATTCGTTGGGGTTGGTATCTACCCTTACTATAATTTCACATATTTCGGCAATAGAGAATTGGATATGAATGAAGTGGGAGCGTATGTGAAACTTCCCTTTATGGTTAGGGATTCCGATACTCCTTTATTTAAAATATAAAATATTATTTTAGATCATTATATCACCATGAAAACAACCTACATTACAGTAATCCTAATGATTACATTCTTATGTTCTTCAAGAAATTTATTTGCAGCTCCTGAGGAAATTTATTTTAACCCGGGTATAAAACTTGGGTACAGTTTTGGGAAAAACGGAGGATTTGTATGGGGGTTGGAATTCAGTGTAACAACTGTCATCAGCCGTTCATATAACCAAGGTCTTCTCATAGGTGCAGTTGTTGATATTGATTTCTGTAGGAATTGGAGGCGAGTTCACTTTGGAATAGAAAGTTCCCCATTTGGTATTGATTATCTATGTGCTGGTATTGATATAGGTCCTTCAATTACCACTATCGATACACACACATATTATGGATTTAGTGTTATTCCGTATTTGGGAGCAGGGGCATACCCTTATTTTAATTATACTTTTACAGGTAAGGACTCTCTCGGATTATTTGAACTTGGCTCATACATCAAAATTCCCATCCCTACTTCAGGAAATACTAACCACTTTCATTGAATTTTAAAAAACAGTTTACAACTACATACCTGTTGCGCAGTGTAATAGATAGGAAATTTTCACTAATTTCGAATCTATAAACCAAATCAATTTTAATCATCGGTAGTATTTATCCCTGATGTCAACTCCCCTTTCAATTCTCAAATCCGTATTCGGTTATTCTCACTTTCGATTAGAACAGGAAAACTCAATAAATGCAGTGCTTCGTGGTGAAGATGCATTTGTGCTTATGCCCACCGGTGGCGGTAAATCTCTATGTTATCAAGTTCCTGCCTTATGCCTTCAGGGATTGACAGTGGTTATCTCGCCTCTTATCGCCCTCATGAAAGACCAGGTGGATGCCCTTGTTTTGAACGGGGTTAGTGCAGCTGTTCTGAATTCTTCCATTCCACAACATATCCAAGCCCAGATAATCGGTCAAGTAGGACGAGGTGAAATTAAACTCCTCTATATTGCTCCCGAACGGTTATTTGCCGAGGGGTTTATGGGCTGGCTCAAACAGCAGAATATTTCGCTGTTCGCTATCGACGAGGCGCACTGCATTTCTCAATGGGGTCATGATTTCAGACCGGAATATCTCCAACTTTCGGTTCTCAAACGGGAATTTCCCAAAGTTCCGATAATAGCACTCACGGCAACTGCCGATACAATCACCCGCAAAGATATTATCGAGAAACTAAAAATTCTTCCAAAGAATGTATTTGTTTCCTCGTTCAACCGTGCAAACCTACGCTATTTCGTTGAGCCAAAACGGAAAGCATATCAGCGTATCAAGAAAATCATCGAAGCCCGTCCGAACGAAAGCGGTATAATCTACACTCTTACCCGTTCGAGTGCCGAATCAATCGCCCTTGCTCTGGCAAAAGATGGTATTTCTGCACTTCCCTATCATGCAGGACTTGATCAGGAAATGCGTACAAAGCATCAGGATATGTTTCTAAGGGATGATGTAAAAATTATTTGCGCGACTATTGCCTTCGGAATGGGAATCGACAAATCAAATGTGCGGTTTATCATTCATCATGACTTGCCAAAGAACATCGAAAGTTATTATCAGGAGACAGGACGTGCCGGACGCGACGGTGTACAAAGTGATGTAATATTGCTTTTTAGCGGCGGCGATTTGATAAAACTGCGTTCGTTTTGCCAAATTGAAGATAATCCAACCCAAACACGGATACTTCTTGCAAAATTGCAACAAATGGCGAACTACTGCGAAACGCACACCTGCCGCAGGCAGTGGCTCATGAACTATTTTGGTGAGAAATACGACCCGCCCTGCAACAGTTGTGATGTATGTCTTGGCGAACGTGAG
>JACPWH010000109.1 GCA_016197185.1 Ignavibacteriota bacterium
ACCGAGATCAATGTCGCTTCGGTCGACTATCTCGGTGACCAGTGGACCTTCCTCGACGTTCCCGGCTCGATCGAGTTCCAGCACGACGCCTTTGCAGCCCTTGCGGTGTAAAACGCACAGGTACTTCACTTGTAGTTGTAAATTCAGTATGTGGTTGTGCTGCAGGCGGAGCACGTCCGGGTGTGGCAATGGCTGTAAAACATGATATCAGACCCGACCATTTGTTTACTGTGTTTGCCGGACAAGATTTAGAAGCAGTCCAGCGTATGCGCGAGTATTTTGTTGGGCAACCGCCTTCATCTCCTTCTATTGCATTACTTCGCGATGGACAACTTATTGGCTTTATGCCACGACATGCAATTGAAGGCAATATGCCTGAAAGTATTGCTAATGCACTTACCTCGGCATTCGATAAAGTATGTGCTAAAGAGGCAGCATAAAAATAAAGGGCAATTATCTGTCGGCTTTTGGTAAATTTGCGGCGTTCATGGAGAGAAACTCTTTCTGAACGCCGTTTTTATTTAGCTACCTGTATAATGTAATTCTTCAAATACATGGAAAATTCTTCTACCATAAAATTTCCGATAGTTGCAGTAGTTTCTGTAAGCGCAATTGCATTAGGTGTTTTTTTGTATCTGACCGGAATGGCATTCAATCCACTTATTATCAGCGGAGCTTCATTTTTCATACTCCTCCCTTTTCGAGGTGAGTCTTTGCTCATCCGACGTATGCTTGTTCTTACAGTTATTCTGTTTTGTATTTGGGTATTGCAGGACTTAGGAATAACCATACTTCCCTTTGCTTTTGCAATGCTCTTTGCCTATTTGCTTGATCCTCTGGTTTCATGGCTTGAACGTAAGAAAATACCGAGGTGGCTGGCAGCTTTATTTATCATTTTATGTATGGGTGGTGGAATCGGTCTTGTTTCAGTTTTTGTTTTTCCTCTTGCTTTTTCACAATTAAATGATGTAATCCGTCAAATATCAACACTCATTACTTCAACTACGTCATATTTGGAAAGCAGAAAATTCTACAGAACACTCGAGAGTTTTGGGCTGTCACAAAGTACAATGAAAGAAATGGTACAAAATGAAGTAATGCCCAAAATTGAATCAATTTACAAAGTAATGTTCGGAGCTTTATTCTCGGTTTTGATGAGTATTTCAGGTCTTGCTTCTCAACTTCTTAACATTATTTTGATACCAATCCTATCATTTTATTTTGTGAAAGATTTCCCAAAGATCAGAGAATTTATCCGCCGCATGGTAGAACGAAAAAACAAACAGGCATTTGCTAACCTCTTACGTATGAGCGACATTCTCAAATCGTATATCGGTTGGCAAATTATTGCTGCGTTTATGGTTGGTACACTTTCATCTATTCTTTTTTCACTATTCGGTGTTCCTTATCCGGTTGTGCTGGGTGTTTTATGCGGATTTTTCAATCCTATTCCTCTTTTTGGTTCTATTGCAAGTATGGTTATAGCTATCATTACGGTTTTAATAATTAATCCAACCGGTGCTGGTGGTAATATTATTACAATTGTCCTTGTCGTAGGCGGGCTGCACTTTTTCAATGCGTATGTGGTCGAACCACGTATTTTAGGAAAAAGGGTAGGTCTTCACCCAATTATTCTCCTTGCTTCTCTTTTTGTATTCGGACATTTCTTTGGGTTTTTAGGATTGCTAATTGCTGTTCCTACTACCGCAATCCTTATGATGTTTTTGAGAGATTGGGAGACGAAGCAAGATAGTCTTTTGAGTAAAATTGCTGATATTGCTGAAGAATCTCTTTCGTAGGAATGATTTTATCCAAGTATGTTAAATCAAGGTCACAAATATTGTGTAACCTAATACAGAATAATCAATTCTAAATAACATATTTACATTCAATTCTTGTCATCCTGAACTCGATTCAGGATCTCAGTAGCTATTTGGTCATGCGAATTTGTACGGGCGGATTTGATGTTCAAGCGGAGATGCTGAATCGGGTTCAGTATGACAGGACGGTTATTTTTTAGCAAACAATAAATATCAGTTAAATGATAAATAAAGAGAGGCAAGAAGATTAATCTTCTTGCCTCTCTTTATTCCACTCCTACTAATCTTTCAATCAATACCGGTTAACTTTCAATTTTGATACTCCGATATCGAAGTCCATCGTTATTTTCTTCGTAGCTGAAGTATAATTTGAAGTTTGATATGTATTATCATCTATTTTTTCAAATCCTACCAGGTCGGTTCCATTAAGCCCACTTTCATCTACTGTGATTCTGCAACCTGAATTTGTAGGTACATCCAATTCGATTGAAGAAGCACCTCCGTCGAAATCCAGGTGTGTGCTGTCTGCTTTGTCACCTAATTTTACTTTTACGGCTGCAGCTCCAACACTCATGGAAAGAGTACCGATACGATATTTTGAGAGGTCGAATTGAACAGCGGCAGCACCAAATTCTGCATCGATATTCCAAAGCGGAATTGTGCTTAGATGAATAGCCGCTCTGTTTGATAAATTCTTCTGACCAAACCAATGAAAATGCCCGTTGTCTTGCATTGATACTGTTATTGATCTTGTAGAGTCCGTTTTTTCTGTTTCGTAAGAATATTGACCGATACTGGATTCTGTTTCCCCATCAAGTAATTGAGCGGAAGTATCTCCAATTGAAAAGTTCCCTGCACCTGCATCTAATGTAAAATTGAAGACTTTTGCAGTACTGTCGAAAGGTTCATTTATTTGCTGAACGGTATGTTTTCCACTTATATGATTATCCCAATTAAAATTACATGTATCCTTGATTGCATGCACACCAGTAAAAATACCTGAGAACAGTGAAACACCGAGTAATATTCCACCTAATGCTGACAGAACTCCTTTAAGGGTCGGGTCTTTTACAAAAGCTCTTGCCCCAATCAAAATAAGAGCAATAGGCCAAAGTTTCCACACGTTCTCCCAATAGATGTTCACCAATCCGTAATTACCCAAGAGCAATATAATACCGGAGCTTAAAAGAAATGCTCCCCAAAATATACTTTTTGATTTCATAGCTGTTCTTCCGATTGATTGATAGTGGGAGAATGTGTTCTTTTGTTAGAACGATGCATTGAATTATAAATGGTTGTTGCGCCAATTGCAACAAGCAGAAGAGGCCAGAGATTTGAGAAATCAATATCAGGACAATAATTACCTGCAAGAAATATCAAACCCAATGTTACAAGAATTATCCCGCCCATAAGATTGCGCTTCGATTTACCGTTTGCACGTTCTGAATAGTAATCATTCTCGAACGATGAGTTCTGAGGTTCAGGTGTATCAGTAGTATTTGCTGCATATTCTGTAATTTCATCTTTGTATGGCAAAGCGATCATAAGAATAATATAGAGCAGAAATCCGGTTCCGTAAACAAAAAAAGATACGGCAAAACCAATACGCAAGAGTACAGGATCAATATCGAAATATTCTGCAATTCCGGCGCAAACACCACCGATTACTTTACCTTTTCTGAGGCGATAGGCACGTTGCATAGTTTTTCCAATGAAAATGTTAATAAATGTGAATTTATATACAAGTACGCATTTCTAAAATTAAAAGTTTCATTTTAAATTTAATATGTGGTTGGATTATGCTATGAACAAATAAGAATATTCGCATATTTGTCATTCTGATGGAGTCTTCGACTGAAGAATCTCAGTTTAATCGATATTCGAGAATTATATCTTTTTTTAGTAATGTTATCATACTATAGTTTTTGATTTTATGAACTAATTTTTAGAGTAGTACAAGAAAAAATTTGGCAAGTATCTGTACACTTCGACTCCGCTCAGTGTGACGGAACTTATTATGAACCAATATATTTGTAAAATTTTCATGCTGAGCGGAGTCAAAGCATCTGATACTTACCAAATTTTAGTCTGTAAGGATTATTGATGGTCAAGGCAGGTGCTACACCTTCCTTTGATTATATTCCGAATATTAGCACATAAGAATGTTGATTGCAATACGCTTACAGGTTCTGTTCCCTAAAAAGGTACCTTTGTTGAAGGCAGGTGTAGCACATGCCTTGACCTCAGTGAACTAAATTGTATATTATTATTAGACTCTAAATAATTCTTAACTTTCAAGTGCTGTCTATACTGAGATTCTTCAGTCGAAGACTCCTTCAGAATGACAATACTTTTCCATTTTAAAAACACAAAAGGCGTAGAGAATTCTACGCCTTTTAAATAGATTTTCACTTATACTGTATTTTATTTCCTCAATGCTTCTGCTCCGCCCACAATCTCAAGCATTTCTTTCGTAATAGAGGCTTGCCGAGCTTTGTTGTATTGTAATTGGAGGGCTTTAATCAGGTCACGGGCGTTAGTGGTGGCATTATCCATTGCCATCATTCTTGCTGCTTGTTCTGCTGCATTAGAATCAAGTAATGCAGTCCAAATTTGAATATTGAGGAATTTCGGGAGAAGCTCATTCATGATTTCGCCTCTTGACGGCTCGAAAATATAATCGTTGTTCATTTCACCTTCATGATGAACCTTATGCTCAGTTTTGCTTTTTTCGAGAGGGAGTAATGAATGATACTTTACTTCTTGCTTGATTATAGACTTAAATTCATTACCGAAAATCTCAACTTTGTCATACTTCTCATTAATAAAGCCGTCAGATATAATCGAAGCAACTTCAAATGCAGTGCTGAAATCCAATTTTGCAAAAATATCGGGAAATTCTTGGATAACAGGAGTAGAACGCTTGCTGAAAAAAGATACTGCACGTTTTCCGATTGGTAATACTGATACCTTTACTCCGGGAATTTGAGAAGGAAGCGATTTTTCTATATGATAGGCAGCCGCTTTAAGGAGATTCGCATTAAAACTGCCGCACAACCCCCTGTCGGAAGAGACAACAACCACAGCTATAGATTTCACCGTTTTCGGCTTACGCAAGAGTGGATGGAAGAAATCTTCATCGGATGCTTCTGCCAGATTCGAAAGAATTTCAGAAAGTTTCAGTGTATAAGGGCGGGCAGCCATGATTGCCTCTTGAGCACGACGCAGTTTTGCTGCAGCTACCATTTTCATAGCCGAAGTAATTTTTGCTGTGTTTTTTACCGCGCTGATGCGATGGCGTATGTCGCGTAATGTTGCCATAATATTCTATAACCGCGTTATATTGTTCGGATTTTTATTCGTTAACTTAATAATTACCAATATGATTCACCTTGCATAAGGTAATTAGCCACATAATCTTCGATACTTTCTTCCAGAGTTCTGAACTTGATCTCTAATCCTGAATTTTGAAGATGTGCAAGGTCTGCTTCTGTAAAGTTTTGATATTGTGAACTAATTGAATCGGGCATTTCGATATATTCTATTATCTCATCACGATTCATTGCTGTAAAGACTGCTGCTGCCAAATCATTCCATGTTCTTGCCTTGCCGGTACCAAGATTGTAAATTCCTGATATATTCTTATTCTGCAACATCTGCCACATAATATCGCAAACGTCTTTTATATAGACAAAATCCCGCATCTGGTTACCGTCTGCATACTCAGGAGAATTCGACTTAAAAAGACTGATTTTCCCTTTTTCCTCCACTTGGCGGAATGCCTTGAGTATCATGCTCGCCATGTTATTCTTATGGTATTCATTCGGCCCGAATACATTAAAGTAACGAATGCCAATGAACTCATTTTGCAGATTATTGCGGAGCACCCATGTATCAAACAACAATTTCGAGTAGCCGTACATATTCAAAGGACGAAGCGACTTGCACAAACTGTCGGAATATCCTTGCTCACCTAAACCGTATGTGGCTGCACTGCTCGCATAGATGAACCGAATACCTTTTTCATGAGCAGCAGATGCCAAACCTACACTATATCTATAGTTATTATCAAGAAGATAATCTGCATTTCTTTCAGTTGTTGCAGAACAGGCTCCAAGATGGACTATAGCTTCAATACTTCCATCATATTCGCCTGATAGAAATTTTTCGCGGAAAACATCTTGATGAACTATATCTCTATATTGTTTACCAATAAGATTTTTCCATTTATTTCCATCACGCAAATGATCAACGATGAGAATATCTGTCATCCCCTCGTCATTGCATTTGCGAACGAATCCGCTACCTATAAATCCTGCGCCGCCTGTTATTACCACCATTTGACATTCATCCGCTACATAAGTGGCAAGAAACGAAATTAGAAAGAGCGTAAAACTTAGATTGTCGCCTTGAAACGATCGGTAAATTGCTTGATTGCCGTATGGAGCATACCCTTTACTTCGTCGTTCATATCTTTGATTTCAAGGATTGCAGTTAGGGTTGCTTTATGAGCTGTTTCCATAAAGTCCATAAATTCAGTTTCATAGCGTTTGAGATGCTCTAAATCAATATCATCAAGATATCCGGTTGTTGCTGCGAAAACCAATGCAATTTGTCGTTCTACAGGAATAGGACTGTATTGCGATTGTTTTAGGATTTCCGTAAGCCGCGCACCGCGTGTAAGCTGCTGTTGAGTTGATTTATCAAGATCAGAACCGAATTTGGCAAATGCTTCCAATTCACGGAACATAGCAAGTTCCAATTTGAGAGGTCCTGCAACTTTTTTCATAGGCTTGATTTGAGCATTACCACCCACCCGCGAAACAGAGATACCCACGTTCAACGCCGGACGAATACCTGCATTAAAGAGGTTTGGCTCTAGGTAAATCTGTCCGTCGGTAATCGAAATTACGTTTGTTGGAATATACGCAGAAACGTCACCCGCTTGTGTTTCAATAACAGGCAAAGCAGTAAGTGAACCTCCACCGAGTGCAGCCGAGAGTTTGGAAGCACGTTCGAGCAAGCGACTGTGAAGATAGAAAATATCTCCGGGATACGCCTCACGTCCCGGTGGTCGGCGAAGCAAAAGAGACACTTGACGATATGCAGCAGCTTGTTTGGATAAGTCATCATATATTACCAATGCATGGCGACCTGAATCACGGAAGTATTCACCCATTGAGCAACCGCAATACGGAGCAACGAATTGGAGTGGAGCAGGGTCGGAAGCGTTCGCAGTAACGATGATTGTATAGTCCATCGCACCTTGCTCTTGAAGAGTAGCAAGAACGTTTGCAACAGTAGAACCTTTTTGTCCGATAGCTACATACACGCAGAATACCGGTTCGATTCCAAGTTTTTTGGCTTCTTCGGTGTGAGTATATTTTTGACTAATGATTGTATCGATAGCAACAACGGTTTTTCCGGTCTGACGGTCGCCGATGATAAGCTCACGCTGACCTCTACCGATTGGAATAAGAGCGTCGATTGCCTTGATACCTGTTTGAAGTGGTTGAGTAACCGGCTGGCGGTCGATAACCCCCAATGCTTTACGTTCGATTGGCAGTGTTTTTGTTGTACGGAGAGGTCCTTTGCCGTCAATCGGTACTCCAAGAGGATTTACCACTCTTCCGAGCAATTCTTCACCTACAGGTACAGATGCAATCTGACCTGTTCGGCGAACTGTATCACCTTCTTTTACCAAACGGTCGTCACCGAAAAGCACAACTCCAACGTTATCTTCTTCAAGGTTAAGAACCATTCCCATAACTCCGTTAGGGAATTCTACTAGTTCCGAAACCATAACCTTTGTCAAACCATAAATACGGGCAACGCCGTCTCCCACTTGCAATACAGTACCTACTTCATATACATCAACTTCGTTTTCATAACCGGAAAGTTGGCGACGCAAAATCGCGGAAATCTCTTCAGGATGAACTTCAGCCATATTCTTACCTTTGTTTAATAATATTTATAAGTTTTATTTTTGTTTGTAATTTTTTGAAAACGATGACAATCAATTGACCGATAATTTGTTTTGTAACGAAAGAGGCATATCTGCTCCGGCAAGGTCTCTGTAAAGCATCTCAAGATGGTGGCGAACACTTCCGTCATATACTACATCATCAATTTTTACAACTGCACCACCGCGAAGAGCGGGGTCAACTTTGAAATCCGAAATAACAGATTTATTGGTAATGTTTGCAACCGTTTGCGCCAATTTTTGCTGCAACTCCGCATCTAATTCCACAGATGTTGTAAAATTAACAGGTAAAAGATTCATTTGAGTATTATATAAGCCCTCAAATGAATCGATAATTTCACTAAGCATACCCTCTCGGCGTTTCTCGGCAATAAGAAGAAGGAAATCAAGAGCAGTTTGACCGATTGACGCGCCAAAAATTTCTTTAATGATTTCTTGTTTTTTGTTGTGTGGAACTACAGGACTGCTGAGGAAGGTACGCAAATCTTTGGATTGCCGGATGATTGCTTGAACAGAAAGCAAATCTTGGTAAACTTGTTCTATCTGCTCTTGTTTAATCGCGCCGAAAAGAGCTAAAGCATATCTTTTTACAATGCGTGTATTGATCATGGCTGGGTAATATGCGAAAATGAAATTATTAGTTTTTCGATACTTCGTCAATATATGACTCAATCAACGCACGATGGCTATCTGCATTCATTGTACTTCCTAATACTTTAGCTGTTGCCTGTACAACAAGTGATGCAGTTTCAGCTCGCAATGATTGAAGGGCAGCTTCTTTTTCGCGTTCGATTTCGCGGATTGCCTCTGTCATTTTAACACGTTTTACACGTTCAGTCTCCTCATGGGCTGCTTGAATCAATGCATCTGCCTGATGCTTGCCTTCTTTAATCAAGTTCATCATTTCTTGCTGGGCTGATGTCATTTTATCTTGATTTTCTTTTAATATTGTGCGAGCTTCGGCATTAATGCGATCAGCTTCACTGATTGCATTCGAGATGCCTTCTTGTCGGGCTTTGAGAGAAGCAAGTAATGGCTTAAAGCCAAACTTGCCTATTATCCCAAGAAAGATCAGGAAGTTCAAGAGAGTCCAAATAATCAGACCGGGGGATACATTGAGTAGATTTTCCATAACTAAGTTTTATTAAGGAATCAAACATGAAGATATAAAGTTGAAATTGTGAGTTCAAGCAAAACTCCGACTTCGTACCTCTTCTTAAAATAAAATGGCGTGCTTCTGCCAACTATAATTGAAACAGAAGCACGTCATCATGAAATTTACTTAACCGCAAGAAGAATACAGATAACCATTGCAAAGAGTGCAACACCTTCGATAAGAGCAGCACCGATAATCATGGTTGTACGGGCATCTTTTGCTGATTCGGGCTGACGTGCACCGGCTTCAAGAGCTGCTGCCACAAGTGGACCAATACCAGTTCCTACACCAAATACTGTGATACCTACGCCAAGACCGGCTGCTAACCATGCTAAACCTTGAGGATTCATTTTTCTATCCTTTTATGAATGTGAAATAAAAATAAAAACAATACTTAATAATCGTATATCAAATTAATGTGCGTGTTCTTCATGAACATGATCACCCAGAGCAAGACCGACAAATACTGCCGAAAGCATTGTAAAAATATATGCTTGCAAAAACACAACAAGCGTTTCAAGGCAATAGATAAATACCGAAAAGCCAACAGAGACAGGAGAAACAAGCAGTGTTTGGAAAAAGAAAATCAAGCCGACTAACGAAAGCAACACTATATGTCCTGCCGACATATTTGCAAAAAGACGAATCGTAAGAGCGAAAGGCTTGGTAAATAAACCGATAATTTCAATAGGAACCATAATAGGAGCAAGGAATATCGGTGCACCGCCCAAGAGGTGATGCAACCATGCTTTAACTCCGGCTTCCTTGAAAGCAGTATAGTTTACCACTAAAAACGTTGTAATTGCCAAAGCAGCCGTTGTTCCGATTGCTGCTGTTGCAGAGTGCCCCCCGGGAACGAGTCCGAGTAAATTTAAAATCAGGATAAAGAAAAACAACGAAAGGAAATAGGGTGTCAGTTTGTCAACAAGTTTATTGGTAGGCAGATTGGGGCGCACAACTTCATCGCGAATAAACACAACAAGTGCTTCAAGCATATTTTGGATTCCGGTTGGAGCTGAAGCAGGATTTTTCTTTGCCCTGCGACCTGCAATTCCGAATATAGTGAGCATTATTACAAAACCAAGCCACTGGAAGGCTACAAAGTTTGTAACAGATAAGTCTAATCCAGGTCCTTTTTCGTCAATTACTCTTTTGGGATGCCCGTGATGGAGTGTATATTTTCCTGATGCTTCAAGTTTTTCGGGAGAAGTATAGACATTCAACCCATTATCTTTATCATAAAAGATATACGGCAAATCGCAAACCTTATGAGAGAATATATAGAAACCGTGATGATCTCCCAGCTCTCCTAAAAGATGTGTAAATACTTGCGCAGGGGGAATATTTTCAGAATTTTCAGTTGCAGAACCATGCCCTGCAGTTTCGGTCAGGGCAGTTTGTGTATGTTCGGAATGTTGTGCTGTACTGTCTTGATTCATTGTGTATATCAATCAAATAATAGGCAAGCTGGAGGAAAGTTATCAGGTTCTTAATTTAATAAATAATCAAATTCAGGGCAGTTGTTGTTACATCCGTTCCCCTTACTTTATTGCAAGGAATGTCGGTAGTAACAATGGGCACGATTAAAATTACTTTGTTACTTTTTAGGTCTTCGTTTCATCTCCGGCGAGTCTGCAAGAGAATGAAAATACAAGATTTCTACGAATAGAAAAATAAATGTACCGATGCAAAATGAAATTGAGAAACCGACATTATTGACTTTGAGAATCGAGATACAAAACCATACTATAATTGCTGCCATTATAAGCCGTGCCGCCATACTTCCAATGACAATCCCGACAAATTTCTCAAATTTCCTATGAAATGTGAGCCGTGCTATCAGGCAGCCGAGGAGTACATTTACAATGCAGATGGCTTGCGCCAACCCAACCGACAACCAAAGTGATTTGCTGAAGTCCACGCAGTAATTCCATGAATTCAACTAAAGTATTGAACGTATCTATTTTGCTTTGAGAGCGGTTCGGATAAATCCCACCATCGCTACAACCACACCGATTACAAGTAATATTATCAGCCAAACGGGCGAAGTTTGAAACTCGCTGTCTATCCACCAGCCAAGTAATCCGAAAACAACAAGTGTTGCCACCATCTGCGAACTAAGCCCCATATATGGTGCAAGCTCACGGTAAATCTTTCTTTGACCTTCATTTTTATCACCTTCAGGAGAACCATCAGGTGAACTTGAGGTTGCCATATTTACCTGCTTTCCTAAATTTCAATCACAAAATTACCCTTTTAAGCAAAGATAACCAAAAACTTTTCTTTTTAAATGGCAGATAGTTATCCACAAGTAATTAAAAATCAAGCCTAATTCGGTATGTTGCCGGTTCATTTATTTTGATTTATTCGGATACACACCTGCCTGTGCCGAAATGTTAAGCAATGTTCCTACAGCTGCTGCAGAAAAGAAAACAGAACTTCCACCGTAACTGATAAACGGCATAGGTAAGCCCGTAGTTGGTAATATTCCGCAAGTTACCCCGGCATTGATAAATGCATAAAGTGCAAGGGTAACAGTTATTCCGACAGCCAAGAGACGACCAAAAAGGTCGGGAGCTTTTTTTGCAACATTGAAGCCTCGCCATAGAATTATACCAAATGCTGTTATAATCAGTAATACACCCAAAAAACCATATTCTTCTCCCACAACTGCAAAAACAAAATCACCATAACTTTCAGGCAAAAAGAAATCCCTTTGTAAACTTTGTCCGGGTCCTACGCCAAATATTCCCCCGTTGCCAAAAGCGAGAACTGCCTGTTGAAGTTGATAATTTATTACTTCTGATGCAGTACCTTCACCCGAACCGATAAAAGCGAGAATACGTTTAAGACGGTATGGAGCTGACACAGCATAGATTGCCGCCATTACAAACCCTCCTGCGGCAATCAGTCCAAGTTTTTTTAACGGAGCGTTCCCAACAAACATGATAATCGCAGTGATCAGGAAAATCACAGATGCAGTAGAAAGGTTCGGTTGGGCTGCTACCAAGCCGCATGTAATTAATATCCAAATTAGCAGGGGCAACATACCCGTTCTAAAATCTGAAATATAATCTTTTGCTGCGGCTGCTAATGCAGAGATATGAAGCACTAAAGCGAACTTTACAAATTCAGACGGTTGAAAATTAATGAAACCAATATGTATCCACCGTGCAGCTCCTTTTACTTTTATTCCGGTTACAAGTACAAATACAAGGCAACATAATGCAAGTAACAATATAGGAGTGGTAAATTTTTCCCATTTATGATAATCTATCCTTGCAAAAAGTATAATTGCACTTAATCCTATCAAAACTCGCACAGCATGATTCCAAAACAGTTTTTCGCTTGAACCGAATTTCACCATTGCAAACGAAGAACTCGCGCTATAAACGAATGCGACGCTGAATAGCATTAATCCAACCACAGATAGAAGAATGAACCAATCGATATGTCCTGAGGTTTTTGTCATATTGCTGCTTAATTTGACAAGAGAGGAGGGTTATGAACCAAAAAATCAGATGCTAAATTACAGAGAAGGGGTTTGGAAACCAAAATGTTTGTCATTTTTTGCTGTTAGCTGATGGCTAATAGCTTTTTCTTTCAATTTCCCTACATTTCTTATAGCCCTGTCAGTACATAATCTTGGTAGAAAACATTAACACAGCCCTTTCTTCAAAGTTCTATTAGAAACGGGATGTGTTTTTCCTTTATACCGGTATATCGTCCCTGACGGGACTTGATACTTTTGAGGTTGACAACTTTTCTACCGATATTTATTCCTTAACGGGAAATAAGAATCACTTTCGCAAAACATTATATAACGTTATGCCTTCGGATGTGCATTCTTATATGCACTTTTGAGTCGTTCAACGGATACGTGAGTGTAAATCTGTGTAGCATCCAGTGAGGCATGACCAAGCATTTCGCTTACCGCCGAAATATCGGCTCCATTATCCAAAAGATGTGTGGCAAATGTATGACGAAGAACATGGGGGCTTTTTTGAGCAGAATCAGTAACCCCTGACATTGCTTTATGTATAATCTTATATGCCATCGCAGGATTGAGTTTCCCGCCCTTATCACCTAAAAAAACAAAAGTTCCCGAAACAGGAGTTACAAGTGATGAACGTATTTTGAGGTATTCATTTATTGCTTTCATTGCCATGCCTCCTATAGGTACTATCCTCTGCTTTCTACCCTTTCCCATTACCTTCACTGTTGAACGGGAATAATCTATATCTTCCAATTGAAGGTTCACACATTCGCTGATACGCAAGCCTGATGAATAGAGAAGTTCAGCCAGTGCCGCATTACGCAAACCATCGATTGTAGTAATATCAAATACTGAGAAGAAATCAATTATTTCATCATGTTGGAGAAATGATGGGAGTTTCTTGTCGCTTTTTGGAGTAGCTATAAGTAGTGTCGGGTTTTTGCTGAGAATGCTGTTTTTCATCAAGAACTTACAGAGCGATTTAATGGCAGCAATCTTAACACCGATTGATTTTTTGGATAAACCGTTATCATGTAGCCAACCGAGGAAAGGGCGTATATCTTCAGTCTTTAGATGTTCAATATCAGGAATATCATCGTATCCATCTCGTAAAAATTCTACAAAATCAGCGAGGGCAATGCGATATGTCTCGGTTGTGAGAGCAGAGAAATGTCGCTCTGAATCGCAATATTCCAGAAATTGACGGATGGCTTCGGGGATTGTCATTTTTTTTAACGCAAAGGGCGCAAGAGTTCGCAAAAAGGTTCGCTGTCATCTTTATTGCTTGCTAAGATTAAGAAAGGGCGAAATTCATAAGAAAATCGCCCCTGGAACAATTCATCTTAAAAACGAGTTTGCAAGTAATGTGGAAGCATTTTTCTCCATGTTGGCCAGTCATGCGGCATATCGAAGCCCCATAGATCCACTTCGTTCGGGATTCCTTTTGCAGTTAGTATCTCACCCATTTCAATCGAACATTTAGGAGCTTCATAATTTCCCTGACCCGATACAAAATGCAGGTGCTTTTTTGCACGGAGTTGATTCAAAATATGTTCTTCATTAAGACGGGGCATATAATCCACAGGTGAATTGAAATAGCAGTTTTCGTCGTAATATTTCCCCGCATACATTTTCAAATCATACGTACCGCTCATACCGATAAAGCCTTCAAAAAGGTCAGGACGACGAAGAACGGTATTGACCGCGTGAAAAGCCCCTAACGATGCACCTGTTGTAATAATCGGTACACGTCCGCCACAATCATTGAAGATAAAAGGAACAACTTCTTCGCATATATATCCGTTATACTGTTGATGGCGGATAGCCTTTTCCTTTGGTCTTTTATGACTGTTGAGCCAACTTTCGGAATTAATGCTATTGATCGAATACACTTTGCATTTACCTGTGTCAATATATGGTTTGATTGCATCAATAAGATGGAAACGCTCATATTCCAAATAATCTGCAGCCGCAGTTGGAAACATCAGAAGTGCAAAACCGTAATGACCATACGATACTATTTCCATCTGTTTATTCAATCTTGGCGACCACCATTTTTGTATATCTCTGCGCATAAAGTTATATCCTTGTATTATCGAAAGTAAATGGGCTGAATATTATATAAACAAATTTTCCGTCAGTTTTATTGAGCATTCTTACTCAATTCCACATTCTTTCATACCTTTTAGAATGGCTGCTTTATTATGAACTGACGCTGGAGTTAGAGGTAATCGATATTGCTCGCTTATCATCCCCATTTGCGAAAGGATGAATTTTACCGGAATAGGATTGGATTCAATGAAATTAAGTTTCATCATCGTGAGCAAACCATATTGCAAACGGCGCGCTTCAGCATAATTACCGTTTAGTGCAGCTCTCACCAAATCTCCGAAACGTTTTGGTGCATAATTGGATATTACAGCAATCACTCCCTTTCCTCCACATGCAATTACAGGCAGAGCAAGTGAATCATCACCTGAAAGTACCGAAAAATGAGACGGAGCATTGGCAATGATTTCCATCATTTGCTCCAAGCTTGCAGATGCCTCTTTGGTAGCAATGATATTCGTACTGCTTTCGGCAATACGAAGTTGTGTTTCTGCCAGAATATTCGAGCCTGTACGCCCGGGTACATTATAGATAATCTGGGGTATGTGCACCGCCTCGGCAATAGCACGAAAATGCTCGAAAAAACCGTTTTGTGTAGGTTTGTTATAATAGGGTGCTACAAGCAGAACTCCATCTGCACCAAGTTCTTTTGCTGTGCGTGTTAGTATAATTGTAGCACGTGTATCATTTGATCCGGTTCCGGCTATCACCTTTACACGTCCTGCTACCCGCTCAACAGCAAATCGTATTACAGCTACTTTTTCTTGGTGAGACATTGTTGCCGCTTCGCCTGTAGATCCGCATGGAACAATCCCTTCGATTCCCTGCTCAATTTGAAAATCAATAAGTTTACCTAAAGAATCAAAATCTATGGATTCATCAGGCAGAAACGGGGTTACAATTGCAGTAGCGGTTCCAATAAAGGTTGTCATACTTTTTTAAAGATTAAGATTATGCTTAAATAAGCAACTGTCAAAAAATGATATAATTTGTCTTTTCAGTTTGGCAAGTATTTGAATAATGACAGGCTCAGTGTTACAGACATTAATTATCTAACTGAACTTTTCCAAGTATAAAAACATCTTGCAATTTTAAGGTATTTTTTGGAATAACTGTTTAATTTATTTGCTGTATCAATGTACTCGACTATTGACTATTTTAATTCGGATTCCATACGGCATTATCAATTAATCGTGTTGAACCGATTTTCACAGCAACTAAAAATACTATACTGTCATTTTCAGAAAACATATACGGTTCTTCAAGTGTTTCGGCATTCGCTGCTGCTGCATAATGAATTTCAATATTTTCAAGAGTAAGGAGAGATATTCTGAGTATTGAGTTTAACTCTTCTCGATTGCGGTTGCCTGACTGTACAGAATTCATTGCCAACGTAATCGCTTTAGAAATAACAAGTGCTTGATTGTACTGCTCAGAGGAAAGATACACATTCCGAGAGCTCATCGCCAAACCTTCCGGTTCACGAATAGTTGGTTGAATATAAATTTCAATGTCAAGATTCAAATCAGCTACAAGCCGTTTTATTACCAGTGTTTGCTGATAATCCTTTTGTCCAAAAACTGCAATATGCGGTTTTGTTGCCGTGAATAATTTTGCAACAACCGTTGCAACACCGTCGAAATGTGTTGGGCGGTAAACGCCTTCAAACTTTTGGGTAATACCGTCAATTGAAATCGTAGTAGCGAATCCCTTGGGATACATTTCTTCCACACTCGGTGCAAACAGGAAATGTGCTCCGGCATCTTCGGCAATTCGGCAATCTTTTTCGAAATCACGGGGGTAACGAGACAAATCCTCATTTGCTGCAAACTGCATCGGATTGACAAATAGTGTTACTATCACAGCATCTGAAACGGTAGTAGCTGCATGAATCAAACTTGCGTGCCCGTCATGGAGATAGCCCATTGTAGGCACTACGCCGATATGTTTCCCGCTCATACGGAGATTATCCGCAATTTTTTGCATTGCCCGAATACTTCTGATAACCTCCAATGCCATAAGTTCCTATTGTTTTGCTCGTAATGCTCCGCTCTTTATTACAAAGATAACTAAAGAATTTTCAACGACAATCAATTATCAAAGACCCGTTCTATCAATTACTGCGAGTATGTATTTCAAAAGATTGACACTGATGCAGTGTTCCTGTTCTGAATAATAAATTCCTTCTGAAGAGGCAACGGGCATGTAAATATTCTTGTTTTTGGATGATTATTACGCACTTGTACTGCAATCCACTCGCTCGCATTTCCACAAACACCCACTAACAGTGAATCATTTAAACTTTCAAGATAGCTTTTAAAATACGGATCACCTAACGGATATTGATGCATTTTTCTATCGGTAATTAAAACGGCAGTCAGACCTTCTTTTAGAGGAACAATTGTTGTATTGACATACATTCTCTTCGCAACCAATGGAATGGTTTCACCCCTTGTGAATGTATTCCACATAGTGATTTCCGGCTTGAGTATCAGTACTGTCAATACCATAAAAACGGATGTTACACACAACCGGAACATTGCTTGCCTTTTGGTATTTGAAACCAGAATATAAACTAAAGCAATAGAACTTATTACTGCAACAGGCAATGATAGTTCCGGTGATTGAACGGCTGCAATTTGCTTATCAACCGTCCACGCATTTATCGATTCTATAACTTGGATGCATATAGTTGTAGCAGCAGCGAATGTTGTTGCAATTCCCCAATTTATCGGTACAAATATCAAACTGCAAAACGCCCATATCATTGCTATACTCATAATTGGTATTGTAAGGAGATTTGTAAGCGGTGATACAACCGAAAATATAGAAAAGTAATATGCAACAATCGGTGATACAATCACGGATGCAGCAAAGGTAAGAGCAAGCGATACAATGAGTCCTTCTCTAAACCATAATCTAACAGGCAAAAGCATACTTAAGCCATACTGAAACGGATTAAATAACAAAGATATTCCTATAATCGAAGCAACTGACATTTGGAAACCTGCAGAAAAAATGACTGCCGGTGAATATATCATTACAAGCACTACTGTGAGAGCAACAATATTCACTATATTTACACGCTTCTGAAGCAACAAAGCAATTAAAGCAAGCTCTGCCATTACACCAGCTCGAATTGCGGAAGGTTGGAGTCCGCTCAGTATAATAAAAAGCGTTAGTAAGGCAGTAAAAACCGTGAATTTGATCCATCTATTACGAACGAAACCGAGCATTACAAATACACCGGAAGCAATAATTGCAACATGGAATCCACTTACTGACAGCAGATGCGATGTTCCAGAGTGTGAGAAGGCTACTCTTGTTTCTTTGCTTAATTTGGTTTGGTTGCCCAGTACTAATGCTGATACAACAGCACCTGTTTCTTTGGTGTAAAGAGTAAGAATTACTCGATTTATGACACCTGATGATGAATATATAAATTTTGAAAAACCGCTTGAACTTTCAAGTAGAGCAACTTTACCAGCTTTAGCATTTGCAATAAATTGAACATCATTTGCAGCACAGTATTGGGCTTCGTTGAATTCCCCGTCCTCCCGAAGAATGGATGTAATTTCCCCATCAATGACAGCAGGAATCTCTCCGATTGACCCTGAGGGAAACTGTAGTTTGGATGAATTAAATCACACCCACAATCCAATTGCTAAAGCGCACACCCAAAACGATGATGTATATCTTCCGGCGACACATAATCCTATGCCTAATAGGACGCATATCACAAATGCAATTGCAAAACCAATAATATTCCATGAAATTGCCAATTGAAAAAATACTCCCATAGCAATACCCACCAGTAATCGTACTGCGGGGTATTGAGTAGGAATGTATTTGGGTGGAGATTTCATAGTCTTCACCCTATCAACTGAAAATCACTAATCTTATCCAATTCCAGAATAGTATATTGCTCATCCTCAGAACGTTTGAACATCGGTGTAAATTTGGCATTCCATATAAATTCATTATATTTATATGAATGGCGGGCGTGTACATTTTGCCCGTAGGTATCATCATAGCCGTTGATAAGGATAAGCAATTCCACGTCAGCTTCCTTAAAATCCTGTTCCGAAAACCTATATAACGGGCTATCTTCATCCATCGGATGAACCACTGTCCAACTAAGAGTTAGAAAATTAACACGCTTACGTTCCAAGGTAAGCTCATAAAATTTACGGTAGAATGTCTCATTCTCTTTCTCACTTATCGAAAGCATAATTTCGATTTGAACATTGCTCAGCACATTGTTTTTAGCGTTTGCCAAACGGAACATAAGGGCAGTATGATCTTTAAATGGTGCGACGAGAAGATTTTCACTGTAAATAAACTTCTCCACAGGACGTGAAAAACGACCGTATAAAATTCCGGTTGCAAGAGCAAAGCACATCAATCCCACAAGCGATTCGAATGAAGCTACAACATTACCCATTAATCCAACCGGATTAACACGCCCGTACCCTACTGTGGTAAATGTTTGTGTGCTGAAAAAGAACGCTTCCAGATAATGCTCCCAAAAGCTACCCTGTGCCATACCTGTCAGATTTTCAAATCCGGTAATCATATATAATGATGCAAACACTATATTCAGAACAAAGTAGGTAGTCAAAACAATGACAAGGAATTTCCACCAACGAATAGTTAACAGTGCATGAAAAAAACTGTAATGTTCCAGAAATTTAAGTCCGTGTTTACGGATATTGAATGTTCCGTCTTTGTTAATTGCACGCCCTGCCTGATTGGATACCTTATCGCTGAAGCCCAGGTCTTTGTAATCGGTAAATGTCCGTTGTTTTCTTTTCATAATTCATTCTGTACTTTGAATGTTGACCATAGCAAATTTACATTGTTTTTTTGAGTTTTATACTATTAAAATGCCTGTAAAATTAAAGTGCCTTCACCCCCTCAACCGATGAGAAATAAAAAGCAATTGGATATTGGGATACCGTTGTGTAATTTGCGATAGCTTAATTTTATTTTGTCGTATTTACCAATTACACTTATGATTACCTCCCCTGAAATTCGGGCATTGATTGATGAAATACGCTTTTTGCCGGAAGCAATCTCGCAAGCGATTCGTAATCTTGATGATGTGAAACTCGATAAGCCCTATCGGAAAGGTGGTTGGACTGTCAGGCAGGTAGTTCATCACCTTGCAGATTCGCATATTAATGCATATATCCGTATGAAATTGATTCTTACGGAGGATAAACCTACACTCAAACCTTATGATCAAGATCTTTGGGCTGCTTTACCCGACAGTAAATATCTGTCACTTGAATCTTCACTTCTAATTCTGCGCGGGGTTCATTTCAGATGGACGGTTTTGTTGGATAGCTTGACCGACGATGCAATTATACGTACTGGTTTGCATCCTGAAATCGGTGAAGTTACCCTCGGAAATATGATTGAAACATATTCTCGACATGGCATGAATCATATTATGCAGATTACCGATTTACGAGAGCGAATGGGATGGAATGATTAATATATTATCTTTTCTTTCCAAAATTAAAATAAGAGGGTTCTATGCCACATCAATTTACGACAGAAAGTACATTCTTCAATCGGATGGAAGAGTTTGGCTTTTTTGATGCCATTTCGGACAGATTACCTGAAGAGTTTACACTTGTATTTGAAATTGCCCGCATTTTAGAGGACGAATCGAAACCGCTCACACAGCGTTTAGCACCGATTCTCTGGCATAAATCAAGTGATACTCCCCCTCCGCTTAGCCCGGAACATGATATCATTCCCCATCTTCCTGCTGCTGAAGAATACGAGGCATCCCTGATCGACAGTTTTCGAGATATTGCACGTATTTATCCACATCAATTTCTCCTGCCGGAGGAAGTCTTTTATCAAAAATTGGTTGAGCGTTCCCTCTGGCTTCCCAAACCGAGAGCACCGAGAAATTACCGTTATCAAACTGAAAGTAACGATTTTGCACCCGACAGCCGTAAACAAAAGGTATATCTGCTGTTTGACACTTCCAAATCAATGCAGGAACATTACCGGATTCATCTTGCAAAGGCGATTGCTTTTTTCTTTTTACGTCAAAATAGAAAGGAGCTTGGTACTGTCTATTTCCGAACATTCGATGCAGAAATAGGAGAGTTAAAAACTGCCAGTGACATACACGGGTTCGAGCAGCTTATCAGCGATGCCATGCACCTTCGGGCATTAGGACGCGGTACAGCAATGGAAAAAGCTCTTCTGACTGCAATAACTGATATTCGTTCGGCAAGTATGATGGGTGAAGCGGAAATCTTGGTAATAACCGACGGTGCAGCTCATATTGATGTTGAAAAATTACGACCTCTCTTAGGTGATACTATTAAGATTAATACTGTAAAAATTGGAACAGCAAGTATAACTCCTGATGCCAAGTTTCTACAAGGGTTAATCCTGACAGGTAGTTCTGAGGAGATAAAAATTGTACGGGATTTGCAACAAAAATTAAGGGACTTGGAACATCAGATTCATAATGCAAGTAGTGAAAGCAGACGGGGAGTTCTGCGCAGTGAATCAAGTTATATAGCCAAGCAAATAAACCAGCAAACAGAGCGAATTGGTAAGAAAATAGCAGAACGGTATGGACGGGAGATTGAGGATATTTCCAGTACATTTATTCAAATTACCGACCTCGTGCCTCAAGATATTTTCAAGCTGTCGGAAGATAAGACCGAAGAATTAAAAGCACTCACCGTCGAAATGCTCTCTACGCTCATCAACGAGCCGTCACTCGAAGACCTTAAAAAAGCTGCACTTCTGAACGACCACTTGGAAATGATGACTGATCACCACGGCATAGAATCGGAAGAACTTACCAAAACAGCTAAGGAACTACAGCAGCTTCTGGAGAAAATCCTGAAAGAAGGTGGAGACACTTCTCATCAATTACTTGAACTTTCAGAAAAGG
>JACPWH010000150.1 GCA_016197185.1 Ignavibacteriota bacterium
AATTATTCCAACATATAAGGATATGTATGTACGTGCCCAAACGCTGGACTCTCTGGTCGTTTTACTGAAAACAACCCAAACTGACGAAGTTTTAAATTCAGCAAAACAAGCATGGCGCAACGCACGCCGCCCTTGGGAACAAAGTGAAGGATTCTTGTTCGGTCCTGTGGATACAAAGGGTATTGATCCTAACATTGACAGCTGGCCTGTTAACAAAATTGATCTTGATGCTGTATTGAATGGAAACGAAGAACTTACAAAAGAAAAAATCAACCAACTCGAAACCACTCAAAGAGGTTTTCATACTATAGAGTATTTATTATTCGGAGAGAACAACACTAAAACTGCTAAGGATTTTACCCCACGTCAAATTGACTATCTTTCTTCCACCACTCAAAGTTTCAAAGAATATGTATTTCAGTTATTGAATTCATGGGATGCTTCAGGAGAAAATTATGGAGCTAATCTCATTAATGCCGGAGTTACGGGAAGCAGTGTCTATTCTTCACAACCTGGAGCAGTTCAGGATATTATTCCAGGAAGGATAAATATTTGCGACGAAGTTGCAAATGGAAAGATTAATGACCCTTTTAAAGAAGCAAACCGTCAACTTGAAGAATCACAATTCAGTGACAATTCCAATGCTGATTTTGCCGACAACATTCGGAGTGTACGTAACCTCTATAATGGAGTATATGGCAACTTTTCCGGTAAAGGTATATCCACTTTAGTTGCAGCCAAGAATCCCGAACTTGACACACGCTGCAAACGTGAAATTGACGCAGCAATTGAAGCAATCGGAACAATGCTTCCAACATTCGGTCAGGCAATTTTTATAAATAAGGAAAATGTTCAAGCAGCACAAAATGCAATATTGAAGCTCCGCGTAACCCTTGAAGCTGATGTATTACCACTCGTAATCGGCAATTAATATTTATTTATATTTTTCAATACAACAATGAATTCAACCAAAAAGGAAACTTTAGTTTCGCGCCATATATGGAAAGCTTTTATTCCATTAGTTCTTTTTTGTTTTAGTTGCAGCGATACAACTACCCCCTCCGTAACAGAAGAAAATGACGAAGGTGATGTTGCTTTCGAGGCAAAGTTCGTAACTGCACCGGCTTCGGTAAATTCAGGTATTGGACCGCTTTACAATAATATATCCTGTGCAAGCTGCCATACAAGCGACGGTCGCGGCACTCCTCCACGGAATGGCGAAGAATTAAGCTCAATGCTCTTTCGTTTGAGTATTCCGGGCACTTCTCCCGAAGGAGGACCTAATCCGGTGCCCGGTTATGGAGGTCAGCTTCATCCACGCTCTACGTATGGCTGTTCATCCGAAGGAACTGTGAGAATTAATTATTCTGAAATACAGGGTGCATTTCCAGATGGCGAAACATATAGTTTACGTCAACCAACCTATACTCTGATTAATAATTATACCACTCTTCCGGCAGGAGTGATGCTTTCCCCAAGAGTTGCCCCGCCTGTGTTCGGACTTGGACTGCTCGAAGCAATACCTGAGAATGTATTAACTGCAAATGCTGATGAGACTGACGCTAATAAGGACGGAATATCCGGCAGGCCTAATTATGTGTTTGATGTTGTTAACAAGAGAACTGCGATCGGTCGTTTCGGACTTAAATCCAATATGCCGAATCTCCGCCAGCAAAACGCAGGGGCCTATAACGGTGATATGGGAATTACTACATCAGTTTTCCCTGATGAAAACTCTGTCGGGCAAATACAGGCAATCCCTGCTCATCCAATTGAAGTGGATGATAAAACTCTTGATGCAGTTGTACATTATACTCGGACACTTGCAGTTCCTGCACGCCGCAATAGCACTGATGAAACAGTTAAGCGTGGAAAGCAACTCTTTATCGAAGCAAACTGCTCGGGCTGCCATACACCTACATTGACAACCGGTTCCGTTGCCGATGTTCCCGAAATTTCGAACCAAACAATTCATCCTTATACCGATTTACTGCTTCATGATTTAGGCGACGGTTTATCAGACGGACGACCTGATTTCTTGGCAACAGGTAATGAATGGCGCACATCACCTCTATGGGGAATCGGCTTAACCGAACTTGTGAACGGACATTCCAATTTCCTTCATGACGGACGGGCAAGGAATTATATCGAGGCAATTATGTGGCATGGCGGAGAAGCGACGAATGCACGTGATAATTTTAAGAAGATGCCGAAGGGGGATAGGGATGCAGTTGTGGTGTTTTTGCGGTCTTTGTAAATTAACATTAAAATAAAAAACCTCAGATGATTGTTTTTTTCGTCTGAGGTTTTCATTTACAGTTAATATATCTGTAACAATAAACTTATGAAGAAGATTCACTATCTTCTTCCCATAGCTTAATCCTTACTATTTTCCCATCTCTCAATACTACAAGAGGACTATCTTTGGACTTCTTGTATTTGATCAGGTCGTCATAACCTTTACTCATTGCAAAAATAATTTTTTCGCTAAGCTCGTCGCTTTTGTCCTCATCCATAATAACCTCTCTAAAGATACGAGTTACAACCCCCTACACCTTCCCATCAACAAAATACATATCAATCTCCCCCTTGCCTTTGGCTTCTATCTTGCCTCTGTATGTACAGTTGAATTTGTCCTTTACCAGCATATATGTGGAGTGTGATATATTCACCTTCCCTATTTCTCCGTTGGCTTCCATACGGGAGGCAATATTGACTGCATCGCCCCATACATCGTATGCAAACTTTTTTTTGCCAATCACTCCGGCAATGATTTCCCCTGTGTGCACACCAATACGAATCTCCCATGTTTCCAAACCATTTGTTTGTCGTTCTGCATTCCATTGCTCTACCCACTGCTGTATTTCACAGGCAGCAGATACCATATCTAAAGGATTGCTCGTATTTTCAACCGGCAATCCGCCCGCACACATATAGGCATCTCCTATTGTCTTAATTTTTTCCAGATTATGTCTGCCGATAATATCATCAAATGCCGTGAAGCATTCATTGAGGGTCAGAATTAGTTCTTGAGGTGTGATCACTGCCGCTGATTGTGTGAATGCCTGAAAATCAGTAAAAAGGATAGATACCTTTTTATAATATCGCGGTGTGGCTTCTCCTTTTTCTTTCAGTTCGGCTGCTATTCGTTCGGGGAGGATATTGAGCAGAAGTTCATCACTTTTTCCTTTTGCTTCCTGAAGTTCGTGCGTTCGCTCGGCAACTAATTTTTCGAGTTGTTTATTATGTTGTTCGAGCAGGATATTTTGCTTTGCCAATTGTTTATCCTGAAAATACCCTTTGATCGCTTCTTTGACTGTAAGAATTAAGTCATTACCTTCCCATGGCTTGGTAATGTACCGGTATAAATTTGCATGGTTTACAGCTTCGGTAATTGATTCTACGTCGGATTGTCCGGTTAGCAGAATCTTATATGTAGCAGGAGTAAGAATATGTATATGCTTGAGTAATTCATGCCCTTTCATTCCGGGCATGAGTTGGTCAGAAATAACAATAGGAATATCATTTCCGGCATCAAGAATATCCTTTATTAATTCGAGAGCTTCTTCTCCGCTTTCAGCCATTTCAACTGAGAATTTACTGCCAAAGTTTCTCGATAATTGAAATTGAAGCCCGTTCAGAACTACACGTTCATCATCAATACAAAGAATTACCCCGCTTTCCATAGTTTATCCAGTAATTAATTGTATAAGGTCTTTTTCATTCCATGGTTTATAAATACACTTAATCCCATTTTTCTTACTATCCTTTATCGATTTGACA
>JACPWH010000151.1 GCA_016197185.1 Ignavibacteriota bacterium
GAGGATCAAGGTCGCGTGGGACACTGGTTTCCTCGATAAGGCAAAGAAGTGGAATTTGTATGGGTTCCTGCGGTCAAACTGGAAATTTGAAGGGCCGCTCAGCTTCGGGTGCGGATTTGGTTATATGTTGAAGGATGGTGCGTATATAACCTCGAGACTGTGTGGACAGACAACGGCAAATTCGCATTATAGCTATAACCCTCATGTTGTTTGCAGTGCTCTTGCTTATCGCACTCATTTCCTACACAGCTAAAGATGAAGCGAATGCTGAGCTTACGATGCACGACATTTCGGGAATATTCAGGGGGGATGAATCAATTCGTGCAAAGGTAGATACCACTCAGAATTGGCTTGGTTTGGTTGGTGCAGTTTTATCGAATATTCTTTATAATTATACAATTGGATATCCAGCTATCATATTCCCCTTTATAATTGGTGTATGGGCAAAAAACTTATTCTCTAAGCAAATTGTTTTGCCCCGAACAATCAAAATGACCGGAACTTTTTTGATTCTCGGAATTCTCTTTGCAGGACTTATGGGAACATTCCAATTGGTATCATGGCTACCAACCGTATCCCGTGAATGGAGTGGTGCAGTCGGACAGTTTCTATCAACAATATTATCCGATTTAATCGGTAAAATTGGTTCATTCTTAGTAATCATTGTAGCAATTTTGGTTACATTGATAATGGGAACTGACCTTGATATTGATAAACTTACGATGCGGTTTCGTTTGTTATACGGAAAATTGCAAGACAAATTTGCTCATCTTTTAGAGAAATATAAAAGACGTTCAGAAGAAGTTGAATCGGAGTCTGTTGCTGATGAAATTCAGTCTAAACCTATTCCAATCCCTAAAGCATCCCCTTTTGTTGATGAAGAACCTGCCCGCATTGTTCGTCGTGCAGCTGCAATTGAAGCTCAACATGAAGACTTTGAGCCTTCGGTTCCAATAAGACAACGGGAGCCACTTATCCGTCGTTCCGAAGAACCTGTTCAACAGCCTATATATCAAAATAAAGGTGCTGAGGATTCTGAGAAATTGAGTATTTCACAACCATACAAGCCAATGACCACACATCTTGACTTGCCGCCACAGCCGGTAGTACCTAAAGTAAACACCCACCCGATAATTGAATCGGATGAATCTGTATCGGATCTGGATGAAGAACATCCAAAAACCCTTACGCTTACAGTTCAAGAATTGCAATCATCTACACATGATTTGGAAATCGAGCCGGAAATAAATGTGCTTGATGAAGAAATTGAATACATCGGTCCGAACCTTTCCCTGCTTACGGAACAGCATGAGCAAAATATAATGGTTGATGATAAGGAACTCAAGGAAAATGCTCGATTATTACAAGAGAAACTCGAGACATTCAAGATTAATATAGAAGATCTTGTGGTTACTCCGGGTCCGGTGGTTACTCAGTATGAATTTGTACCTGCAGCAGGTATAAAAATTTCACAAATAGAGAATCTTTCCGATGATATTGCCCTTGCTCTCAAAGCGCGTGGGATTAGAATTATAGCTCCTATTCCGGGTCGTGGTACAGTGGGAATTGAAATTCCGAATCATAACCCTTCAATCGTTCTTTTTAGCAGCATTATCAAGTCACCTAAATTTCATGATGCTGATTACCGCTTGCCGCTCGCACTTGGCAAAACCATTTCTGGTGAAGTATATTGTTGTGATTTGGCGAAAATGCCTCACTTGCTTATAGCAGGTTCTACGGGTTCGGGTAAATCTGTGGGTATTAATACATTGATTGCTTCCCTTCTCTACCGTATGCACCCGCATGATTTGAAATTCGTGATTATCGATCCCAAAAAAGTGGAACTTGCTTTTTATGGCTTGCTCAAGAATCATTTTATGGCAGTTTCGCCGGATGTGGATGAAACGATTATTACAACCCCGCAGAATGCAGTTCTTGCTCTAAAATCAGTTGTAGCAGAAATGGACAGACGTTATGATGTTCTTGCATCAGTAGGACAGCGAAATGTGGTGGATTACAATCAAAAAGTGTTGGAAGGAAAATATAAGGACACCACAAACTTTGTCCATCGACCGATGCCATATATTGTTGTTATTATTGATGAGTTAGCGGATTTGATGCTCACAGCTGCACGTGAAGTTGAAGAGCCGATTACTAGAATTGCACAGCTTGCCCGTGCAATTGGGATTCACCTTGTAGTTGCCACACAGCGTCCGTCTGTAAATGTTATTACCGGTATTATCAAGGCTAACTTTCCTGCCCGGCTTGCATATCAAGTTGCTTCCAAAATCGACTCCCGTACAATTTTGGATATGGGAGGAGCCGACCAACTTTTGGGTAATGGCGATATGCTGTTTTTACCCGGTGGTTCGCCTAAGCCCCTACGTATTCAGAACTCTTTCATCAGTACTGACGAGGTTGAGGCTATCTGTACCCATATCGGCAATCAGCACGGCTATTCCATGCCATATATGCTTCCGAGTGTTAACGAGAAAAAAGCAGGTGGTAAGGGTGGAGATTCATCAATAGATGACGGTAGGGACGGATTATTTGAAGAAGCGGCACGGATTGTAGTCACTCATCAGCAAGGTTCTGTTTCACTCTTGCAGCGACGTTTGAAAATCGGATATTCACGTGCGGCACGGATTATGGATGAGCTAGAGGGTGCTGGGATTGTTGGGTCGTTTGACGGTAGTAAGGCTCGCGGGGTGTTGCTTGAGAGTGTTTCGGAGTTGGAGGCGTATTTGTAACTCAATTTGAAAATGTATGACAACTAGCAATCACTATGATAGATTTAATTGATAGAATAGAAAAGTTATAGGCTGAAAGGCAAAATATGTTGCCGATGAATCCAGAATATCAACCCAAACAAGAAAAAAATTCCATCTTGAATTCAACTATAATTCTAATCATCTTGAAGACAATACTCTCACTCATAATGAAACTTGAGCTACTTCTCATCTTCGGAAGAACAGAATGTCGGATATAGAACTGAGAAAGCAAACAATAAATGACTGTGTTAAATCAGTTTTTGAAGAAATGAAACAAAAATCTGCACCTTCTTTCTAACCCTAATATGAAACTATATGACTGAAGCAGAGCGAATTGCAAAATCATTCGAAGATCTTTTTAATGGAAATCCTGGGATTTTTGTTACCCTTGTCGGGACATTAGAGAACATTACTCATACTCAAGCATCGGCAAGACCCTACCCTAAACTCCATTCTATTTGGGAAATTGTAAATCACCTGATAGGTTGGCGGCTGAATGTTTTGGAGCGTGTTCAGGGAAATGTAGTGAAAGCCCCTGAGAATAATTACTTTGCATCTATTGAGGATACTTCCCTATCAGCTTGGAATGAAACTTTGGCACAATTGAAAGATTCTCAGCTTCTTTGGGCAGATTTTCTAAAAACTTTTAATGAACAAGATTTTGAAAAGGTTAACGATAGAAGCAATCTTAACTATTATGAGCATATCCAAGGCATAATTCAACATGATGCTTATCATTTAGGGCAGATAGTAATTCTGGCTAAATCAGTTTAAAAAAGATACTTCTTTTTTATTTATAAGTGATGTATATAATCTCAATCTAGACCGCCTTATCAACAAACCAATTTTGTTTAAGAACTAACATATTAATAGAATTTTCATTAAATGTATCTTTGGAGGATTCCACTTCAAGAATACATACAGCAATGAAAGAAAAATAATAAAATTACCATCTCACCTACAACTACATTCAAAACAAATCCCCCTTACACCGCTATCTGACATTATTAACTTACAGCCAATAAAAAAGCCCTTACGAAGTGAGCAGTACATCGCAAAGGCTTGTGGGGATAAGATAACCAAGTTATCTTTAATAGGACGGTTATGCCCTGAAAAATTCAGAATGTTCTATTATAATAGTTTTGTTACTATTACAACTACAATGTGTCTTAAAACTCTAAAAAAGTTTCAGTTTTATTAAAAAATGTTCTTTATTGGTAATTTTAAGCATCGGTATCAATACTTACCACACAAAGATAAATTCCATAAACAAAAAGTATCCCTTCCAAAACGAATGCCGTTCCGGAAGGGATACTTGATTTACTAGTGAAGTGTATTATCGCACTATCACAAACGGTACACGTATTGTTTGTGTTCCGAAAGATAATAATGCTGTATAATTTCCACTTGCAACTCTGCTTCCGCTATTTGCTGCGTCCCAAGAGAAATCGAAAGTTCCTGCAGATTGAACGCTTATAGTAGTTTGATAGGTTGAATTGCCAAACGCGTCGAAGATTCTCACTTTGATTGGCATTGGAGAGGCTACTTCTCCCGTAAAGAATACAGAACCTGATGATGGATTTGGATAAACAGTAACTCCGTTTGCAAACATATCCGATTCATTAACATCTGTTGACGGAGATGCTGTACCTTCCAATCCAATTGTGAAATCACCCTCATCCGTTTTAACTGTAATTTCTGCTGTGCGTTTGCCTTCAGCTTTTGGAGCAAATGTAGCTGTTACAGGTAAGCATTCTGTCGGTTTGATTACTTTAGGGAAAGGAGGAAGAGTGCCGAGTGAGAAGTCTGCTGCATTTGCACCACCGAGCACAACTGCAGTTACTACCAAATCAAAATCACCGGTGTTGCAAATTTGGAACGTTGTGTCTTTATTCGTACCAACTTGAGATGTTCCTGCACCTGCCGTGAACGGTACAATTGCACCACTGCAACCTTTACCGGTCAATGTGAGTTTAGGGGCAGTTGTACTGCTGTTACTTGTAAATTCAAGTGCAGCTGTTTTAGTTGCTTTTGTTGAAGCTGTAAAACGAATGGCAATTGTATGTTTTTCATTTGGAGCAAGAGTAAATGCTCCGCCGCCGCTTACAATTGCAAAGTCTGCCAAATCAGATCCGGTTAGAGTAACTGCGGTAACATTCAAGGGCTGTCCACCGCCATTAAACACTACATTTGTCAATACTGTGTCACTGATTGATTTCACTTTGTTGCATCCGAAATCAACAGTTGATACACCCAAAGCAAGAGCTGCACCTGCAGGAGGAGCACTAACAGTCAATTTTGCAACTGAACTCTCCATGCTTCCACAAACGTTTTTAACAACACATTTATAATTTCCTGAATCTGATAATTTTAGATTAGAAATTGTTAAAGTCGAGAGTGTATCACCGGTACGATTGGTATTGTTTTTCATCCATTGATACTTTACATTTGTTCCGGTAGCTTCTACTGTGAAGGTTGCAGTCAGATTAGTTTGAATAGTAGTATCTTTTGGTTGAAGTGTAATTGTAACAGGATCTCTTGCAGTCAGAATTGCCGGAATACTTGTAGAACTCAACATACAAGAATTTTTAACAATAGCTGTATAACTTCCTAAATTTGATGCAGTAACATTAGGAATCACCAAGTTGCTTCCCTGAGCACCATCAATGTTATTGCCGTTTTTCTGCCATTGATAGGTAAGTCCGCTTCCCTGTCCTTCTACTGAGAATTGAACAGTTTGACCCAAACATACAGTGGTGTCTTTCGGATGTTTTGTAATTGTTGGCGCAGGCGTATATCTAAGCATGACAGGTGCTGTCGATTGCGGCGGGTTACATTTTCCGGTTACTACCAAAACATAACTTCCGGTATCAGCCCTGTTATATTTGTGTTATTACGCTTCCATTGATATGTTAGGTTTTCTCCTACTGCTGTAGCTTTTAAAGTTGCAGAGCTTGAAGGGCAAACATTTGTATCACTTGGTTGGGAAGTAATAGAAGGCGGTGAATTTACAATAAGTGTAACGGCATTACTTGTAAGAGTAGTACATCCTGTTACCACTACATCATAACTTGCTCCGTCACCTGATTGCGCAGAGGCTATTGAGTATGTTGGAGAAGTAGCACCGGTAATATTATTACCATTTTTCCTCCATTGATATGTATATCCTGAAGGGATATCGGTTGTAACACTAAACGAGGAAGGACTACCGGGACAAACGGTATCCGGTTTTGGCTGGGTTGTAATTACCGGGGTAGTAAGAATAGAGAAATTTGCATCTGAAACATCATTTACAGAAGCATTTGATGCATCTGAAATTCTTATTTTATATGTATTGCCAAGAGCTTGAGTCCCCGGAATTGTCCATGCGTAAGTAGCAGGGGTTGGGGAAACACTGGCAATTTGAGTGTAGTTTGTTCCGTCGTCTGTTAGCTCTAGTTTAATATTACCACTAATATTTGTTGCAGCCCAAGTAATATTAGTTTGACCTCCTCTACACAATTTTTCACCCCCGTTAGGTGTAGTAAGGTTAACAGTAGGACCTGAAACAGTAATTGAAATCGTATTCAGGAAATTCCATTGATCCCCATTGGTTCCGCCATCATTGTTTACTGCATTACCTGCCGCACGGAATGTATATGTTCCAGTAGAAGTAGGAGCAGTCCAAGTGAATGTAAAGGTTGCTTCACCGCCGGTTATGTCGCGTTTTGTATTATGTGTTAATTCACCGCCGGATAATTGCAATCCGGTACCGGCAGACAGTGTGCCTACATTTGTTCCACCGGCATTTTTAATGGTGATATTTGTTCCGGCTTTTGGTTGAGTACCATGGGCTACAACCACCACAAATGTTCGGCTCTCACTTGGAGCCATTGTAATTTCAGTACCTGTAATACCTTGGACAGTCACGGTAGTTCCATTGTTTTGTCCGCCATGGCAGGTACACCCGTTTTGGGCTTGACCTGTAATTCCAGATGAATATCCCAGAGCAGTCGTTGCACTCCCGAGAATTATCCATAAAGCAAGGATTGCAAGGCGGAAAAATGTTGTTTGTTTGTTCATTTGAACCTCATATTGAAAAAAAAAATAAAAAAGTTATGCTTCTAAATAATGATAAAACTTGCATGTTCAGCGATGGTAACAATCGATTGAAGCTATTTGATTGATACCTCTCTGATAATGATTTATTAAATACTCTCTCCTCCTGATTTGTTCTCGGCATAGTGTTGATTTCGTCCTTCTAGTTTGAATATACACATAAACTTAAACTTATACCGGCAGTAAGTAATGTGTTCAAAGTCGATAAAATAGTTTCAGTTATTTAAGATTTCCGGTTTGGAAGAGTTCGTAGAAACATAATTTTTTCTATCTCATTGTCCATATCCCCTTTTGCAGTAACATCTGCAATTTTAATATTGCCCTTCGATACATACATTTTCAGGGAAACTACTTTTTGAAAAAATACTGATCCATAGTTTGAAAGTAAGTGCTATATCAGAACCCCATTATTCTAATAAACTTACTAGAATCAGTTACTCCCCGTCACATCTTTAAGCAATGATTTCTAATTAACCAAGGTAGTTGTTTCCCTAAGCAGATTATTTTTGTTCGGTAAACACCAACCGCTTAATGCCCCATCTTTCTAAATATTGCTGATAAGATTGCTAATTTTTGACAAATTTAAAGCAGAATTGAAATGTCGTTAAAATTTCTTCTCAATCAAAATGATTGGCTCGTTGAAATCTGTAATTTCTTATTGAAGATTAATGTTTAACTCTTTACCGTTCAATAAGCAGCTTTGGCAGACATATCTTGAGTGTTCCGAGATTCAATTTTAGAAAATGAACACCGACTGTTCGTAGAAAAACATTGTGTCAGTTTTTACTTCTCATTTGACCGTTAATGAATCAATAATTTCAATCTGTCGAATCATTTTTTTGCTTGTTCCTACTACTTTTTTGAAAAAATTAAAAATAAAAGGAAACTTTTTTGATGCTGACCAAGTTCTTTTGGGGATGCATATTTTTAACTTTACAGTTGAATGTAAGTAACACATATACTATTCAAGTCGGGGTTCAGTTCCATTTTACGATTTCCTTTTTTGTTGTTTTCTTAGTGCTCTGAATAGTATATTTGTATGTAATTTTCAAAAATTTAGCGTAAAAAGGAATGCATAATTACTATAATTACATTAACATTAAAATTTACAACACAATATTTACCCAGTAGATTTTACATCATTTTTTTAGAACTTTATGAAACAATCTGACGACCTTTTTGACCTGATAAAATCTCTCAAAAAAACTGAAAAGCGCTACTTTAAAATTTATGCTACACGTCATTCCGAGCAGGCAAATTCAGTAAAGCTCTTCTCCGCTCTCGACAAATTGGAAGAATATGATGAGGAACAATTGAGAAGAATCTTTAAAGGTGAGAAATTTCTCGAGCAACTTGCTGTTGCCAAGCATTATTTATGTAAAATCATCCTTGAAAGCATGACCCTCTATCATTCACAAGCATCGGCGAATCTTGAAGTTTCTCATTTGCTGCAGCAAACAGAATTTCTCATGAATCGCGGACTTATCGATCAAGCTGCAAAGAAAGTAGCAAAAGCGGAAACTATTGCTACTCGAGCCGAAAACTATAAAAAGATGTTGGAATGTTATTCATGGGAACGTACAATTCTTATGAAAAGTAATTACAAAGACCTAACGTCACTTTTTGAGAAGGAAAAAGAAGTTCTCAATTTACTATTAAACATTATAGAATACAGGCAGTTATCTTTTCAAGTATATGGAGTGCTGAAGGAAGCTGGCAGAACACCGAATGAACACCAATGGGCAGAAATTTACAATGTTCTCGCTAATCCTCTGCTGACAGATAGCAGTAAGGCTCTCTCCTTTGAAGCAAAAGCACATTTTTTTAATATTCATGCCGGAGTACATTTTGTAGAAGGCGATACTGCCAAAATATACGAATATACAAAAGCACATATTGAGTTATTAGAGCAAAACCCTGCCAGAGTTCGATTTAGACCAAAGGCATACATTGATTCACTCCATAATTACTTACACACATGCTTGGATATGCGATATTTTGATGAATTGGAAATCGGGCTTGAGAAGCTTAAACGATTACCAATGGACACCCCTTATATGCAGGAAGCTGCTTTTATTACTTTCCATTCTCTTGATTTGCTCATGAGACTCACCACAGGAGATTTTATAAAAGGTTTGGAATCAGTACATGAGATTGAGGAAGGTTTCGAAAAATATCCGGGACTACAATCTACCGAAAAAGTAATCTTATCCGATAGAGTTATCCGGTTATTTTTGGCAACAGGTAATCCTAATATGGCATTGAAGTGGGTTAATTCAATTCTCAATGATGTTTCACTCCGTAACATACGCAAAGATATTTACACTTCAATCAAGGTATTGAATGTTCTTATTCATCTTGAACTTAAGAACTATGACTTTGCACAATATTTAGTTAAATCGGATACTCGTTCGTTCCGCAAGGATAGTATGTCCTATTTAGAATATCTTACTGTAAGAAACATTGCAACTCTACCTGTAAAAAACAAGAAAGTGGTTCCGCCTTCAGCAGAATTGTTCCAAAAAATTCTGAATGAATATCAGATGTACTGCCAAGTCGAATCAGAGGGGCAAAGCAATAATCATTCAGCATCTTCATTCCTGCCTGCTTGGATTGAAAGCCGTTCAACACAATTGCCGATGGAAGAAGTAGTTCGAAATAGGTTTTCTAACGAAATACAAAAAAGTAGCTATTTAGAAAGAATAAACGCATAGTTCAATAGCATTTTCAATGTAATTTACTTCGCGATTGCAGAAAAAGTTTGAATAACAGCCGTTTATGCGGTATTTTTGCATCAAAATTTTTTAATAACACAGGTAAGTATCATGTACACAGTTCTCGTTTCTTTAATTTCTCTGTTGGGAATAATTCTTATCGGAGCAGTTCTTATTCAACCGGGCAAGGCAGATATGGCAAGTGGTATGTCAGGTATCGGCGGACAGCTCGGCTCGATGTTTGGCAGCAGACGTACAGCCGACACCCTCACTAAAATTACAATCGGGATTGCGGGTACAATCCTATTATTATCTCTTGTGACCAATAAGTTCTTTTTGGGAGTAGAAGCTGCCCAAGAACGTAATGCAGTAACAATCGGTGCAGAGAAGCCACCTGCACCGATTCAGAAAGCTCCTGCAACACAACCACAACAAAGTCAGCCTCAGGTTCAGCCTCAGCAGGCACAACCGCAACCACAGCAGGCACCTCCTCCACAAGGAAAGTAACCTGTTTCTTTTTTTTGTATTGAAGAGCGAATCATTTGATTCGCTCTTTCTGTATATGCCCCTTGACTGCAACAATGATGTTAAATCATCTTTTCAGGGCAACATCCATCCTCTCTGATTTCTCTTTCTCAAAGTAAGTTGGCAGCAAATTCCCTCATTCTGCCCTAATCTTCAGTGCAGGAATGATAAGGAACAACACTGTTACGAAAATAATTCCTATAACCTCATTAATTCTCATCTGTCAACATCTAAATATATAGAGAAGAAATGCATCATGACCTCATCTTTATGACCAACAAAATTTTCGTTCTTTTCTGCTATGCTATTCATCCTTATTTTTGTATTCGTGAATTATGAAATTCTTATTCTCTTTCCTCATCACTCTTCAATGTACATTTAGTATATGAAACAATCTTTGGGTTTAAATTCAGACTTCGGAAATCCTGTTCGACAGAATATTTTTCGTATAATCAGTTTTGTTATTTTGGGGTTGTTTGTAATACGCTTAGGATATTTGCAGATAGTTCGCGGGAATATATATCGCCTTAAAGCAGAGACACAGGCAATTAAACAGATTATGATTGACCCGTTTCGAGGGAATATATATGATCGCAACGGTAAGATCATCGTTCATAATGCTCCGTCGTTTTCAGTTACGATTACTCCAAGTGAATTTAGAGAGGAGTCTATTCCACTCCTTGCGTCAATTCTTGGTGTAGATACATCCGAAGTTCGCCAAGCTTATGAAGAATCTAAAATTCTATCCAGAGTAAAACCTAATAAAATATACAGAGATGCAGACTTTCAAACCTTGGCTGCATTAGAAGAAAATCATGATTTATTACCTGGAGTGGATATTGCAACAGAATTCAAGCGTCTTTATGAATCTTCGGCTAATATGTCGCATTCACTCGGCTATGCACGACAAATATCAGAAGCTCAACTTAAAGTAATGGGTGATTATTATTCACCGGGGGATATTGTCGGATACTCAGGGATGGAAAAGACGTATGAGAATTATTTACGCGGGGCAAAAGGTGTCCAGATGGTTGCTGTAAATGCAACAGGACAAAAAGTAGCAAGTTTTCAAGAAGGTCGTAATGATGTTTTGCCGGAGGAAGGTTTTGATTTGCACCTCGGGATTGATAAAGACATGCAGGAACTTGCCGAGAAACTCCTCGAGGGACGGCACGGAGCAATCGTAGCCCTTGATCCGAATAGCGGAGAGCTTATCACTTTTGCAAGTAAACCGGATTTTGATCTCCGTTCCTTTAGCGGACGTTCACCCGGCAATTTCTATGGTAAACTTCTCCAAGACGAAGGAAAACCACTCTTTAATCGTGCTACACTTGCCGCATACCCCCCGGGATCAACATGGAAAATGCTCATGGCGACAGCTTGTCTGCAAGAAGGTATTATCACTCCAAAAACAACATTTACTTGCACCGGTGGATACACTTATGGAGGCCGCACATGGAAATGTCACGGTGGCAAAGCACACGGGGTAGTTAATGCCGAAAGAGCAATTCATGTTTCCTGTAATTCATTTTTCAATTCAATGGGTCCCAAACTTGGTATTGAGAATTATACCAAGTATGGCAGAATGTTTGGTTTCGGCGAAAAAACATACATAGATATTTCTGAAGATTCTCCTGGACTTCTGCCATCCTATAATTATTACAAACGTCATGGTTTGAGTGAACGGGAAATGGACGGTCGGCTTGTCAATCTCGGTATAGGTCAGGGGGAATTATTGGTAACTCCAACCCAAATGGCAGTGTATTGTGCCGCGCTTGCAAACGGAGGAACAATTTATCAGCCACATTTTGTAAATTCAATTTACAACCGGAAAACAAAAAAATTAGAGACTATTCCTTTTGCAAACAGAACAATAAAAGTTAATCCCGACATATTTGCTTTGGTTCAAAACGCAATGTATGAAGTAGTTAATGTACCCGGCGGAACTGCCCTTGCAGCACGGGTAAACGGAGTAAACGTTTGTGGTAAAACAGGTACAGCCCAAAACCCACACGGACAAGATCACGCATGGTTTATTTGCTTTGCTCCAAAGGAAAAGCCACGGATAGCAATGTGTGTCATGGTAGAGAACGCAGGTTTGGGCGGTGCAATTTCTGCTCCGATTGCACAAAAAATGCTTCAAAAATTCTTTTATCCTCAATCGGATTCTACTCAACTTCGACTAGACTCTGCTGTGATTAAGGATGTTATGGCGCAAGGGACGCATGATTAGGATTTTGAAACATATTGTCATGGGTGTTTTGCTGTTACTTTCGTTGGTTTCATGTAGTAAACATAACCCTACTGGCACACGCCAAACAATCAAGTTTTGGCACTTTTGGTCAGAACCACGCCAGAAAGCGGTTTTGCAAGAACAAATTGCAGAATTTGAACGGCTCAATCCAACAATTCATGTAGAGATGACAGACCTTCAATGGTCTGACGGCAAAACGAAACTAATGCTTGGGTTCAATGCCCATACTGCACCTGATGTTGTGCATCTTGGGTTTGAATGGATGCCGGAATTTATTAGTTCTGGAGTATTATCCCCACTTTCCGATTCACTTGTTCATGATACAGCCGAGTACTTTCCTCCTGCCCTGCAATCGCTTGTTGATCATCAAAAGCTCTATGCACTTCCTTGGACGATGAACACAAGGGCTATGTTGATTTCCAAAAAAGCTGTACCTAAC
>JACPWH010000152.1 GCA_016197185.1 Ignavibacteriota bacterium
ACTGCCACCGGAATACATATCGTTTCCACCCAGATCTACTATTGCTTGAACAGGAAACTTCATAGCCTCCTGTTTTGTATGTTCAGAAAGAAGGTAACGGTCATTCCCCCCAACATCTATAATCATGAGAAAATCACCTTGATAGACATCATTGCCCTTGCCGCCGAGAGCTATTCTTCCAATCTTAGTATTTAATATGACTGTATGGATACTGTCCCTATATAATTGTTGCGCATTTTTACCCACATTCAAAAAATGCAGATATGTTCTGTAGAGAGAGAATCCACTCGAATACATTGGTGAAAGATGAATTTTAGCTGCACCATCAAAGAAATGCTTTATAATTGCATTTCCTCGCTCTTCATCTGCTTTTAGCTCGTAAAGATTTGCATTCTGACTTTCCTGCGAAAGCATCAACAGTGAATCTGCCTGTTCTATCAAAATTTTTGAATGTTCTAAGGATTTTAAGGAATTTTTGGTAACTTTATCCACCTGAACCAAAGGAGAAACATATTTCCTGATAATGGTTGCACCAACAAAACCTGCGAGTGAATCCAAATCCACTCCTAAGATTGCATCAAGCTGTTTGGCAGTAATTCCTGTTTCATAAAATACTGAAACATACTCTCCTAATTCTAACCGACGCATTAATTCGGAAGCATAATCATCTAATGTCGTATCGGTAATTGTGGAAAGTCTTTCAGCATGATGTTTTGTAACATCAAAACTGCGAAGTGGTGAATCGAATAGCGAGCGTATGATTTGTAAACGGTGAGCATCATTTCGAACTGCATCCCACGGCATTTTCATATCACTCCGCTTCATATCTAATAATGTGAGTGAAGAGTCAATTAATTTCAAAGTACGTGGAGCCAGGGTTTCCTGTGCTTTAATAGTGTAAGAAGTTATGAGTATGAAAACAAGTACTAAATAAGAGAGTATCTTCATAAAGAATAAAAATATTAGCCACTATTACCAAGTAACAATCAAATTGAGATGGAAACAATACCTCGCAAAGTTGATAACAAACTGTAATTACATTAATGTAATCCTCAGTTCCTGATTGTCGTTAAAGATGCCAGCAAAACAATGCAATGACTTTGAAAATAAATAATTTAGTTTGTCATTCTGAAGGAATCTTTGACTGAAGAATCTCAGTGTAATGGAGACCCTGAGAATTAAATCAAGTATTAAGTTATAGTACAATAAATAGAGATAAAACCTGAGCAGTTAGAAACCTTTTTAATATCTGTACGTTATAATACACTAAGCAGTCTAACCCGAGATTCTTCGGTTGAAGACCCAGAATGACGGCAGCACTTTATTTGCCTTATTTAAAACGAAGGTCCATTATCATAAGTTTGAACGGCATACGGTGTCTGTTCATCATAATGAGTAGCCAGATTTTCAAATCTTGCAAAATTCTTAAGATAGGCAACTCGTACTTGACCGACAGGACCGTTTCTTTGTTTACCTATGATGATCTCTCCCGTTCCTTCGGTTGATGTGCCGTCGTCATACGTTGTAATACCGTATTGTTCACGGCGATTTACAAACATAACCACGTCGGCATCCTGTTCAATAGAACCGGATTCCCGCAAGTCCGAAAGCATTGGTGTTTTATCCGCACGTGCTTCTACCGAACGGTTCAATTGTGCAAGAGCTATAACCGGAATATCCAGTTCTTTCGCAATCTGCTTGAGCGAACGTGAAATAATCGAAATTTCCCGTTCCCGACTTTCTGCTTTGCCATGAATAAGTTGCAAATAGTCGATAATGACCATACGTACATCATGTTCAGCCTTCATTCGCCTGCATTTAGCGCGAATCTCCATAATGGTAAGAGCAGGGCTGTCATCAATAAAAATTGGCGCTTCTGCAAGCCTCCCAATACTCTGAACCAATTGAGGCATCATAGAATGGTTAATTCTATTGGTACGAATGTCATGTGCATTTATCCGTGATTCGGCACTTATAAGCCGCATCATTAATTGTGTGGCTGCCATTTCTATCGAGAAAATACCCACCCCTTGTCCATACTCAACGGCTACATTGCGCGCAATCGAAAGTGCAAGAGCAGTCTTACCCATACTCGGACGTGCAGCAACGATAATCAAATCCGATTTTTGAAACCCACCCAACATTTCATCTAATTGCACAAACCCGGATGGTACTCCTGTAATCCCGTTATGCTCCCCACCCTCCATCATAGCTGTTATCATCGCAAAAGTTTCCCGGGCAAGTTGGTTCATACCTATATAGCTTCGCCGCAAGCGTTTTTCTGCAATCTCAAAAATCTTCGATTCAGCATGGTCGATTTCTTCAAGGGCATCAGTAGTATCATCGTAGCATTGCTGGATGATTCTACCGGAAGCCGTAATTAGACATCGCTTTAAGTAACGCTCCTGAACAATTCTCGCATGATGTTCAATATTAGCAGCAGTAGGCGTAAGATTGTTAATTTCAACAAGGTAGAACGACCCGCCGATTGTCTCCATTTGCCCTCTACGGCGAAGCTCCTCGCTCAATGTAAGAATATCAACACCTACCCCCCTCTCAAACAGCCCGAGAATTGCATCATAGATTTTTTTATGTTTTTCGTGATAGAAGCTGTCCGGCTCTAATATTTCGATTGCTTTTGTAACCGCCGTCCTGTCGATCATCATCGAACCTATTACATTCATTTCAGCATCTGTAGAATGCGGGGGAACATGAGTTCCTAACGCCTCAATTGAAACTGAAGGTGTCGGCTGGTTACGATTAGGCACCCATTTACCGACTGCCTTTGTAGTTGCCGATTCGTCGGAAGAGAACATTTTTCTATAGAGTAAAGAATTGTAAAACCAAATACATAATCGAATGGTTTCTAACCATGTCAATTTGCAATAATCGCGCCGTATTTCAATAATTTGAACAACAAAATTACAGATTATCTTTGTAGCCCGAAACTAATATCTTTACACACTAAAAGGATGTTGTCCACATTGTTTTCCACAGTAAAATACAAGTTATCCACTGTGAATGTGGATAACTTTTTACGTGTTACAACAAAATGTGTTGCAACATGTAAAATATTTTCGTAGTTTTGCGTCAACATTAGAACAACATTACATCATTTAGTAATTTTGTATCATTATGGGAACAACATTAGAACAAAGAATTAAGCAAACTAAATTTGACTCTCCACAGATGGAAGCCGCCTTAAATGTGATTGTTGCAAGCGATTTCCTTAGAGAGCAAGCTGAGAAAGTTTGTGCAGAATTCAACATTACTCCGATTCAATTCAACGTATTAAGGATACTAAAAGGTGTGTACCCCGACGGACACCCCAGATGCGAAATCATTTCTCGGTTATTAGAACGGGGAACTGATGTTACACGCCTAATAGATCGTTTGGAAAAACGAGGTTTAGTTGAGCGAAGCAGAGACGGTGATGATCGCCGCCATTCGCATTCCCGAATTACAGAACAAGGAATCAAACTGTTGGAGAAAGTCAACCCGAAAATGGATGCAATTCAAAATATAAATCTTCAGAATCTGACAAGTGAAGAATGCCTTGAGCTTTCCCGTCTCTGTGAGAAATTATATTCCGAATAGACAGAAAATCATAAAAAAGAAAAAAATTTATCCTAATGTGTGTTACAACATATTTTGTTATCACACAAATTTTACATTCTATATCTCAGGAGTTATTATGAAAGCCGTAGTATCAATCAATACAGTCGCTAAGATGGCTGTTGCATTCGTAGCCGCGTTTGCTGTTTTTTCGACAAATGTCAATGCTCAAACAACAAAATGGAAAGAAGACGCATCCCACTCTTCGATTGGATTTAGCGTCAAGCACCTTTTGGTCTCAAATGTTAAGGGGCAATTTAATGAATATTCCGTTTCGGTTCTCTCGGACAAATCGGATTTTTCAGATGCAAAAGTAACTGTAAAAATTAAGGCACAGAGTATTAATACCGATAATAAGCAACGAGATGAGCATCTTCGCAGCCCGGATTTCTTTGAAGCCAATAAATTTCCTGAAATAATATTCGTGAGTAAGAAAATTGAAAAGACAGGAAATAACACCTTCAAAATAACAGGTGATTTCACAATGAAAGGTGTTACAAAAACACTCACTTTAAATGGTGAATTAGGCGGAATACTTCAAAAAGATCCATGGGGAAAAACAAAAGCAGGGATAACGCTTATCGGTGAAGTAAATCGTTTCGACTACGGTTTAAATTGGAATAAAGCTATTGAAGCCGGAGGATTTGTAGTAAGCGAAACAGTAAAATTGAATATTGAACTTGAGATTGGCAAAGAAGGATAACAACCCCAACTCTCCTTAAAAAATCTAACTATAAATAATTCAGTATGTAAGGACAGGCATTCTTACCTGTCCTTACTACAAAAATAATCTATACAAACTATTATTTTTAATCTTTATCAAGAAAGGAAACCCACATGAACAAAGAAGGAAAAACTATCCTCGTTATCGGTGCAACAGGAGCGCAAGGCGGCTCTGCATTACGCCACCTGAAAGCAAACGGTTGGAATGTAAAGGCATTTGTCCGCGACCCTCAGAAACCTACAGCAAAAGCTCTTGTGGAACAAGGGATTGAATTAGTGCAGGGTGATATGAACGATACAGCTTCTCTCCAAGCTGCGATGAAGGGTGTCTATGGAGTATTCAGCATTCAGCAATTCTGGGAAACAGGTTTTGATATGGAAGTACAGCAAGGTAAAAATGTTGCAAACGCTGCAAAAGCAGCCGGAGTTAAACATTTGGTTTATACTTCGGTTGACGGGGCTGAGCGCAAATCCGGCATTCCTCATTTCGATACTAAGGGTATTATAGAAGAATATATCGCAACACTTGGCATTCCTACAACCGTAATTCGTCCTGTATTTTTCATGGAAAACTTCACCACATGGTTTCGCCCTCAGGCAGGTGAAGACGGTTCTTTATCATTTATGATGGGATTACCTCCCGGACGCACTCTTCAACTTATTGCATCGGATGATATAGGTGCTTTTGTAGCAATTGCATTCAACAATCCCGAAGAGTACATTGGGAAATCTTTTGCAATAGCCGGCGATGAAATAACAATGCCGACAGCATCAGAAATACTCGGCGCAAAACTCGGAAAGCCGGTTCAATTTATATCCTTACCAATTGAGGCACTCCGTGCTCACAGTGAAGAAATGGCAATAATGTTTGATTGGTTCAACAATCATGGTTATATTGCAGATATACCTGTCCTGAAAACTCTCTATCCCCCACTGAAGAGTTTTGCAGAGTGGGAAGGTTCTGCTCTCTAACATTAACTGAGATACTTTGGATTAAAAGCTTCTCAATCAATTTCAATATTCGAAACATATCATTATGAAGCAATTTATGGCGGATATCACGCTCCCTGAAGTAATAACCCAAGATTTTATTTCATTGATTCCCCTCCACCGGTTACAGGTCGGGATTTTGCTAAAAAGCGGTCGCTTGACTAATTATGGACTTTCACTTGACCGTTCTAAACTTTGGGCAATCTTTATAGGAAATTCTGAGGAAGAAGTTCATAACATCATCAATATATTTCCTCTACGTAAATACATGGATGTACGTTTATATGAACTTGCTTTCCATGAACATCCGCAACTGCAATTCCCCATTCAGTCTTTAAACTGAATACGCAGAATGAAGATTGGTTTTCTCTCTTCACATAAATTATTTATCTTATCTAAAGCTGTTTGGAACTTCCAAACAGCTTTTTTGTTTGTGCTACTTATCATATTCTACACTAACTTTCGAGATTCAAGTAACAATACCATTTCATTATTTTATCAATTCAACGCTATTTTTTTTTGATGTAACTGTATGGTGTGTAAAAAAATTTCTTATCTTTGCGCCACTATCGAACCAACAAAACCCCAAAAGGCTTTAATGTTGTTATTTTTGATATAGTAGTGAGAATTTAATTTTATAGTTTTTTTTAGTATTTGCCCCTGTATTTTATGACTGAGAATCAACCTCTCGATAACGCTGCGGAAGAAATGCCCACAGCCCAAATTTCCTCCGAAACCTCCGATACTGCAAATGCAGAAACATCTGCAGAAGTTGTAGCAGAAACTAACGGGGAAAATATGCCTGCTGATGCGGCTACTGTCACTCCTTCGGAAAACGCCGAAGAAAAACATTCTGCCGAAGTTGTATCGGAACTTCCACCTGCTGAAAATACGGAAGCAGAACCGACTGAAACAACAGCTCCGGTAGAACCTGTTGCCGAAGCATCTGAACCACCAATTCAAGGAAATGTGACATTAGAAATTGCCCAAGAAAATACGGCTTCGGAAAACACTGCCGTTGAACCGGTAAGTGAAACAAATATAACAACTGAAAATGTAAGTGCGGAAATATCAACAGCAGCAATTCCTGCAACAGTTCCAACTCCTCCCGCTCCGCTTACAGAAGAAGAGCGTGCTGCAGCCGCCGCTGCGGCAGAAGTAGAGCGCAAGCGTAAGGAAGAGCGTGCAGAAGTAGAGCGTAAACGCAATGAAGAACGTGCTGCTGCTCAAAAAGCACTTGATGACGTATTTGCAGAATTGACTGAAGTCAAAAATGCAAACGGTACAATCGAAGTGGAAGTAACCGACAGAATTAAAGGAGGATTAAGGGCAATTTATAAAAATGTCCGACTCTTCATGCCGGCGTCGCATTTTTCTACAAAACGTGTAGCAACCGAACAAGATCTGCTTGATGCTGTCGGAAAAAAATACACTGTGAATATCCAAGAACTTCAACAAGATGACCAAGGAAGAAAAACCATCGTCATCAGCCGTAAAAAATTAGCTAAGGACGAATTTTTCACTCAACTTAAAGAAGGTGAAATTGTTGACGGTCGTATTTCGTTCGTAGCGTCATTTGGTGTATTTGTTGACCTTAACGGTGTAGAAGGTCTTATCCATATTTCTCGTCTTTCTCATAACCATGTAGATGATGCAACAAAGCTATTCAAAAAAGGCGATCCTATCCAAGCAAAAATTATTGCCATCGACCCGGCTAAAGAAAAAATCACATTAAGCCGTAAGGAATTGGAACCATCACCTTGGGTGAATGTAGAAAGCGAGTTCCCCGAAGGCAGCCGCCATAAAGGTGTAGTAAAAAGATTTGCAGATTTCGGTACGTATGTAATGATTAAGCCCGGAGTAGAAGGATTGTTGCGTAATTATGACCTTTCATGGGGACGCAGAATAAATCATCCTTCGGAAGTACTTACTATAGGACAAACAATCGATGTGCAGATTCTATCAGTCTCCGAAGAAAAGAAGCGGGTTGCTTTAGGTCATAAACAAACCATGCCGAATCCTTGGGATACAATCAGCGAAGTATTACCCGTAGGTACAATGATTCAGGCAGTTGTTCGCGAAGTTTCTCCTCAGGGAGTGGTTGTTCGTGTAAGTGATGAATTTGACGGATTTGTTCCTCGCGGACGGGTAAGAAACAATGATGCTTCGATGGTTGTAGGTAATACTGTAGAACTTATGGTTCTTGATGCTGTAGCGGCTACTGCATCGCTTATCCTTGCTCCAAAATATGAGGATGACGGTGGATATAATAATGACCGTAGAAGCGACAGATCAGGTCAAGAAAACAATTATAGAAACGAAGACAAGCCAAGAAACAGCGACCGTCCAAGAAACGACGACCGTCGTGACAACCGCAACTCTGACAGACGTGATGACAGACCACGTCGTGACGACAGAAGAGAAGACCGCCGTGGCGATCGTGCACAACAGCAACATCAAGAAGAACCTAAACAGGACTTCGCATTCTTCGACCTTCTTTCAGATGAACAGAAGAAAAATCTTGGCGTGAAATAAGTCTCGAAACAGCGTTTGCTACACATCGTAGTGTGCGCTTATCGAAAACTCATAATAGCGGTTGCTCTCATTAAGAACTATTGTAGTGTCTTGAAAAGAGCAACCGCTTTTATTTATATTTTTTTGATACTACTACCATGAAACGCAATAGACTTCGCTCAATACTCATAAATATATTTGCATTTCTGTCACTCATAACTATTATTTCATCTCTCTACAGCTGCGAACGCCTGCGTAACAAATGGGAACGACGCGAACGCAAACTTCATTATCTGCAAGAGGAGATTGATTCTGCACGCAAACTCGAAACCCATGTACAAGATTCCGTTTGGAGGGCATTAGATTCCGCCAAACAAAAGAAACAATGAGTCCGTTCGAGCTGAATATCCGGTTGATGTTCTTTATTCGGGTATTAAGGTGGTTTCTGTTGGTGATGTCCACGATGGTATTGTTTTACCAACATGCAGGACTTACCATGCAGCAGATACTATTGATACAATCGGCGTTTTCGGCTCTTGTTGTTCTTTTTGAAATACCCAGTGGGTATTTTTCGGATGTAGTTGGTCGTAAACTCACAATGATAGCCGGATGTGCACTAAGTTGTGCCGGCTTTGCATTGTATTCATTTGCCGAAGGTTTTTGGGGATTTTTTATTGCTGAAATGACTCTTGGTTGTGCCATCAGTTTTATTTCGGGTACGGACTCAGCAATAGTCTATGATTCACTTCTTGCTCTTGGCAAGCAATCGGAATATTCTAAATTCGAAGGAAGGTTGATGTCAATAGGCAATACTTCTGAGGGAATTGCAAGTATTATAGGAGGACTGCTCGCAGCTATAAGTTTGCGAATGCCATTTTATGTAGAAACAGGTATTCTATTGTTCACAATTCCTCTTGCGATGATGCTCACTGAGCCGCCAAGGACGAGGTTGGATACATCAAAAGGCAACTTTCATACAGTTTGGGAAATAGTGGTTTATGCTATGCACGGGCATTCCGAACTTAAATGGCTGATAGTATATTCCTCCATCGTCAACGCTTCTACGCTTACGATGGTATGGTTTATCCAGCCATATTTGAAACTTGCAGGTTTGCCGATTTGGTGGTTTGGTGTGGCATTGGTCAACCGACATTTTACGGATATATCAACTCGTTAATATCATCTGATAAACGTGCAACAGTTTTATCGGTTGGAAATTTATTGGTTCGCCTGATTTTCTCGTGTATCGGACCGATTATCGGTTGGCTTGCAGATACTTATTCGTTATCCCATGCATTTTTAATTGCCGCCGTGATATTCTTAGTGCCGGGAATTGCGTCGTTATTCTTACTTCGGAAAAATGCGGTTGTTCAAACTGCTATTTAATTTAGATGTAAATACTTGCTGGACAAATACTACTGTTATCAATAATTATAATTGTTGGTAAGTAATTAAACATTTCGACAAACTCAATGTGACAGAACTTATTTGCCATATTGAATTTGTCGAAATATACAGATACTTTCCTATTTTTAGAAGATATATCTCATCTACAAAAATCATTCAAAATCAATCATTTTCTTTATGCAACCACAACACTTAGAGTTACGAGAACAAATCAACGAAACTGTAGTATCATTACGACAAAGAACGTCAGCAATACCAACAGTTGGGATAATCCTCGGTACAGGTCTCGGACGTATGGCTCATGAAATAGAACCTGAGATTATCATTCCATACGATGAGATACCCCACTTTCCGCTATCGACTGTCGAGTCACACCACGGGAAGTTGATTATAGGCACGTTATCGGGTAAAACTGTAGTAGCAATGCAAGGACGTTTCCACTTTTACGAAGGCTATACTATGAAGCAAATCACATTCCCTGTTCGGGTGATGAAATCTTTGGGTGTAGAAACGTTGCTCATCTCTAATGCATGTGGAGCTTTGAACCCGCTATATCGGAAAGCAGATATAATGCTGATGGACGACCATATTAATTTATTGGGAGATAACCCGCTAATAGGAGCAAATGATAATACTCTCGGAGTTCGTTTTCCTGATATGAGTGAACCGTATTCCCAACGTTTAATTGATATGGCTGAAGAGATTGCACTCGAAAATGCAATCAAACTTCAAAAGGGAGTATATGTTGCCGTTCCAGGTCCAAATCTTGAAACTCGGGCAGAATATCGTTTTTTACGGACAATCGGTGCTGATGTAGTGGGGATGAGTACAATACCTGAAAATATCGTTGCACGACATGCAGGAATGGAAGTGTTGGGTCTGTCAATTGTTACAGATGAATGTTTTCCGGAGGCACTCAAGCCGATTTCAGTAGCAGAAATTATTGAAACTGCCGGGCGAGCAGAGCCGCTGTTAACCAAACTACTGGTAGAGCTTGTTGGAAGATTGTAGAAGATTTACGATAGTATAATAGTTAAACAAACAAGGGGAACTACAATTTCCCCTTGTTTGTTAGAATCAACTAATTTACATTTTCTATAACAATAAAATCCTAAGGTTCTATCCCTGAAGTTAAATAATCAGAAGGGTATTCTACACTATATTTCAATGTCCAAACTTTCTTTTCAGTAGGCTTTACTACATGCTTCCAGGCAATCATTCCATAGTTATCTTTTACAGCTTCATCACTCTGCGGTTTCATGAGTTCAACTATCATTTTTTCATTTTGTGAAAGTGGAATTTGGTCATGAATTTCCACTGAAGCATCAGTTTTACGGTTGTTCTGTAAGGTATATTCATATTCATAAATTACTTTTCTATTTTTAGTAAATACCCCGTTTGTCTCGTTTGTTCTATTTACTCGTGTTCGTTGTATTTTGATTGCCTGATCCACTCCAAGTGACGTATTGAATGTTTCAGTAGGGGAAACGAGCGGCATAGAAACTTGGCTTACAAAATCCCTATCGCTGAATATGTTGGCGGTACCTGGCAACAATGGCAATTCAGATGTGTTCTTTATTGTAGCGCGGAGATAGACATTCGCAGAAAGTTTAGGAGTAGAACTATAATCAAATTCTGTTGCGAATTTCAGCTTGGAAATCATCACTTTGTGTGGCTTACCATCGGTAAGAATAGTTGACTTCGCAGGAATATCAAATAATACTGAATAATAGTCCGAAACAACACTTGCAATCGGTTCTGTCATTGGTCTGTAAAAATCATCTCTTTGAACACCGGCATTCAGCGTAACTACACTTGTAACTTCTGATTGAGTTGCTGCCCTTGTGCTTGAAATACCAATCCTATTACCATCATAAGCTTTTCTTGTGCTCATTTCTGCTATTTTTACCGGTTCATTTGCATTCACATACCATGCCGAGAGTTTAGGTTCGATTCCCCCAACTTCAGGTCGAGCAGTAGAAAGGGTTATATTTACATCGCTCCAATCTTCTCCTGTGGTTTGACGAATTGATGCACGGTAATCAAGTTGTACTTCCTTGGCGGCTTTCATTACACGCACATCATAGAGCGGCTGCCAGCTTGCCCCTTGTATTACATAACTGACGATCAGATTTATATCTCCGGCTCTTACTACATCCAAATCCACGATAATATTTTTGATGCTTTTTGTTACGCCTCTATTGGGTGAGGAAATCTGTCTTTGGAGATTTTTGTTCGACACTATCGGGCGGTGGAGGTGTTGTGGTAGCGTTTTCGACCTGCATATCCAAGATGGCAGCACCTGCGCTTTCTCCCGAAACTCTGATAGTATTATCAAGCACTCCTGGCGGCAAGCCACTGAAAACAACGCTTTGCACTCCCGTTTGCAAGGAAATATTTCCGCTGCGTGTTACCAAAGCACGATCGTAATACACCGTTACGGCATCAACTTTAGAGGTTATAGTTTTTGGTTCTGCGGCAAAAGAAGTAGTGCAGACTAGCACCATACAAGCGAGATAAATATAGTTTTTCATACAAACCTCCGGAAAAAGAAAAGGAAAAATTGTTCGCCGTTCTAAAACCATAGAGGGAGATGGAATCAGATTGGTTACAAAAACAATACCCTGTTCCTCACAATTCATTCGTGAGGAACAGGGCATTGAATCTTCGTTTTCTCTATTTATATCTTTTCCATCATTGCTTTCCCTTCTGGAGAATTTTCCACACCGGATTTTTCCCAGGGTTTTAATTTAGCATAAGCAGTTCTGAAAATTTCAAGGGCTTCATCTTGTTTTCCATTGCGGTATAAAAACACAGAAAGATTTATTTTTCCAAAGTTATAACCTGGATTTGCCACCGGAATTTCTCGCATAATTTCTTCAGCAATCTCAAGTTTCCCTTGTTTTTCATATATTTTAGCAATATTGACCCTTGCACGGACAAAACTTGGTTTTGCGCCGATAGCACGGTTCAACCAAATAATTGCATGGTCATGATCTTCCAGTTTTTCATAAGCAATTGCAAGTGCCAACATTGTTGTTTCTTCATCAGGAAAAGCCCTTAAAATTCCAATAGCTGTTTCCTTCACTTTTTCCCAATTCTGAAGAGCTTGATAGACCTGTAATTCAAGTACTCGATTACCATACGATTCAGGAGATGACTTGATAATGTTCTTTACATGAGGAAGAACATCGTTTTCAAGATTTATCTCAGGTTTCTGCGAAATCATCCAACACATATTAGAACAATACGAATCAAGTCCCTTCGGAGCAGTGCCTTCGGGTACGAGAGCTAAAGTTTTTTTATATAAATCATAGCTTTCATCTGCTTTACCACGCCAAAGCAAACTGCCTGCAAGTGTAAATTGCACCGCAAGGTCATCCGAATTTTTGACTTCTTCAATCAACAAAGAAGCAATTGATTCATCTTCCTGAAAAGCGACATACCATGCTTTAAGAACATCGGAATTTGTAGCTTCAATACCGTCAACAAATGTTTTTTCACCATCTTCGGATTGACTGGAATTGTCACGAAAATATGCGAATGCCAGCGAGGTATAAGGCTCAGGGTTTTCGGGAGCAAGTGCAATTGACCGTTCTAAAAATGTTCGTGCTTCGGAAAGGCGGGTGCGAGATTCAAGTTCCGCACCAATGGCAGCAAGTCGTTCGGGTTCGTTCCAATGGGCGTAGCCCTCTTTAATTATGTCAGCTATTGTTTTCATAAGTTTGTTAGAATAGTTAAAAAAATGTTTTGACGTTTGTGGATTCTGAAAATTTTTGTGGATTATAAATCCCCTTGGATACCTTTATCAAGCGAGGCAATTAAGTTCTAAAGTTCATAGTGAACTTTGTGTTAAAAAGATGAACCATAAAGGTCACAAAATGTGCTCAAAATTCACAAAAACTAACAATTATTTTCAATTATTCGAATATTTATTATCTCAAAAATAGAAAAACAGCCCTGCTCTTGAGAGGAGAATGTAAAAGATTTTTGAGTTCGACTTTCCATTCGGAACTTAACAATCCTATTTGATCAAGGGGATAACGTAAGTTTATTTCTAAATAGTTAAAACATTTTCTTATCTCCTCCTTGATAAAGGGAGACAAAGAGGAATTTCTTCAGTTTTTAAATATCAAGCATACGTAAAGAATCCCT
>JACPWH010000245.1 GCA_016197185.1 Ignavibacteriota bacterium
GAAATGGTGTAGGATATTCCTATCTAAAAATGCGTGGCTTCGACCAACGCAGAATCGCCGTGATGGTAAACGGAATCCCACAAAATGACCCGGAAGACCATAATGTCTATTGGGTTGATATGCCTGATATTGCTTCTAATATGCAGTCTATCCAAGTGCAGCGCGGAGCCGGACTTATGAATTACGGCTCGGCGGCGATAGGCGGGAGTATAAGTCTTACAAGTACAAATTTTGCGAATAAGCGTTTTGCTTTACTGTCATCGGGAATTGGGTATCAGCAGCATACCGGTGATGACAAATCTGTATTCGTTCCTATTACAAGTAAGTTTTCAGCAGAGATTTCATCGGGTATAACTGATAAATATGCATTCTATGCCCGTTTGTCACGTATAAATTCAGATGGCTACCGCGACCGTGCCTGGGCAGAATTAAACAGCTTTTTCGTAAGTATGGCACGATTCGATGAAAAGGTAACCACCCAAATTAATATATTCGGCGGACCAATTTCCGACGGACTTGCCTATAATGGTTTACCTAAATCATATATTAAAGATCCTAAGCTCCGCAGGTCAAATTACAGCTATTTTGATTACGATTCAGCCGGAACTGTTATTTACCCTACCGATCGTCGCCCGCAAGAAGTGGAAGGATTTTCTCAACCGCATTATGAAATTCTCAATGATATTTTCCTGACGGACAATCTAACCCTGAAATCATCCTTATTTTATTATACGGGAAAGGGATATTTTGATTTTGACGGGTCGTGGGCAGATGCTTCTATGCTTCGTCTTACCCCCCAATATGGGTTTGCAGACAGTTTAACACCTACAAATGCAATCATACGGGCAACTGTTGAGAATAAACACGGTGGCTGGATTCCACGTTTAGTATGGCAACATGAGGACGGTGAGCTGACCGTTGGAGCAGAATATCGAATGAACACATCCTATCATTATGGTAAAATCCAGTTTGCCGAAGGGCTTCCTATTGGTATGAATCCTGATTTTACTTTTTACGATTATAACGGCTACCGTAGTATTTTCTCTACATTTGCCCGGGAACAATATAAGATTTCGGGTACAACACTATTAACTTTAGAAGGACAATTAGTTCATAACGGCTATACAATCGGGAATGAGAAAGCCGGAGGATTATTTACCGAATATCGTGATATAAACGGAAAAGCCATATCCGGCAAAGGTGATATTTTTACCGTAAATTATTTATTCTTTAATCCACGAATCGGCTTTACACATACAATTTCAGATTATACAACATTGTTTGCCTCTGCTGCAATTACTTCACGAGAGCCACGCATGAAAAATCTTTATGCAGCAGAAGACACGTATTCTTCTACAAATATCAGTCCTCTATTCGAAACAGATACAACGGGTGGAATAAAAAAATACGATTTCTCAAAGCCGCTTGTGAAGCCAGAAAGAATGATTGATATTGAAGTTGGTATTCGCCGTAGTGAATTCATTAATGCGCTTTCATGGGGAGTGAATGCATATTGGATGGAATTTTCAAATGAACTGGTAAAAAGCGGTCGGATTGACATTTTTGGCAATCCTATTGATGGCAATGCACCTCGCTCCAGACATATCGGTATCGAAGCTGAAATATCCGGGATGCTTTTAGCATTTAATTATGGAGGAGTGTTGAGTATTTCCGGAAATGCAACAATAAGTCACAATCAATTTATTGAGTATAATTATCATCTGGATGCTCAAGAGGCAATCTCTTTAAACGGTTTAACAGTTGCAGGCTTTCCGGATCTTTTAGGAAATATCCGGCTTACCTATAGTGATAACCTACCGGGAATGTATATAGGTAATCAGGGCTTCACTGCCTCATTAATATTAAAATATGTAGGCGGGTTTTATTCTGACAATTTTGGCAACAAACTTACAGAGTTACGTAGTCAGTATCCCTTTTTAACATCATATTCAGATAATAAAGTAGATGGATATACTACACTGAATATGGATATTTCATACGAATGGGCAAATATACTTTCCCTCCAAAGTTTACGGTTGCATGGTCATTGCACTAATCTTCTAAATTCACTGTATGCTGCAAATGCCGAAGGTAAGGACTTTTATCCGGCAGCAGAACGAGGGTTTTACATTGGGATTGATTTAGGGTTATAACATTAGATATGTATCAAATAAAAAACCGACACGAATTAGGAGTACTAATTGTGTCGGTTTTTTTATTGGCAAGATTCTCGGATTATTTTGGATTAATCCTTTGTAATTACCTTCACAAAATGCTGATTATCATCTGTTGTAAACTCAATATAATACATTCCTGCAGGGTAATTCAAAAGTGAAACCTTTGCATCTTTTCCGTAAATTATTTGCTCATTGATTACCATTCCAAGCACGTTTGTTATGCGGCATTTTGCTCCTGTAAACGGCAATTGAATATCTACATTTCCATCTGTGGGATTTGGATATATACGAATATCCGATGATTCATCAACCTCTAAAACTCCGGTTGATTTGATAATATATTCACTTGAAGTTGATGGACACGGATTTGAAGTGGTTACTGTAACAGTATAGCGACCCGGTATTGTTGTTAAGAGGAATTGTTTGGTTTCATTAGGAATGATTACTGAATCCTTCCTCCATTGATATGTAGCTGCAATACTTGAAAACAACGTATCAAGATTTTGTATAATCGTCGGTTTTATCGATGCAGGAGTAACCGTAACTACAACTGAATCTACAAGCTGGCATCCTCCATTTTTGTCTGATACAGTAAGAAGGTATTTAGTAGTTACCGAAGGGTTTGCTGTAGGGTTTGCGATTTTGGCAGAATCCAACCCTGTTGCCGGAGTCCATAGATATGAATACGGTGGCGTTCCGCCTGAAGCTGTGGGTGCTCCCCCTAATACAACCCTCTTATCACCCTTACAAATGGATATATTGTTACCTGCAGAAATAGTCGGGGAAAACACAGGTGTAATCACAAATGACTTTGTATCAGAGCACCCATGTGCATCTGTTATGGTAAGTGTGTATTCAATAATAGACTGAGTTGATACTGAAGCAGTAGGGTTTGCCAAAGTAGAATCATCTATAAAATCTGTTGGAGACCAGCGATAGGTATAGGGAGCAGTTCCTTTAATTGATACCCCTTCACCCAACTTTACAGTTGACCCCAAACAGGCATTTCTACTTTTCCCCATTGTTAACGTGGGTAAGGCATACACTGTTATATAGCTAAGTTTTGTAGTCGTTTTAGAGCCGAGAGCATTAGCTGCCGTAAATTTAACAGAGTACTTTCCAGGCTCAGAATATGTATAACTTGGATTTTTTGTATAAGTATTATCAAGTCCTTTATCTGTAAAATCCCAATTCCAAAGTGTTGTACTATCTGTACTTTGATCGATGAAATTGACTGTTAACGGCGCACAGCCGCTTAAAGGTACTGCGATAAATTCCCCGCTTGGTGCTACACCCGGATTATCACATATATTTGATGTAAGCCGGGTGATTCCTTTCTGAGCACATATCGTCTTATTAATACTGCGGTTGATAACATAGGCTCCTCCGGCAATATCCCTTGTTCCTAAAGAACGGGCAAATATTCTTGGCGCAAGTTTATAGTGCATAACTTGACCAGCTCCTATAATATGACCAAGTTGATGAACATGACCAATTTCGTGCAATACTGTGGACTGGAAATCTATTTGAGTTGCACCTACTACAAATGTCGGGGCGTAATTCCATAAATTGCCCCCGGCATCTTTACTAAAAATCATGTCAAATTCCCGTAAACTCCAAAATGAAATATTGCATCCATTATAGAATCGATAGGTTAAACTGATTACTCCTACAGGTAATGTACAACTGTCATCAAAAGAAACCACATTGATTCCATCTTTACCATTAACGCAATTTAAAGCTGTTTGGCTTTTGGTTATCCCCACATTTATGAATGTATTACATCTCCATGTGCGTAAGGCAATCTTAAATGCATCTACTGCCAAATTATTGGTTGCGAAACTGGAATTCAGCGTTAGAGTATAACCACCGGTTTCATTAGCATTCACCAAGTATGGCGGATAAGCATTTCCGCTAAGGGAGTCTGTAACATTGGTTATTGCATAATTAATAATAATTGAGCCTGCTGAAGTTGTTGCTTGTGTTCCATCAACAGATGTAACACGTATTCTTCCGGTTCCGGCTTGATATGGTACTTTCACTACAATAACATTATCAGTCCATGAGACTATACGAGAAGGAGCAGCACTAAACATAGTAACACCGCCATCATCTGCATTAGAGAAAGCAACTGCTGCCTGCCCACTGTATTCACCTCCAAAACCTGAGCCTCTTATGGTAATGGAACTGTCAGTTCCTGCGGTTATATACGTAGGGGAAAAACTAGTGATAACCGCTCCGAGGGTTTTGGGGCTTTTACCATTTTGCTTTTTTTCCAAAGGAATATACGGTTGTACTATTCGTGTCGTATTACCAAGCTGCCCTGTAATAGCATTATAGAGATAATTTGCATTTGGATATGATGTAAAAACATCTGAAACTCTACCTGACTGTTCATCATATTGAACATAACATTGCTGCCATGAATATGGCTCAAAACCTTTAAAATCATTGTTATCGGTATGCTCCTGAAGAAAAAATAAACCTGTCTGTCCAACTTGTAAGTCAATAGATGGCGATACACTTACACGTTCATTTTGATATGTCCCGCCCTGGGTTACAATATCTGTATATTTTAAGGTACTCCCAGTCAAACCTTTGAATATTCTATAGACTTCTATTGTAGAACTCGTATAAATCATACCGTTTCTTCCGGCAGGAAAGCATTTTTGAGAAACAATTTTTCCTTCGATAATAGTGGATGCACCACCTATCCGTTCGGCAAGAGGAATAGCATATTGCATACACTGTGAAAAGGAAGCGATAGAAGCAATAAAAAAAACAAGGCAAGAAAGGCAAGAAAGGAGAGTAGTCTTCATGGTTATTCTTTATGGTAATTGATGAATTCTTTTAATGTGAATGATGCAAAATTACATAAATTCCCTTGAAAACATATCTGCAAATTATTTCCATTTTTGTCGTGTTTGTTTTTTTGCTGTTGACATTACTTCTAATAAATATATTGAAGTACAGCTAAAACTGTATCTTAGACTTGCGAATATTATTTGAATCCAAAGAGAAGTGCTGCCTAATGGAACAACCTAAATGATTAGAAATGCTTATATTTTTCAACAATGAAGTAATTGAATATTTCGACTAAATATCGTATTTTGCATTTATCGACTATTTTAGAATCTTATACACTGATGTTACGCAAAGAAAAAATATTTATTGAGTTTGTAAGAGTATTCTTGCTCAGTTTTGAAGTTAACAAAGATTAATCAAAATAATTTTTTGCGTAACGTCAGTTATTCAATCCGAAACGGGCAATTTTACGTTTTTGTCATTATATTTATGTGTGATCAAATCGGCTGTTTATTTCTTTAACAATTTAGCAGGATTTCTATGAAGAAGTTTTTTAAGTATTTATTGATTGTTCTCGGTGTAATCGTTCTTGTGTTAGGAGGGTTTGCGATATATATTAATTCGAGTGGTTTACCTACATACGATACCCCTAAAATTGATTTAAAAGTAGAAGTAACACCACAGCGCGTAGAGAGGGGAAGAAAAATTGCCAATATGCTCTGTCGAAATTGTCACCAGAACCCTGTCACAAAACAGCTTACAGGAAATTTAATGGTAGATTTACCAAAAGAATTTGGTGAAATTCATTCCCGTAATATTACACAACACCCAACCAAAGGAATCGGTTCGTGGACGGACGGTGAGATTGCATATCTACTCCGTACAGGTATTCGCCGCAACGGAAAATATAGTCCGCCGTATATGATTAAACTGCCTCATGTTCCGGATGAAGATATTTATTCGATTATTGCATTTCTCAGATCAGACGACCCGACAGTTCAAGCAGCTGATGTGGATAATATTGAACAGCAAGAATCATTTTTAACGAAGGTACTCAGCAGGGTTGCATTTGGACCTTTTGAATTTCCTACTAAAAAAATTCAGATACCAGACAGCAATAATAAATACGCTTACGGCAAGTATCTTTCGAACGATCTATTAGGCTGTTATGCCTGTCATTCTGCCGATTTCAAAAAATTGGATGATCATGTTCCTGAAAATTCAGGCGGGTATTTTGGTGGTGGGAATGCTATGCTTGATTATAATCAACGTACAATTTACACTCCCAACCTAACTCCTGACAAAGAAACAGGAATTGGTAATTGGACTGAAGAAGATTTTGTACGGACGATGCGAACAGGCTTTACCCCACACGGGAAACCTTTGCGTTATCCGATGCTGACAGAGGCGGACTTGACCGACGGCGATTTGAGAGCACTCTATGCATTTATCAAAACTGTTCCTGCTATTAATAATAAAGTTCCTACCTCTGTTTTATTCGATGAAACCTCCGATAAAACACAAGGACAAAAAATCTTTCATAAATATTCTTGCCAATCGTGCCACGGTGAATCCGGTTCGGGATTTGCCAATTTGACCCAAGCTGATACTAAATATCCTACTAACGATATTTTAAAAGATGTTATTCAACACCCTAAAAATTATCTTGGTGAATCAACTAAAATGCTTACATGGGCAGGTGTTATTAAAGAAGAAGAATTTGAACCGCTCTGTAATTATATTCGGGAGCTTGGCAAAAAACATAATAAACAATAATACTGATTTATGGTATTTTCTAAAGCCGATGAACATTTGTTTATCGGCTTTCTTTATGCATAGTTAAAATAAATAAGTAAGTGATGGTACTAAAATAACCGAGACGTTAAATAAAAAATATTTGTCTGAAAATTGGCAAATAATTAGATGCTTCGACTACGCTGTAGATGACATCTCTTTAGCTTATTAATAGAACAACAGTTCTGTCATGCTGAACTTGATTCAGCACCTCCGTGACTGTTTGGTCTTGCTAATTCGAACGTGCTAATTCGTCTATATTGCTGAGAGGCTGAATCGAATTCAGCATGACAGGACTGTTGATACATTCTAGAAGATGTCATTTACATGGATTCTTAGACCGAAGCATCTCATCACAAGCACTCATAGTTTCGGTTTCACAAACCGAAACTATGGAGATATGTTAATTATCCTTTGCCCCCTCCAACACCCACATTCTCATCCCTTTTTTCTGATTTACATTGAAGTCCTGGCGGTAGGTGGCTCTATGTGGTAACGTTCCTTCTATTGTTTGGATAAGCACGCTGTTATCCGGTTTGAACCGGATAATTAACCCTGTATGTTGGAACATTGCTATATGGCTTGTCAGACGGAGATTCCCCGCAGCACTTTCGTCGTTATGGCATCCGATATATGCGCAGCTTAGTGACAAAAGGGGTAATACATGGCTCTTGTAACTTACATTAGAGTCGGGAAATACAATTTCGGAAGGGTCAGTAATTATATTGTCTCCGCACGAAGCAATCATAATCATAATTGCTCCAATGAAACCGACAACTGTTATTCTTTTAAGAATGTTAAACATTTTAACTCCTAATAACTTTCATTTTCATTCGGAAAATCCGAATTGCGAATATCATCACCATACCGTGAGACTGCCGAGTGAATTCTCTGATATAGATTATCATATTGACGGACGAAACGAGGATTAAAATCCACAGTCAGTCCAAGCATATCGGTGTACACAAGGATTTGACCGTCACACATTACACCTGCGCCAATTCCGATTGTGGGAATGCCAATCGAATCAGTGATTTGCGCGGCGAGTCCACTCGGAATTTTCTCGAGAACAATTGCAAATGCTCCTGCTTGTTCCAAGAGTTTGGCATCACGAAGGAGTATCTCAGCTTCCCCTTCATCCGTTCCGCGAACTCTATAACTGCCGAACTGGTTTATACTTTGCGGTGTAAGCCCAAGATGTGCCATCACGGGTATTCCCGCTTCTGTCATTCGCCTTACTGCCTCGGCTACACGTTCTCCGCCTTCAATTTTCACTGCACTTGCCCCAGCTTCTTTCATCAATCGTCCTGCATTACGAAACGCTTCTTCGGGTGAAATCTGATAGCTCATAAACGGCATATCGGCAATCACCATCGCACGTTTCACTCCGCGGTTTACTGCCCTTGTATGATAAATAATATCCTCTAACGTAACCGGAATAGTTGTTTCATGTCCTTGCACCACATTTCCAAGCGAATCACCTACAAGTATCACATCTACTTTCGCCTCATCCAAAACACGGGCAATCAATGCATCATACGCAGTAAGGCAAACAATTTTTTTACCCTGTTTTTTCATATCCACAAGCCTGCGCGTGGTCACACGGCGGAGTGGTGCAGAATGACTGTGCTGTTGAGATTCTGCATGGGATTCTTCGTTTGTACTCATAATTTTTCTCCTCAGAAAATTTTGTGTTTATGTTTTTGGGTTGTGTATATTGATTTCAAAACTATTGCTCGCGGTCAGATTGGCATCCTGTCGAATTATTTTATGTTCAAACTACAAACCTACACATAATTTATTCATATTCTATATACATACTGTGGATGCTTTGCCGTTACTTCGTAATTTTGCAGAAACATTCCCTTTAATTTTCTTGAAACCTATGAATTCTTCGCACTTTTATCGTCTGGCTGCAAGCTGTGTAATGCCCAATGTTCTGGAAAATGAATACTCTGTTGATGAAGAGTATAGAGAGAATATTCACCTGCTTGCCGCGAGCGGTATAGCCGGTTTCTGTGTATTTCAGGGGAAATTAGAAGAAACCCGCGCTATGATTGCTGCCCTGCAAACTATTGCAAATGGAACATTACTCATGAGTGCCGATTATGAATACGGACTTCCGATGCGACTGGAAGGTGGAACAGTTTTCCCGCAAGCTATGGCTATCGGCAAAGCGAATGATCCGGCTATGACACGAAAAATTGCCCAAGCTATTGCAAGAGAAGCACGGGGAATCGGTATTCATTGGAATTTCGCACCCGTGTGCGATGTTAATTCTAACCCCAAAAATCCAATTATCAATATCCGCTCTTTCGGTGAAACGCCGAAAGCAATTATCCCTCATATCATTGCTATGGTTGAAGGAATGCAATCGGAAGGTGTAATTGCGTGTGCAAAGCATTTTCCCGGTCACGGAGATACATCAGTGGATTCTCATCTTTCGCTCCCTACACTTCTTTATGATATTGACCGTTTAGAAAGAACCGAACTTTCACCTTTTCGTGCAGCAATAAGTGCAGGTGTTCGTTCGGTTATGGTTGCGCATTTAGCTGCTCCAACTCTTGCTGATGTCGGTAAAGAATCCATTGATAAAAATTCCCGTTTCCCAACTAACGAAAATGATCCGGCATCACTTTCCAAAGCAATTACAACAGGATTCTTAAAAAACATATTGCATTTTAGTGGATTAAGCGTGACTGACGCTCTTGATATGCAATCGATTACCCGCCAATATTCGAGTGGAGAGGCGGCTATAAGGGCGATGGATGCAGGAGCAGATGTTATCTTAATTCCTGATAACCCGTGGGAAGCTATCGAAGCACTTGCCCGTGAAGCTGAAACAAACCCTCTATTTGCCGAACGCCTTAGCCAAGCAGCAGCACAAATTGAAGCAGCTAAAAAGTGGTGCTCACAGATGGCGGCATCTCTCGACCCAAAACCTATCTCACTTGAAGAACACGCTAACCTTGCTCTCCAAGTTGCAAAAAAAGCAGTACGAATTGAAGACCATAAGCGCGCTCTTCCATTAAGCCAATATGAAACTTTTGCAGCATTTGCCGTGATGCAAGACGAGAATATAGAACCCGGTGCAGAATTTTTCCATTTTCTTGCACAAACGGTGGATAGCGATTGTGATTTCGGGTTCTTGGACGCAGCAATCACCGACGATGAAGCTACTGCGCTTGCAGAGCAAACTGCCGATGCAGAAATAATTGTTGTTGCAATCTTTATGAGAGCCAGATCTCATAAAGGAACTGTGGATGTACCCGCCTATCTTGATCATGCGATCTCGTTAATTGCCGATGGAAGAAAGGTTATCTCAGTATTACTTGGCAATCCTTATTTACGTGATGCCATTCATGCCGATTGTTATATAAGCACCTACTCGGACTCCACTCCGGCAATTGGTGCAGCTGCACTTGCTCTTGGCGGCAAATTAAAATAATTCCGTATCATTTTTATGATTGCAGGGTTGTTGATCTATAGTTATTAACAATTACAGAATTCAAGAAAACGTATAATTAAATAACAGAATTTCAATCTCTATTTTCGGGGCTGTGACAATTGTGCTGCAAAATTATCTCTATTTAGGTTTTGAGGTATCCCTATGTGATTAAATGTTTATAGAAATTGTATCTTTCATAGCAACATAGCACCTCTTAGGAATCGTATGATGCTATTGCATGGCTTTTCTATAACTATTTGAATCATTTAGTCTCTTTGCAATACGGAATCTATTTTTTTTGTAAAAATTGTTATGTATTTAACTTCTTAAACTGTAAATTTTACAAGCAATTTTACGAACATAACACCTACTACATAATTTGCAGTCTTGTTTCTCTCGAAATTTACGTAAATTAGCATGATTCACAGAGCTAACCTTCTATTTGATATTGGAGTAAACTATGAAAACTACTTTCCTTTTTTGTATTGTTTTTGCAATAACAAGTGTATCGGCTCACTCTCAATGTATGCAATATCCTGTCCCCTTAGTCGAGCGAATAGGAGGTGCATCCGCAATTATCGAAGGGAAAATCATTTCGCAAACGAGTTTTCCGGCAGGAAACGAAGGAATGATTTACACCCGCTTTACTGTTGAGGTATATAAAATTTTCAAAGGACTGACGGATAGTGAACCAAAACAAATAGAAATAACGACCGAAGGTGGAATATATGGAAGTGAAGCGGTGAAAGTAAATCCATCAGTAAATTTGTCAATCGGGCAAACCGGTGTATTCTTTCTGCAAGAGCATTCCAAAAACAATGATTTCAAAGGCTTCGAGCCGTTCGCATGGGGGCAATGTGTAATTTGGTATGACGAACAATCTCGATCCGCAGCAGACATATTCAAGAAGTATTCCGGCTCAACTTTTCTGTATGATGCTATCTTCAAACAGCTTGGGAATTCCTACCGTGAAATGCAAAGTTATAACCCAAAATCAAGATCAATTGAGAAATCCGCGCGAACTCTTGCAGCAAACATATCCGGTTTCACTCCTACAACGATTACAGGCGGTACAAATTCCACACTTACTATCAACGGTTCAGGGTTTGGTAATTCGTACTCAGGTCAAGCAGCCGTAGCTTTCAAAAATCCTGACGACGGAGGTGCAACGTATTCAACTGCCGGAGCAAACCGTATTGTATCGTGGACTGATAATCAAATTCAAGTGAAAGTTCCTGATAATGCCGGCACGGGAACAATCCGTGTTACAGGAGTTGATGGTTCGCAATCCGTTTCGGGAACTTCCTTAATAATTGATTTTGTAGTATTTAATGTTAATGATGCCAATGGGAATGCACAGCAAACATACTTGGTGAATTCAAACGGTAACGGAGGATATACTCACACATTCAATACAAATTTTAATAATAACACAGATGCAAATGCAGCCTTCAAAAGGGCTTTGAAGGCATGGAGATGTAATACTTTTGTAAATTATGCCGTAGCTACAGGAACAAGCAATGTAAATTGTAATAATGGCAATGACGGTATAAACATAGTTACCTTTGATGATAATTGTACACTCGGCGCAGGTGTATTAGGTATAACATATACCTATTGGTCAGGCTGCAATGTAACATATTATCGGTTACGGGAAATGGATTTAATCTTCAAAGCAACAGCACCGGTAAACGGCTGGAACTTTGGTCCGGGTGCTACTACCGGAAATAAATATGATTTTCAATCTGTAGTTGTTCATGAACTCGGGCACGGACACCAACTGGGGCATATTATATCAGCGGGTAAAGTAATGCATTATGCTCTTGGAGCAAATTCTGATGTACGAAATCTTAATACAGTAAGTGATATTGGCGGAGGTAATGATGTTGTTAACCGGAGCATAAACAATAAGCCTTGTGGACCGACGGCTATGAACAAACTCAATTCAGGTAATTGCGATGTTGGCATTCCACCGACTGCGGCTTTCACTGCAACGCCGTTACAAGGATGTGTTCCTCTTACTGTAAACTTTACTGACCAAAGTACCGACAGCCCCACTTCATGGAATTGGGATTTCAAAAATGACGGCTCGGTCACAAGCACATCTCAAAATTCAAGTTATACCTATACTGTTCCCGGTACATATTCTGTTCAACTGACAGCATCAAATTCAAGTGGTTCAAATTCACTGACTAAAACAAATTACATCACCGTCTATGCCCTTCCGACTATTGATGCAGGTACGAACACAACCGTGTGTTATGGTTCCAATTTCCAACTTGGAGGAACTCCTACAGCAGCAGGTACTACTCCGCCTTATGTATATTCATGGTCGCCAGTCACAAATCTCGATAACTCTACTTCAGCGAACCCGATTCTTACGGCATTATTCACAGTTCCAACCGTTTACACACTTACAGTTACAGACGCGAAAGGATGTGTTTCACAGAAAACAGTTACGATATCAATCTTTCCCCGTACTGCTGTAAATGCAGGAATTGATAAATTCCTATGTTATGGAAGCGGTTCAGGTCTTGGAGGGGCACCCACGGCAAGTGGCGGTGCACCTCACTATCAATACTCATGGATTCCTTCTATTGGATTAGATAACGCAGCAATCGCAAATCCTATTGCCTCACCTACCGTTAATACTATGTATGTAGCAACTGTTACCGATGCCAATAACTGCGTAGTGCGAGATACTGTAGTAATTACAATGTACCCCAAGGCTACAATTAGTGCAGGAGTTGATAAATCAGTCTGTATAGGTTCATCAGTTGCTATTGGTGGTGCACCGACGGCTTCAGGAGTATCTGCGCCGTTTACCTATTCATGGTTGCCGGTTACAGGTCTAAGCTCTGCTACAAATTCTAACCCGACAGCATCCCCGACTGTTACAACGGATTATGTTCTCACTGTTACCGATGCTAACGGCTGTACATCTAAAGATACGGTAAAAGTAACGGTAAACCCCCTCCCTGTTCCTACGATTACTTCTACCCGCCCTACAACATTTTGTGAAGGTGACAGTACAATTCTTGATGCAGGCGCATTCAAATCATATCTTTGGTCGAACAATCAAACAACTCAAATAATTACAGTAAAGCAAGCAGGAAATTATACTGTAAAAGTTGTTAATACAAATGATTGTGAAGCTACTTCGGTTCCTGTTCCAGTAATTGTCCAACCGAAACCTGTTCCGGTAATCATTTCACAAAAGCCGGCAACCTTTTGCCAAGGTGATAATACGGTACTTGACGCAGGAGCAGGATATAAATCATATCTTTGGTCAAACGGTGCAACAACGCAAACAATTACAGTAACTACCGCAGACGCATATAGTGTTACTGTCAGTAACGCCAATGATTGCAAAGCGCAATCACAGCCAATAAATGTTGTGGTCAACCCCAAACCGGCTGTCGAGATAAGCGGTCCCAATTCATTGTGTAACAATTCCATTGCAACATATTCCGTACCTGCGATACCCGCAGGTTCATTTCAATGGAATGTAACAGGCGGAACACTTACATCCGGTAACGGCACAAACAGTATTACCGTTCAATGGGGAACTGTAACAGGTTCTGTATCATTAACTCGAACAGTGTCTGCTACTAATTGCTCTGCCTCCGGTACTTATCCTGTTGTTATCAGTTCAACTCTCACCCCAGAAATTAGTAGAGTAAGCGGCAGGGGATGCGAAGGTGAAGATGTAGTTCTTTCAGCACCTGCCGGTTATTCAAGTTATAAATGGTCATCAGGTGAAACTTCTCAATCGATAACAGTTCGGTCAAATGGTACATTTACTGTTACAGTAAAAGATGCAAACAATTGCGAGGGTACATCACTTGCCACGGCAATTCTATTTACTCCTCCACCACCAAAACCGAGCATTACACAACATTCTGACACACTCTTTTCGTCATTAGCAGATGGATATGAATGGAAACGTAATTCCGTTATTATCCCGAATCAGACAAAGCAGTTCATTGTAATCAATGAACTTGGTAAATATACTGTTACCGTCTCCGATTCTAAATCCTGTTCCTCTGTTTCGGATGAGTTTGAGGTAACATCAACTGCTGTTGAGGAACAATACCAAGCCGGAGCAATCCATATCTATCCGAACCCAACGGACGGCGATATCCAAATTGATATACCGTTTGGAGAGATAGAATGCCGGATAAGCAATGTGTTGGGCATGACAGTTGCCAAGTACACTTTACAGTTGGGCAAAACTACGGTTTCACTTTCTGATTTTCCGGCAGGGATCTATTCAGTGGAATTTACATCAGGTAATCAACGATTTGTACAGGTGATAACAAAACAATAGATAGGTTTTCCATTATCCAACTCCATATAAATTTGATTTATAATTTTAATGTTACAATCCTAAACAATAAATGTTCCTGTGAATAGTTTTGAAATAGTGATAATAAAAGCATAAATTGCCAATAGAATTAGTAATCTTAGAAAGCAAAACATCAGGCGAAGAAATTACCCGAAATTCAATGATACGATATTTAACAGTTTTTTTATTGCTTGTGATGTTGCCTTTCTCACTTTCTGCCCAGGAACTATGGGGGAATGTGAGAAACTGCCAAGAATTAAACTCTGCTTCCGATGACTTCGCCCCTGTTTGGAATCCACTTCAGCAATTACTATATTTTAACTCTGAGCGGTCGGGACGTTCCGTGTTTTATATTGCCTCTCAAAATTCACGTTCTTCATTTTCTGCACCCGCTGCCTTGAATGATGTCCTGAATGCAAAACGTGGTAATCAATCGTATCTTACGATTTCATCAAGCGGAGAAGCGTATTTTTCCGCGTTCAGACTTGGAGAGCAGCGGTCATATCTTTCAATTTTCCGCAGTTTGGTAAACGGTTCGCTTTGGAATCCCCCTACTTCTGTGGAAGAACTGAATGATGAGAGCTTTAATTCTCATCCAGCCATTTCCAGAAGTGGCTCTAGCTTAATATTTTCTTCCGACCGTGCAGGAGGAATGGGCGAAACTGATCTTTGGATTTCGCGAAAACAAACGGATGGCAATTGGTCACAACCATTAAATATCGGTGACGCAATCAATTCATCAGGTAATGAGATTACACCATTCCTTGTGGGGGAAGACTCCCTTTTTTTTGCATCCGACGGTTGGGGCGGCAAAGGAGGATATGAAATATTCCTTTCAGTAAAAATCGCAGGGCTCTGGCAACCCCCCATCCCACTTTCGGAGATAAATTCTGAATTTGATGATTCGGATTTTATGCTGTTGGACTACGAGAATGCTTTTTTTGCTTCGAATAGAACAGGTGGGGCAGGAAAACTCGATATTTATCAAGCGCAAAGAAAATTGATAGCGGAGCCTAATAAAACACTCGAGATAACACTTTCCACCTTAGTACCCAATATCATTGTAAAAGAGCAACAGGGCGGCAAAATATTTCCAATCATACCTGTACTTTATTTTGCACGTAACACCGATCAAATACAACCACAATTCAAAAGCGATAGAACTTCTCCGTTTTCCGAAAGCACACTTGCTGCAGAAGATGATTCAGTTTATGCACGAACCCTTGATATTATCGGTTCGCGGATGAAGATGGACTCTTCAACCTCCCTTACAGTAATTGGTTGGGCAGATAAATCTACAAAAACGGAAACGATAGAACTTGCCGGTCGGCGCGCAGAGTCTGTAAAAAAATATTTGATGGAACGATGGAATATTACTGAGAAGAGAGTGATAATCCATGCTTCAGAGCCGATAGATACTACTGTTTCCGGCATCAAAGGACAGTACGCAAGAATAGACTTACAGCCCGATTCCCCGGATTTGCTCGCGCCCTTTGTTCCCCGCCAGGGTTCAATTAAAATTACTCCTTCACAATTGGAACTCGGTGTAGATGCCCGTCCGCGCGCACTGTTGAAATCATGGGAATGTTTTGTTGACGGTAGAGTGGTTGCAAACTCTAAAAACAAGAAGCTACCCGCAAAATTTACTATTCCTACTAAAGATTTGAGTTCGTTCATTTCTTCTGACTCACTTGAATTTACCTTACATGCCCTTGATACACTCGGTAGTGCTTCTCTCAAAACACTCGTTCTCCCTATACAGCATATTCGGACAAAAACGAATTCCTCTGTGTCAAATGACTATTTCCTTCCGATTATTCAGCCATCTGTAGCTGCTGCAATGTTCGAGAATATTGCCAGGGAAAGGGATATAACCACCTGTATTCTCCAACCATATACCGATGTCTCAGGTAAATTGAATCCTCTGTGCCGTTCTGCTATCGAAGAGATTAAATCAAAAGCCTCCAAACTTAATGTATCGGTAAAAGTTGTTCCGAAAAAAGAGAAGGAAGTCCCTACAGCAATCGAACAATTTGCCACGCTCTACCTAAGTATCATTATTGAACATCGCGAACCGTAGGTCAACAATCAAAATTTCTCATTATGCCGTCAGTACTTCAAAACAGTTTTCGCTCTATCAAACTCTGGTGGCATATTCGTTTGGGTAATTCTCCATACCCTTCTGAAAAAGGTGTAAAATTACCTGCCTTATGGATAGATATACTGCGTCTTGCAGGAGTGTTTTTAGGAATATTAATCATAACGGGAATTCTCCTCTCATTCAATTACGAACCATCAGCCCGCCCCCTCACTAAAAATGATGCTCCTGTTGCTATGGCTCGCGCACTCAAAACTGTTGTTGTTAATTCCGATACCCTTTGTGTAGCTAATGAAGTGCTATTACTCCCAATGCGAACAACAGACAGCATCCAATTCCTACCGTCAGAACTCGCTAACATTCAAATCATGCGAGATGAGCAGGGGCAAATTCTAACAGTCAGTGCAGCAACAGCAAGTATTGAACATGGAATTATGCAACAAATTCCATTTGGAGCTGTTATTCGGGGAGTGCATATATTGAGCGTCCATTGCTTCATCGGGTGCCTTGTAATAGGATTCATCCTTTTATTTTTTCGTCGCGGTTATCGAGCACCTCTTGAATTGGTCTGGCTGCATACGTTGGGAATTATTGCGATATCATTGTTTTCGGCTTTTTCAGGACATATTTTGCCTTGGAATATTCTTGGGTATGTATCGGCTCAAATCGTGCTGAGTGCAGTGAGCAATCTCCCTTTCGGTGAAACATTCGGAGAGATTTTACGCGGCGGCAGAACTCTCCAACCTGCTACGATTCCACGAATATATATCTTGCATATTCTTGTCAGTCCGATTATAATTATTGTAATGTTTCGCTCAATTCTTCGGCTATCTAAGAAATTGGTTGATGTTAGTTCCACAGCTAAATTTTCCTATTTCGCCAAAGGAGATATCGTTATTATTATTCTATCAATCGGAGCTACGATTATTGTTCCATTTGGGAAGTATTATGAACGCTTGCCGGCAGATTTGAGTAAAGCAATAAGTGGTACGGCTATACTTCGTCCAAGCTGGTATTTTCTTCCTGAATTTCAGATTCTAAGGATATTTACAACAGATTTAGCAGCTTTTTTTCTTTTGGTTTGGTGTGTATTTTGGGTGCTGCTCCCTTTTATTGGAATTAGTTCTAACCGTAAGAGAGTTGCAATGTGGATAAGTGGTGCCACGCTGTTGATAATTGCTGCAGGGTTCGGTATCGTCGGATTGTTTCGCTAAATTTATCTTTCTATGAAATGTTAGAATTATCTCTTCTAATCGGCAGATAAACAAATCATAATCTTTATATTACCATTCAGTAAAGTTTTTTTGCGGATTTGAGCAATAGTTTTGGTAATTCTCCGTACATAATTTTATAAAATTCAATTAGTTCTTATAAGGAGCTTTCGCCATGAAACTCACTCGACTATTTTTTTCTCTATGCTTTGCAATCACCTGTATCATATCAACCGGCATTGCATCAGTAAAACCGGGTATTATCGTTGTAAAATTCAAATATAATTCCCAAATTGCAGAAAAATGGTTAGCCCAAAAGCGAACCGGAGAACTGCCTGAATTCAGAACTATTCTCGGCAGTCATACCTCGCGCGGGTATATCAATAATGCTACACTTCAAGCAGTAGCAAAACGTGAGAATGAATTGAACAATTCATTCTCTAAACCAACACAGTCACTCTCAGAGAACCTTTCGCTTATTTGTGTATTTGATTGTTCCCAAGCAATTGATGTTGAGTTGCTTTCCCGGAAAATATCATCGAATCCCAATGTGGAATATGCCGAACCTATGCCCGAACATTCCATCGTTTTTGAACCGAATGACCCTCAATTTCTTTCAAACACCCAGTATAATGTACAAGTCATAAAAGCAACAGAAGCATGGGATATATTCCCTTCTGATACCAAACCTATTCTCCTTGCTATTATTGATACAGGAGTGGATTACAATCATGAAGATTTGGCACCGAACATTTACATTAATCCCGGTGAAAGCGGACAAGATTCTCAGGGAAGAGACAAGCAAACAAACAATATAGATGACGACGGGAACGGTTTTATAGACGATTGGCACGGATGGGATTTCCTAAGCTCCACTTCCCCAAACGGACAGGACAATGACCCATATCCAGGGCACAGGCACGGAACACATTGTGCGGGAATAGCAGGGGCAGTTATCAATAATGGTATTGGGATTGCCGGAACTGCCCGTTATGTGCGGATACTTCCTGTTAAAGTTGCACGGGATAATAGCAATAGCGGTTCTATCGACAACGGTTATGACGGTATTTTATATGCTGCATCAGTAGGCGCAAAAGTCATCAGTTGCAGTTGGGGCAGCCAAACGTCAGCCGAATCGGAGCGTGAAGTTATTACCACTGCAATTTCATTAGGTGCATTGATTGTTTCTGCTTCGGGAAATGACGGAAAAAAAGTTGCTTTCTTTCCGGCTGCATATCCCGGAGTGATTTCAGTTACGGCAACAAAGAAAAATGACACTATCGCCTATTTCTCTAATTACGACCGTTCCGTTGATATTTCTGCCCCCGGCTATTTGATTAACTCGACTGTTCCGAATAATGTGTATGAAAGCGAAAGCGGTACTTCGATGGCGGCACCATGTGTAGCAGGAGTTGCAGCTATGGTACGGCAGAAATTTCCAAACTATACTCCCGAACAAATTAAAGAGCAAATTAAGGCAACTGCGGATAATATTGATTCTCTTAACCCGACTCTTGAAGGATATATAGGAAGCGGAAGAATTAACGCTTACAGAGCAATTACCGATAATAATACAAGAGCGGTTATTCTTTCTAAATATCAAATAAAAGATGCAAACAGTAACGGACTGCTTGAGCTTGATGAGCAAGTAGAAGTACACCTGACACTCAAAAATATTTTAGCACCAATTAGGAATCTTCGTGTTGATCCCGTATTTCCTGATAATTTAGGTGTAGTATTCTCCCCGTTGACTATTGATGCAGGAAATTTCTCGACACTCGAAGAACGGGAAATTACCATTCCTCTTATATTTACTGTACCGTCTAATGCACCTGAAAATTTCAACATGGCGATTCAGCTGCAATTTGAAGATTCATTGGGGATCATATCTAACGTGGTTTTCATGCTGACTGTTAACCCTACGTACCGTACAATGGCAGCCAATAACATTTCAGTTACATTCAACAGTATCGGCAATATAGGCTTTAATGATTACCCGAGGAATAACCAGGGTGATGGATTTATCTATAAGAAAAAATCCAATTTGCTTTTCGAAGGTTCTCTGATTATAGGTACATCAGATCTCCGAATCTCTAATGTGGCACGCGGCATTAATACAATGGTACAGGATAAGTCCTTTGTCCTTACCAAACCTTTCTCGGTAACGATGCCCGGCATTGTTTCTCTTGAAGACGGACAAGGCGAGTTAACCGATCATGGTGATTCATCTGAAGCCGGGGTGGGCGTAAAACAGAATGCCTATCAGTTCTCAGGCAAAGAAAATGAAGATTTTGTGATTGTTACTTATGATATTACCAATACATCGACACGTGATTTTACAACCCTTCATGCCGGATTATATTTTGATTGGGATATTGGCATCTCAGGCCAGAATAACATTGTACGGTTAGACGACCAAGACGGATTCGGCTATGCCTATCGTATCAAAACCGATACCCTTCCCTCTGTAGCTGTTGCACTACTGAGTCCGCAACAGCTAAATTTCTTTGCTGCCGATAACGATGGAATCTATTTTGGTTCAAGTATATCCGGTGGATTTAACAATACCCTTAAATGGGGAATGTTATCAAACGGTATTGGCAGAAAGGCATCAAACCCTACCGATGTTTCAATGGTTATTGGTGCAGGACCAATGATTCTTCCTCAAGGTGAAACTCTGCGCGTTGGTTTTGCAATAGGTGCATCTGACTTCACTGACAGCTTACGCGGGATAATATCCCAAGCACGTATGAAAGCAAAAGAAAAAGATATTTCATCCGGTTTTATGTTTGAACCATTGCCTAAAAATACTGAACTGATAATGGTGAAGCCTAATATTACTAACGACGGTAATTTTAATGTGGAATATACTCTTTCAGATAATGTGTATGTACGAATTGATATTATAAATACACTCGGTGCTGTTATTAAATCCCTAAAAGAGGAGTATGCAGATGCAGGGCATCATACCGACCAGCTTTCTATAAATGAAGTTGCACAAGGTGCATATTTTGTACGCTTTAGGTCAGGAAGCAAAACAATGGTACTTCCATTGTTTGTGATTAAATAGTAAATCCGGTATCAAATCATCAGTTGCTTGAATCATTTTACAAGTACATTGTTTCGTTCCAATATCTTTTCTATAATCACATTTTTTATTGATTTGGAACTGAAAACTATATCAAATTCCTTTGTCACAAAATCGTCCGGTATTAGTAGTTTTTTCTTTCCAAAGAATATCTTACGCTCTTTTATACTTACATTGTACCGGTGTAAGAAATCTTCATTTGTTACATACACAAACTCAGTACAGGATAGATTTCCCGTATCCGAAAAGTCAAACTTAAAATCGTAATTTTTACCTAAACACTCGAGAGCTTTTTGATAGACTGTTTTGAATGAACTTTCAAAATCAATATCAGGTTCTGCCCGTTTATTTCTTCTCAATATCAAAAGGAAATCACATTTGCAGAAGTTTATAATATCCTCCATAAAAACACCTTCTGCCATCGAGTGCATTACTACTTGAGTACCTTCATAAAATTTATCTTCAAGTTCTATCGAAAGCTCCATATCACTTTTTTGAGTTTTCCCCAAATACAACCCTGCATGACTAAAAAAACCTGGAATGAAATATCCGTCTAAATAGTTTGCATAGCCCCGTACTAAAATATCGCCCTTCATAATAGTATCTATTATGTTTCTAATCTCATATCCTTTCACTTTATAACTGCCGGGATCATACAGCAGAAAAAACGGAAACTTAAAAATCTTTATATCGCCAAAGAATTTTAAGAAACTGTTACGCAGGGTTGTTAATATATCCATAAATTCTAACTGATATCTATAAATTCATAAAAAGGGGCATCTTTTAAGTTTCCGAGTTCGATATCTTTCTTGATTGATTCTGTCAATAAGTCTGCCCGTATCATTTTCACACGCTCCGGCAATATTCTGTCAAATGCGTTCACTCTTGGAAACTTGAAATTGGCAGAATCGACCTTTTTACAATCTTGTAAATCAATTAAGAACTGATTATATACTTTTTCACAAAAATGTTCATCTTGTACAACAATATTGCTTTCAGAATGATGGAATGCAGAACCGTTCGCTATATTATATGATCCTACCGAAACAAAATCGTCGTCGATAACCAAGCTTTTAGAATGAAATGCTCCGGGTTTTTGCCACTCATAAACTTCAATACCATGTTCTACAATATATTTAAAGTACTTTGTACATTCCCAATACATCCACCCCAACAAACCGCTTACCATTAATGTTCGTGATGACTTCTGTGAGTTTGTTATCAATACAACCCGGACACCTCTTTTTACAGCCTCTGCAAGATACTCTGCATATATTCTTGGTGGACGAATTCCATGACAACCCCAGAAAATTCTCTTTTTGGCATTTTTAATTTTTTCCAAGAAAAAATTTGTGAGGTTGAGTTCGTTTTCATCATAAGGTTTATGCGCCTTATATAAAATTTTAATTTTCCCCGCAGAATTGAGAGTATCGTTATTATTCCTAAAGAACGAACTGTATTTATCAATAATATTCTGATTGTTCTTATATATCGGTAAATAGGAAATTGCAAATTGAGGGTATCTGCTTTTGGGATTCTTCTTTTGAATTTTCCATGCTTGCTGCATTTCAAAATCTTTTAGAAACTGGAGTTGTACATCTTGCACCAGTTCTCCGGTAATGTATATATCAGTATCACGCCATGCTTTGGGTCTGACACCCCCGTATGCATACTTATCACCCCAATTTATACCGCCAATAACTAAATGCTCATTATCAACAATAAAATATTTCTCGTGAAAGTGCTGTTTCAACTTTAGTTTAACAATTGCCATCACTTGTTTAAGTGGTCGCCCTTCACTTTTATGTATGCTCCAACCGTCAAACAAATTGTTATATCCGAATGTCTCTATCCCGTTTTCCTCTAAATCCTTAATCCATTTCCCTACAAATGTAGTACGATTGACAATTTCATCGTAGAGTATCTTTATTTTAACTCCACTTTTTGCTTTTTCTTTCAAAAGATCAAACAATTTTTTAGTAGTGCCATCTTTCATAAATGAAAATGTAACTAAATGAATTGATGATTGCGCATTCTGAAGAAGCCTCCATCGCACTTCGTAAGAGCTTTGCCCGCTGGGTAGAAATTCTACTTGATTATTCTCTCTAAAATCCATAACGCATTTATTATTTGAATACAACTATTCATGCATAGGTTCTTTTTTACAAACATAACCTTTCGGAACGTATAATCAAAGCTAAATAACGATATATTCTTTAAAAACAATTTCTCCTAATCAGTTCACGTAACTTCCTGTTTTAATTTATTCTTAGACTATTGATACCGAGAATTGAAAATAAAACCCATGAATAGTTCTACAATAATTTTCAAGGGTTTACATGAAAATATACTTACAACTGTTCCTCGCCGTTTTCCTCTTGGCTTTCTCCAATTCTTCAGCAGCTCCCAAGTATGATAAGATTTGGGAATTATACACTAACAGTAAGTATGATGAAGCTTTAGTTTTGATTCAAGAAGGGTTGATTGAAAACCCTAAAGATATAAATCTATTGGACATGAGTGTCAATATCATCAAAGACAAAGGAGACTATAAAACAACTATAGCCCAAATGTTTAAGCTAATAGATGCGGCACCGAATCCTAATCCTTATATTCAATCCCATTACGAACTATTCTCTTTTAATTCAGTCAGCTCTACCGATGAAGATCAATTTGAAAAAGTTGTAAATGAAGTATTGGAAAATCCAAAATTAGATGGGACTATTTCTGCCTCACTCAGGGATGAATTGGGCAATTATTATTTGGCACGTCATAATCGCAGCCAAGCCGAACGGACTTATAGAGACATAGGTTCGGTATCCGAATGGAGCCTGCTCGGTCCGTTTGAAAATTTAATGGGCAACGGGTTTGATAAGTATGGAGAGGTGCTGGAAAAACCACAGCAAACTGCATTCATCGGTACATATAATGCACATATTTCGTGGTACCCTATCTCTTATAATATCCCCGGGAGATGGATACACATGGAGCAATATTGCTTTCTCCCCAGATCAATTGTATTTGCCCAGACTTTTTGCAAGTCTAAGACCGATCAAGACGTATATTTAAGAATCGGCATCTCCGGTTCGCTGAAAGTATATGTAAATGATGCTATTGTCCTGAAAGAGAACCAAGAAATCAACAATGGTATTGATGCAATGTCTGTTAAGGTACATTTAAATAAGGGCTACAATCGAATTTTAGTTCAACTTGGTAATTCAGAAGGAAATGGCAGAGTAAATTTCAACTTGAGACTAACAAATGATAAATACAACCCAATCGAAGGATTGGAGTATTCTACAGGATATGTTGATTATCAGAAAGCTACTCTTAATGTATTACCTTCAAGAATAGATGTCCCCTATTTAAAATACTTTATCGACCAATCAAAAAACAAAGATGTCTTTGAGTATTATAATAAATTCAAAGCCAGTCAAATTGCTTCTATAATTGAGGACTTAGACTATTTAGAAGAAGTGGGTGAGGAATTGGTTCAAAAATATCCAAATTGCAGTGATTTTTACAGTGCACTTTTGGGATTCTATTCAAGAACCGGCAACAGAACAATGGTAAGCGAATTGAATGAAAAAATTAAAAAACTGGAGCCAAATTCATCGAGAACCATTACAAGTAAAATAAGTGAAGCATACGATAAAGAGAATTATACAGAAGTAAGTGATTTACTCGATAAATACAAATCGGTTATCGGCACAGAAAGATCATATACATATCGTATCTCACTCCTTGCAAAACTGAAAAAGAACGAGGAGTTTTATCAAACAATAAATACTGCTTACGAATCTTATCCTGATAATCCTGTTTTTGTTGAATTGAAATACAGTATGGAAAATGGTGAGAAAAAGAATACTTCTGCAGCAATTGATGTTTTATCCGATTATCTGGAGAAGCATTATAACATGAAGTTATTCTCTAATTACTTTTACCTGTTGGCAAATTCCAAACCTCAGAAAGCATTGGTAGAATTAGGTCAATTTGTATCGAATCATGATTATGAAGTATCCCCAAGTTACTTTGCGCTAAGAGTATATGATAACGAGTATTTCAAAACTGAGCGTATAAATTTAATTAACAGATTACTTACATTTGCACCAAATAACTCCACACTTTTCTATAGAAGAGCTCAGGCAGTATTAAGCTCATCAGTAGAAAATGCAACAAAAGATTTAAAAACCGCTTTGGAGTACTATCCATATAATTATGATGCACTTGCTCTCCAACGAACCATCGGCAGCAAGCCCAATGTATTTGATTTATTCCAAAATCCTGATTATGACAAATTATTTGCCGAAGCAAAAACACGTAGCGATGCAGATATTGAAATATTATTGGATGAAGATCAAATGGTGTTATACGATGGCGGTGCAACTGAATTACGCAAAATAAGAATGATAAAGTCAATAAATGAAAAAGGAATAGACAGGCTCAAGGAGTTTAACTTGCCATATTATAATAATCAGGATTTTTCAATAGAAAAGGCAGAAGTCTTTAAGGTGAATGGTAATAAACTAAAAGGCGAAATTAATGATAATAAGGTTGTCTTTACAAATTTGGAAAAAGGTGATGCCGTCTTTTTGATTTATAAGTACAAGGATTATCCTATTATTGGTCTCAACAACCAAAATATTCATTTATTCCCATTTAATTCATACACATATAATCAAAAACGGAAAATTACGATTTTAGCACACCCTGCTTATAAATTTACCTATAAATCCAGTGGTTTTGACTTCAAACCTGTTGTTACAAAAGTTGATGACTTCGACTCCTATGTATGGGAGCAGGAAAAAGTTGAACGTATTGAAGACGAGCCATCCATGCCTGACTATTGGGATGTTGGCAAATACATCTCCATCAGCTCTATTCCAGATTGGAAATATATAAATAATTGGTACCAGGTCTTGTCAAATACATCTACAGAGAATACCAAGATACTTGACAGAACCATCAAAAAGATATTTCCGTCAGGTCCATCGGGAAATAAGCTCGAAAATGCAAGACTCATCTATGAATATATCGTAAAGAATGTCCGGTATAGTTCCGTATGGTTTAGAAACAGTAATTTAGTTCCACAGGAAGTTTCCAAAACCCTTTCTTCACGTTTAGGAGATTGCAAAGATGTTTCTCTTACTTTCAAAACACTTGCTGAGAAAGTGGGGATTAAATCAAATATTATATTGGTAAATACCAAAGATAACGGTACGATGCAATATGATTTACCTTCAATTGAATTTAATCATTGCATGGTAAAAATGAATATTGACAATACCGACTATTTCTTGGAATTAACATCAGATATGAATGGATTCAAAACGGTAGGAAATAGAGTTTTGAATGCATGTTATCTTGAAATCGGTGAAAACGCAGCAAATTCAATCCAAAGAATCAACCCGAATACGAGGGTACTCAACAGCACCATCCGTAAAACTGTTATGAACTTTGAGAGTGAAAAACTTATTGTGAGCAAAGAAGTATTGTATCTCGGGGATATGGCTTCTTATAAAAAATCGAAATTCAGAAATACCGAATTCAAAGATCAAGAGAAGCATGTAATGGGAAGTCTGCCTGATGCATTCCCCAATCAACAATTGATTAGTTTCGATTATAATAAAGACCAGGCAAACAGTGTTTTGGGGGATACATTATTCCATAGTTTCAAATATGAGGTCAGTTCTCCATTTACTAAAGTTGCTAATTTGTCTGTATTCAAATTACCATTCAGCTTTACTAAAACAGGTTTGAGTATTCTGCAAAGTAAGCAGAGGCTTACAAATTTATGCCTGTGGGACAGTCCGTTGGATTTGGATTACGAGTCAGAAAAGTTCCAAATCATCTTACCGAAGGGTAAGAAATTAACGGAGCTTCCTCAAGCTGTTATAATCTCCAACAAGTATTTTGATTATTCGCTAACATTTACCAAAAACCGCAACGAATGTATCGTGAACCGTGAATGCAAGTATAAAACACTGGATATACCTGCAAGTGAATTCAACGATTTCAAAAATGCGATGATAAAAGTTGGTGAAGCAGAATCAGTACAGCTTGCCCTACAGGACGGTGAGGAAGAACCAGAGGTAACTCCGACAACCAAACCTAAAAAAGGTAAGAAATAGCATACGCTACCTATCTCAAATAAAAAAACCGAAATGAATTTCATTTCGGTTTTTTTATATCAGTTAAAAGATGATGGAGGTTTGTTCTTATACATTACAAGCGATCTAAATAACTATATAATATGTCTTTCCTTGAAAGCGGAAAAAATACATTCCGGCTGAAAGATTTTGAACAGGAATTGGAATAGTTTGTTTTCCTTCAGGTAGAAAATCTTTGTCGATTGAAGCAGCTATTCTTCCCATGCAATCATATATCTGCATGTGAAAACCACCAACTCTTTCCATATCAAAATGTAAAAATCCGTTGGATACATAGCAGCTCTGATTTTCCGGGTAGCTATTCACGTTTTCATGAATACCGGTAATATCCTGAATTGACGTCTTTAGAAGAAATGCCGTTTGATTTTTAACATTTCCACTAAACAGATTATCACCTGATGTACCACTTAGATAGAGTGCATTGTTATAAATTGCCAAATCTCGGATTTCGTTGTCTTTAGAATCACCAAACGTATTATATCCAAGGAAATTTCCTGCTGTATCAAACCTAAGGACAAGCATATCATACGCACCACCTGTTGCATACTGTGTTGAATTTGTCATTCCACCAACGATAACCTGTCCGTTTACAGTTGAAATAGCTCTTGCCGATTCTGTACCCGAACCGCCCCAATAGTGAATCCACTGTTGTTTCAGGTTTTTATCGAATTTAGCCACAAATACCTGGTTATCCCCTGCTGTTGGCGTAGAGACACCTGTTACATACAGAAATTCACCATCGGAAGTCATTCCCCACGCATTTTCCCAATTTAACCAAAACCCTGAACTTCCGAATGTAACCGAATCCATCAACGAGCCGTCTGTCAGCGAAAACTTGCCTAAGAATGCTTTCCCCTCGTAAAGGTTGGCAATACTTGTCCCCTTGTGAATTCCGCAAGCATAGATTGCCGAATTATCTACCACAAAATGCCCGTCCTGATGTTCAGCAACCTTTGAAATACCCCAGTGATTTTTCCAAATGGTAACACCAGTAGTATCGAGTTTCCAAAATCCTGCGTCAGTGTCATAAACCTCTGAAGAAGTATTTGCCCAGCCACCTGTATAGATTAGATTTCCACGAATCTCCAAGCCGTCCAATTCATCATACCCTCCTGCTTGATCAAGCGTTTTCTTCCAAACAACCTCACCGGATTTTTTGTTAACTTTTACAAGCAGCATATCACAGGTGGTTATAAAAAGCGGACATTCCCTACCTCCGAAATAGACTGCATCTTCAGATGCGCGAATAACATAGCAATGTTGAATACCGGCACCGCCAATGAACGTAGGTTTACTCCAAAGTGCATTTCCATTTGCATCAAATTTGGAGCAAAGCATATCGAGTGCATCTCCCGATTTGGTTTCGGTACTCACTGCCCAATAGACACCCGAAGAATCAGCTTCGATTCCCCATGCTTCAGATTGTCCGTTCGAAATCGGACTAAGCTCTTGTTTATACCATTCAGGTTTGATATTACCTTGTGCAAATGTAATAGAGGATGCAAGAACATACATAAAAAAAGTAATGAGTATTATTATACGCATAAACACTCCGTAAAGTTATAACGAGTTTCAGATAGTTGAAGAGTTTCTTGAAAAATTTCATAATGCCCTTTCGGGGCAGAATATCGGTGGAGTATAACTTGATTGATTTCATTTCTGTCGATATGTATTCTCAAACGGGAATAAAAATTACGTCAAAAAAATTTAGAAGTTATCACTTACAGAATATCTGACTAAATTAATAAATTCTCAGAACATTACCTTCATTCTGAAACTATCTGGATACATGTACAACTAAGCCATTTTCTCCAATTCTTATCAAATAAATTCCTACAGCCCAGGCATGTGTATCAATTTTGATTTCATTTCCAACTTCACCAGACCAGACTACTTGTCCTAATATATTTGAAATATTTACTGCCCGATTCCCTTTAACGCCCCGTATAGTGAGTTCATTGCTCGTAGGGTTTGGCATGATTGAAATTTCATCATCAGATGAAAAATTGTCCATATTAACATCGGTTGAAACTTGCCCGGTAATCCATGCTTGCGTCGTTTCATCTTTGGTAAAATAGTCAAACATCAATGCACCTGATTTGATTTCACCTGCTGTACTAAGATGTAGTCCGTCTTCACCAATATCGGAATCACAGAGCCATTGGAGACCATCACTGCGTTTTACCGAACCGTCTGCCCAATTGTATGTACCCCATGTGATAAATGGTATTGATGCAGAAGCACCTTCAAATTCAAATCCGCTCTCGCCGTTAATTTGGCTTTCAATCAGCCATTTAATCGCCCACCCATTGAGATAGTCTCGCGGATATAACAATCCTTTTCCCGCTGTTGCTCCTGCGGAAGCATCAGCATAGCCGCTATACGCACGGGCTGTAATATAACATAATTTCAAATTCGGGTACAGTTGTTTCATTGAAATGAGAAGTGTTTTGAAATCTTGTATAAGCATTTGAGGTGCTTGCGGAAATGTGGTATCACCTGTTTGCGTATTATCCGTTTCAATCCAAGCAATCTGTACTTGTTTATTTGTCAACCCCGAATCACTCAATTGTTTTTCAGCTTGCTTCCAATAATTATCATCCTGACTGTTCATCTTCTGAATCCCTTGCCCTCCGATACAGGTATTGATTAGTTTGAGGGCAGGATTTTTTAAACCAAAAGTATCCATTTGATTTGAAAAGCGCATAAACTCAGTTCGAGGATTTGATGCTCCCACACCAATCCATACTATTTTTCCTGATGATGAAATTGCTCCGTTTGCATCCAACAGCTTTATATTCTGCGCTTGTAGAAGAGCTTTAGTTTTATGTGCAGAGGGTCTTAAATTTGTACCGTCGGGATAAAGTCCTCCTATAAAACCACGCCATGATTTCCCGCTTAAATCAATCAAGGGAATAAGCCCTGTAGAATCATTTGAGCAGTTTTTCTGTGCAAATACATTTAATGCCATTACAACAAAAATTGTAGCAAGAAGTAAGATACTTTTCATTTTTTTCTCCTCAATCATAAAAGAAGTATTACATTTTTGATGGTACTGATTTCAAAGATATAAATTTGGTTTAATATACTGTGAAATTTTATGTGATTTACAAATTTAAAACCAATGCTGTCCTTCTACTTAACAGGTAACCTTTAATAAACAAAAAAGCCCTGCAATTTGCAGGGCTTTTCTCTAAAAAAACATACGATTTCAGATTAATGCAACTTCATTCCTTCATCAAGTATTTCATTAACTTTCGAGAGAGACTCAGCCTCTGAATAAAAACGAATAAGCGGCTCAGTACCTGATGCACGGATAAGAAGCCAGCCCGTTTCAAGTTGAAATTTGTAGCCGTCACGAGTATTCGTCGAACTGACATTGAAGCGACCTATTTTAGAAGGTCCTTTTTTGCAGGCATTCAAAATAGCTTTTTTTTGAGCATCGGTAACGATCACATCACGGCGAAGGAATCTGTGTGGACCAAATTCCGTATCCAACTCATCACATAGTTGTTTAAGTGATTTTTTACGTGTTGCCATCATTTCGAGCAAAAGCAACCCATTGAAGATACCGTCGCGTTCAGGAATATGGATAATTGTTCCCATACCACCGGATTCCTCACCTCCGATTAGAATCTTCTGTTCGTTCATCAGTTTTGCCACATATTTGAACCCGACAGGTGTTTCGTGCAGCTTCAACCCCATTTTTTCTACGTATTTATCTACCATCGAGGTAAGTGAAACTGTTTTGACAATAGCTCCCCGTTTGCGTTTGTCTTCATAGAGATATTTAAGCAAAAGCATAAATATTCTATGGGAATCAACGAAACCGCCGAGGTGATCTACTGCTCCGAGGCGGTCTGCATCACCATCGGTTGCAATAGCTACGGAGTGTTCACCCAATTTCATTAAATCCATCAAAGGCAGTAAATTGGGTGGAATTGGCTCAGGGTGTCCTATTTCTCCGAAAGACGGGTTGAAGTCACCGTGGATTTCGTGCACATTCGGGAGAAGCCGTTTCATTGTATTGATTCCCGCACCGTACATCGGGTCATATACGATACTCAGACCTGATTCAGTAATAGCCTCAAGGTCAATTTTCTTTTTGATATATCGCAAATAGGATTCTTTAGCATCAAAAGGTCTTATTGCACGTGTGGAAATGTAGGCATCCATAGATTTGAGGACAACTTTAGGAGGTTTTGCTACGATTTTCTCAAGTTCTTTTTCAATTTCAGCTATTTGTTCGGGGTAAGCAGGACCGCCGAAACCTCCCTTTACCTTAAAGCCATTATAAATAGGCGGGTTATGGCTTGCAGTAATAACTATGCCAAGTGTTGCACCTTTTTGTTTAGTATGGAAAGAAACTTGGGGAGTTGAGGCAAAATCCTCAGTAAGATGAACAACTATCCCTTTGGAGGCAAGAATTTTTGAAGTTTCTTCAGCAAATTCCTTCGACATAAATCTTGTATCATAACCAATCACCACTGCCGGGTTTTTGTCTTCAATACGTTTTACATAATTTGCCGTAGCGAGAGCTACAAGCTGTAAATTATCAAATGTAAAATCACGAGCAATAACGCCACGCCAACCATCAGTACCAAAAACTATCATGGAAATCTCTTTAAAAAAATAATTGGGGGAAATATTTTGAGATTAAAATAGTATCTAAGCAACGATACTATATACTGAACACTAAGGGAGTCTTGAGTAGTACCATGTACTAACTCAACGGTTCTAATCCACCATAGATTCCTGCGCTACCGAGCATTTCTTCGATGCGAAGGAGTTGGTTGTATTTTGCCACACGATCAGTGCGACTTGGTGCGCCGGTTTTGATTTGCCCGGCATTTGTAGCTACAGCAATATCGGCAATAGTAGTATCCTCTGTTTCTCCTGAGCGATGAGAGATAATTGTTTTATAGCCGTATCGCTGGGCAAGGCGAATAGTTTGAAGAGTTTCGGTAAGAGTGCCGATCTGGTTTACTTTAATAAGAATAGCATTGGCAATTCCTTCTTCAATTCCACGCTGTAAGAATTCAGGGTTTGTAACAAAAATATCGTCGCCTACAAGTTGAATATGGTCGCCAAGTGCATCTGTTAGTAATTTCCAACCGTCCCAATCATTTTCGCCCATACCGTCTTCGATTGAAATAATCGGATATTTTTCACAGAGTCCTACGTACCATTCAACCATTTCTTCGGCAGATAATTTTTTCTGAGAAGATTTATAGAACACATATCCGCCGTCTTTTACCATTTCGCTGGCTGCAACATCTATTGCTAGCATAATATCTTCTCCTGCCGTATAGCCTGCTTTTTCAATTGCTTCGAGGATTATATCGAAAGCCTCTTCGTTTGAATCAAGCGATGGAGCGAAACCTCCCTCATCACCGACTGAAGTAATTTTTCCTTTCGATTTCAATACTGCTTTAAGAGTATGAAATACATCCGTTCCCATACGAAGGGCATCAGCAAATGTTTCTGCACCTACGGGGATAACCATAAATTCTTGAATATCAACATTATTATCGGCATGGCGACCTCCGTTGAGTATGTTCATCATCGGAGTAGGGAGCAGGTGGGCGTTAATTCCTCCGAGATACCTGTAGAGAGGCATTCCGAGCCAAGCAGCGGATGCTTTTGCCACCGCCATCGAAACGGCAAGCATTGCATTGGCACCAAGTTTGGATTTGTTTTCTGTACCGTCCAATTCGATAAGCAAATCATCAATTTGAGTTTGCTCGTCGGCATTTAATCCTATGATTGCATCAGTAATAACTTCATTTATGTTGGCAACGGCATTAAGAGTTCCTTTACCTCCGTATCGTGATGAGTCACCGTCACGGAGTTCTACTGCTTCATGCTCGCCTGTACTTGCACCCGAAGGAACAGCAGCGCGCCCCATTGAGCCGTCTTCAAGAATAACATCTGCTTCGAGAGTTG
>JACPWH010000246.1 GCA_016197185.1 Ignavibacteriota bacterium
CGTTGATTCTTCAAAGATTCCAATGCTACTTTTGCTTTGAATTCTGATGTATATCGCCTGCGTTGTTTTGCCATTTTTAACTCCGTTTTTGGATGCAAATATACATCTTATTTTACTGTCCAGTTTTTGGGGGTAACTTCACTCCATCAAAATCATATCTCTTTCCCACTTAGGGTATTCCTTGTCTTTTTTTACTTTTTCAAAAAATTCTTTCGGCTTAAAATGCCATGTCACATTTTCATCTTTCTCAATACTATTATTCTCACTTTCAATCCAAATTCTCAAACGATCTTTACTAACAGAAATATCAATACTGATCATTAAAAACTCAATCGCATTTCTTAAAACTATATTTGCTTCAATTGTAAGACCACTTTCAATTAGAATATAGGTAGATATTATTCGTCTTATAACAGTATCAAGTACTTGTAAAATATTAATTTCTTCATCCCCTTTTTCGACTACTTTAGCTATAAGTTTTCTTGTATCAACCCACAAGTTGATGGCTTCTTCTAAAATAGGTTTTGAATCTGTAGAATTAATATAGAAAGTTTCTCTCATTTCCTTCAAGGAAGTAATAATATCATTGTAGTTATGTATATCCATACAATTGTGTTTCTTCTAAAGAAATAAAAAAGCGTAATTCTCATTACCTTCATATCCAGCAAAAAGAACTACGCCCTAAAAAATCACCAACCAAATTCCTCCTTACGATTCAATCTTCATCTCAACCCTACGATTTTGCGCTCTCGCTTCATCGGTTGTAGCTTTTAGAAGAGGTTTGCGTTTCCCGAAACCTTTTGTTTTGACTCTTGCAGCATCAATTCCTGCCTGGGTTAGATATTGCTTAACAGATGCTGCCCTGCGTTCCGAAAGTTTATCATTATAATCATCTGAACCAACATCGTCGGTATGTCCTTCAAAACTGACCTTTATATTAGGATTATCTTTCATGAATTCCAAGACCCTTTCGAGTTCAGGTACTGATTCATCTTGAAGATCCGATTTGTCATAATCGAAAAACACCAAAAGTCGGGTGCTGCCTTTCGAAAAAGGCAAAAGGGAAATATCCTTTGCAATAGTATTTCCCTGGTATGAAGGGGGTACTTCAAATCGTTCACTGTAAAATACATACCCCGGTTTCGATGCCGTAAGTGAATAAATTCTTCCCGCGGTCAGAGTTGCAAAATACTCTCCGGTTACATCATCCGAACGGAGATCGGCAACTTTCTTACCTGTTTTAAGATCTGTAATTGTAATTGTACTGCCTATCGGAGCTTTCTTTTCCCCGTCACTTACTACACCCTGCACTAATAAAACAGGTTCTGAAGGGAATGGATTTGGCACAGCCATCATAATATCCAAATCACCATTTGAATTAGCCCTACTGAAAAAAGCTGTTGTAGAATTTACAAGCGAATTGTAGAAATATTCATCGGCTGATGTATTTATTGGTGCACGCATATTCATAATCTGAGAAAAACTATCTCCGTTTCTGTTTGCAATATAAAGATCAAACCCACCTTCACCGCCGCTACGATTGCTTGCAAATGTAATGGTTTTGTTATCTGCGGTAAAAACCGGCGACATCTCATCTTGCTCACTGTTTAATTGAACAGCATTCTCAGGTTTTGACCAACCGCTCATTGATTTCTTTGAAAAATAAATATCCGTTCCGCCTTTTCCTCCCGGACGGTCACTCACAAAACAGAGCATTTGTCCGTCGCTTGAAAGTGTTGGTTGTGCATCGAAATCAGTAGAATTAAGAAGCCCGAGGTTCTGTACTTCAGCCCATTTCCCGTCAACTTTGCGTGCACTGTATAGGTCGGTACGCCCAAGACCGTCAACCGATTGTTTGTATGCACTGAAAATCATAAATTGTCCGTCTGGAGTGAGTGTTACTGCACCGGATTGTTTGGCATCATTGACATCGCCTTTTAGCTCTTCGGGAGTTTTCCAACCTGATGAGCTGCGTTCAACTACATAAATTTTTTGTTTTTCATCGTTTCGAGCGGAGGTAATATACATCAACCGTCCGTTTTGGCTCATAGCCGAACCGAAATCATCGGTTGATGAATTAAAGTCAACAGGCGAAATTTCAACTTTCTGTGCATTTGCCTTTCCAAGAACTGCAAGGCAAACAAGAACAATACCAAGAGATATACCAATAAATTTTTTCATGTTGATTTTTCCTTATTTATATTATAGTTGAAACCAAAGACCAAGTGAGAATTGGAGGGAATGGAGCATTTTATCATTGGCAGTAAAAGGAACTAGGCCTGTATATCCTGTCGGGCTATTGGGATCGCTAACAGCTTTGCTGTCATCAATTGCGGCTTCGTCCTCAGCTAATTTTGTAAACATGTATTGAATTCCTGCTTTGGGAACAAGGAAAATTGAAGGGCTAAGAGGGATTTTATAGCCGACATCTATCTGCGCTCCGAAACGGGTAGAGGTTACAGCAACTGAGTCCGAAGAGACTTGAAATGTTTTCGACTGCGTAGGCAATCCAAAATTATAAAAACATGCACCATCAGAGCTGATTGTTTCTGTAAATGTTTGCGATGCACTTCCGATTTTAATGTGTGCTGTCGGCCCGACCAGAATAAAAAATTCTGGGGTAATATTCCAACGCAGTTGAGGAGTAATATCAATATAAGTTATTGAATTTGTAAACTCACCGGTGACATTTGCATTTGTAACTTGAGGACCAAGTATTGGGTCAATATATTGGCAAGTGCGAATTGCATCTTTAGTATTACTGAAATTCTTTTGGTCATATGCAAGTTTGATTTGCAAACCAAGATTATGCGCAAGACCTATATCAACGAAAGCTCCAATGAAAGGAGAAACCCCACTGCCGGATTCAAATACTGCAAATCTGGAGTTTGGCACTATTCCCGACATGGTTTGTGAAAACATATTATAGTTTATCCCGCCTTCAATTCCAAGCATAATAGGTGTTGATGAAGACGATGAATTCGAAGAGCTCGCACCCATTCTGCCACCACCGTGAGGACGCAGAACGTCTTCATCCTGAGCAAATGAGGAAAAATGCAGCACCGTCATCAGTGCAAATATTGTCAACGTTGTTTTCATACTAATCCTTTCATAAAGATTGTGAAATAGTAAATAGTAAACTAGAGAAGACAGAACAAATCTACTCAAAAAAAAAGCTCTCAGTTTTCATTACTGAAACCGGAGCTTTCAAAGGAAATTTAGAACACTGCTAAAGTAGTTATTTTTGTTCGTATCTCGTGCGATATTTTTTAGCAAGCTTTGTTTGTTTGTTCGATAGTGACACAGTGCGTCCTTGAATAAAGGCATATTCTACAACATTCGTGAGCCCGTCGAGTGCATTACCTTTCGATACAAACAATGTTGCATCCTTACCAACTTCTATCGAACCAATACGGTCAGCCACACCAAAAATCTCAGCAGGAGAGAGAGTCAAAGCCCGAAGCGCATCATTTTCTGTTAATCCGAAAGCAATGGCAGTTCCCGCTTCAAATGGTAAATTACGCTGTTGCCACGAGCCTGCATCAGAGAAAGCAAATTTAATTTTAGCTGCGGCAAGTTTTGCAGCAAGTGTATAGCAATCATCATAGCCTTGTTCATCTCTCCAGGGAACACTGTGCACACGCTGAATTATCACAGGGACATTTGCTTCACGCAATTCATCTGTACATTTCCATGCATCATTTCCACCTACGATAACTCCGCGAATATTCATTTTCTGCAGAAACGTAATCGCAGCACGAATTTGCTTTTCTTCACCTGCTTCAATAAGTACAGGCAGGTTTTCCTCGAATATTGCTCTCATTGCTTCCAAACGAATATCCTTAATGCCTTCGGTAATTCCATTTTTAGCAGCATCCGAATACATTTTGGCAGTTTGGAAATAATCATAGAACTCACGGAGACTTTTTTCATTTTCTCGACGTTGTTCTTCGGCTGACTTGCGCATCCACGGAGCTGTAAATACTCCAATTTGAGGAAAATGAACATATAATCCGCTTACACGTTTTAGGGCAATGTCTTCGCGAGTCCTACGGTAGAGGAAGGAGCGATAAATCCGGGGTATATTAATTTACCCATGCAATTTATTACTTCGGCATTTGCCGGAATTTGCACGTTTTGACCAACTGCAGTAATTTTTCCGTTGTCAAACACTACTGTTCCACTTGGGATTATGCCTTGAGATATAGTATAAATGCGGGCATTTATGAGGGCGATTTGCTTCTGTTGATGTGCCCCGGGAGTTTCATCATTGGAAAAACTTACCGGGGATAAAGCTATAAAGAAGATGGCAACGAGAAGATAAAAATAGTTCGTAATTCTATTCATAACAATGCAGTTAGAGTTAATTTTAATTTTTAGGGAGATACTAAGCGGATATGGATTGGAAAAAGCGACGGTAACCCCCAGATAGTGAGATGCCCCTTGACGTCACCACTCGTCAAGGGGCACTCCCCTTCTCACCTTTTCACCACCACAACGAAAGGAGTCCATTAGGAGGTCGAGAGCAAAAATAGGGTTTCGGAACATTCCACGCAACTTTTTTTTTCATTTTGTGAAAATTTTTTTCAAATAATTTAAAAAGGGGATAATTTCGGGTATAAATCATCGAGTAAAGTGGAATGACAATTCATCGGTAATCTTCGATAAAATTCATTTTTTTGGAATAAAGTTTGCTCATTTGAAAGAAAAGTTGCAATTTTGTGTTCCCAAAAGAGACGGGGTGTAGCGTAGCCCGGTTATCGCGCCTGCTTTGGGAGCAGGAGGTCGAGAGTTCGAATCCCTCCACCCCGACACTCAACAAAAAGCCCTTTGGATAATCTCCAAAGGGCTTTTTGTATTGAATATAGATTGCTGACAGCACAACTTTCAGAACTGAAATTCATGAGAATGTTCGATAAATGCAGTAAGTAAGTCGATAGTTGCTTTTACATCATCCTTATGCACAGATTCTACAACTGAATGTGTATAGCGGCATGGTACGGACAGCGTACATACAGGAATCCCTCCACGGCTCATTTGCATCCCGCCTGCATCAGTTCCTCCGGCAGACAGCACTTCCATTTGATATTTGATACCTTTTTTGTCTGCTAATTCCTTCAGAAAGCGAACCAATCCCGGGTGGCATATTGATGATGAATCCAGAATTTTTATTCCAACGCCAGCACCCATTTTTACACAATAATCCTTTTCATCTACTCCGGGGGTATCTGCAGCAATTGTAATGTCGATAGCAATGCCGATATCCGGCTTTAGTCCGAAAGAAGCTGTTTTTGCACCACGCAATCCGATTTCCTCCTGAACTGTAGCCACAGCATAAATATCATCATGACTCTGAGAGAATTTGCGGAATGCCTCGAGCATTACATATACCCCCACTCTGTCATCAAGGGTTTTGCCTGTGTAAAAATTACCCATTTTAATCAAATCTCTGTCCATAGTAATGCAATCACCAATATTTACCTTTTCTTTTACCTCATCGGCAGACATTCCGAGATCAATAAACAAATCGTTGAGAGGAATTACTTTGCCGCGTTCTTCCGGAGTAGTAAAGTGTGCCGCTTTAATGGCAATCACACCGTCTAAGGTGGTTTTCCCGTAAACCTTAACCCTCTGAGCAATAAGAGTACGCGGGTCGAAGCCGCCGAGAGGATGAAAATAAATAAATCCGTCTTTATGGATATGTTTGACCACAAAAGCAATTTCATCCATGTGTCCGGCAATCATTATTTTACGGGGATCTTTACTTTTTCCGCTTCTGAGTGCAAACAGATTCCCCATCGAATCTGTTGAGATTTTCTCAGCGTGCGGACCAATTTCAGTATGAACAACTTCGCGGAATTGCTCCTCGCGTCCTGGAACACCCGGGGTTGCGCAGAGCGTTTTCAATAATTCAAACGACATAATTTCTCCGAATAGTTTTGAAAGGCAAACGGTTTATAAGTATGCTAAAATACGGATTTCCGACGTGAAATACATTGTGACTTACAGATTATTTCCCCTAAGAATTTTTTCCCTTTGCTATAACAAAAGAGAGTGTTATTTTGCTTCGTATTTATATATAGTCCGGATAAATTGCTAATTCGTATGGATTCAGGGCGAAATCGGTTATAGGGGAAAGAACCAAACTGTAAGGAATTTACTTGTCAAACTGTAAGGAATTACTTGTATTGTTAGTCGTTGTTTTTAATGTGGAAATGATAAGATATACGAGTGGTGGTACATTGCCGTTCTCATAGATATTCATACGCAATATCATGATATTCAATCAGTTCCCTATGTTTTGTAAATTGCTGCTCTACCAGTTAGGGTGTTGCTAATGTTTGCAAAATTGTATTATTAACACGTTTGCAAAGAAAATAATACAAAAGTTGCAACAAATACGCGGGACATGTGTTAATAAAATTCGGCAGAAACCATGCCCGTAAAATACTAAAAACAATTTTTTTTTGTTGCATCAAATTCGCATAAAACTCAAATTTACTTTTAAGAAATTTTATAAAGGAAACATCTATGTTTCATAGAATACTATCTTTTCTGGCAGTTACTGTTCTGATCATGT
>JACPWH010000162.1 GCA_016197185.1 Ignavibacteriota bacterium
AGCTTTGTTCTTCTCAGCAGGAATAAATTCAATTGCTTCTAGTGAGGTTCTTGCATTTAGAAGTCCTCGTGATTCCGCCTCTACTTGCCATTCATGCCCATAGCCGTCGCCGTTGAATACAATGCGTTTATGTTGCTTGATTGTTTGAACAAGTGTTTCTGCGAGTACATCCTCCAGATTTGCTGAACCATTACCTGTACTCATTTTAGATTCGATTGCTGTTGTCATATCATCAATTGCCTCAGCGATGATAGTATTCAGGATAGTTGCAGGGAATGAAACAGACTGGCTGCTGCCAACGGCACGGAATTCAAATTTATTTCCTGTAAAAGCAAAAGGCGAAGTGCGGTTGCGGTCGCCAGCATGGCGGGGGATATGCGGTAGAATCGGAGTACCAAGACCAAGCAAACCTCCTGATTTACTTTCACTCAAATTACCGCGTTCCAATTGATCGAATACATCAGATAGTTGATCACCAAGGAAAATGGAGATAACGGCAGGAGGTGCTTCGTTTGCGCCGAGACGGTGGTCGTTTGCTGCCGTAGCAACACTTGCACGAAGTAAATCTTGGTGTGTATCAACAGCCTTGATAACAGCTGTACAGAAGAAAAGGAAAAGCATATTGTCATGCGGAGTATCACCCGGATCCAGAAGATTCATTCCTGTATCTGTTGCACACGACCAATTGAGGTGCTTACCGCTTCCATTTACTCCTGCAAACGGTTTTTCGTGAAGGAGGCAGACAAGACCGTATTTACGGGCAGTGTTTTTGAATACTTGCATAAGGATTTGCTGATGGTCGGCAGCAAGGTTGCAATGTTCAAATATCGGAGCTATTTCAAACTGTCCGGGTGCAACTTCATTGTGGCGTGTTTTTACAGGAACTCCAAGTTTATATAATTGCTGTTCTGCATCTGTCATAAAACTAAGAATTCTATCGGGAATCGAACCGAAATAATGATCTTCGAGTTCTTGTCCGCGCGGTGGTTTTGTTCCGAACAATGTACGTCCGCACATCATAAGGTCGGGACGGCGGAAGAAAAATTCTTCGTCAATAAGGAAGTATTCCTGCTCTACGCCGATAGTTGAATATACTTTATGAAAATTCTTAACACCGAAGAGAGCTAGTGCGCGACTTGCCTGTTGGTTCAATGCTTCCATTGAGCGGAGAAGCGGTGTTTTATTGTCCAATGCCTCACCTGTCCACGAGGCGTATGCAGTCGGGATGCAAAGCGTAGCTCCGTTCGAATGACGCATGATGAATGCTGGGGAAGTTGGATCCCATGCAGTATAACCTCTCGCTTCGAAAGTTGCGCGAAGTCCACCGCTTGGGAACGAAGAAGCATCGGGTTCTCCTTGGATAAGGTCTTTACCCGAAAATTCCGCAACAGCTCCACCGCCTGAATTGGGAGTTACAAAACTTTCGTGTTTTTCTGCAGTACTGCCTGTAAGGGGTTGGAACCAATGGGTATAATGAGTTGCACCTTTTTCAGTTGCCCATTCCTTCATGGCAAGGGCTACGATGTCGGCAATTGCTGAGTCAAGTTTTTGTCCCTGTTCAATTGTAGCAATGAGAGATTTCCATACAGGTTTTGAGAGCCGTTGGCGCATAGCATCAAGTCCGAATACATCGATTGCAAAGATTGCATTGATGTCGGTAGAAATAGTAGAGGCAGTATCTGTTACACGCCAGTTCTTGGCGGCTGCGATTACGTCTAACTCATGCGTTATCATTAAAGTATCCTTGATAATTGATTAGAAACAACAAAAATTGAATTGAATATTGATTGCTATTTGTCTTTTTTGAGAGAATACGCGTGTATTCTTTGTGCGGATTTTGAGCAAGTGGGATGCATTCCCTGTTGTGGCGTGGCACTCAAGGACTTCCGGTAACTTTTTGCAATGAAGTATAAACGACTCATAATGCAAACTCGAGTCAATGTCAACGAAAATAAAAGCAGTAATGTCAAATCCGAACGGTTCGGGATTGAGTTTTGCATGGTATCCCTGAATAATCCCCTGTTCTTCAAGTTTGCGTACATGGTCTGAGACGGCAGGTACGGATAATCCAACACTCTCGCCAACGCTGCTAAATGCAATACGAGCGTTAGCTTGAAGTAATTCGCAGATTTGCTTGTCGGTATCTTTCAGTTCTGTTGTATGAGAAGCCATAAGAAGAGTTTTGATAGATAATTCTAAGTAGTTATAGAGTGCAAAACTAATAATTTTAAGATTTACAGGCAAATTAATTTAAATTTTAAGGTAAATTTTCTTAGAATGGATACAATTTAAGAAATTTACCGTAAACGCAACTTATGATCAAAACAATCTTCAAATGGGTTTTTCGGATAATAATCGGGATTATTATCGGTTCTGTTTTGCTTGTTGCCCTCTATATTGTAGTGGATCCTCCCTATACTCCTCTTATGTTTATTCGTATGATAGAGGGACGAATTGCAGGAAAAAGTGTAGGAATATCGAAAGAATGGAGAGATTACGACCAAATTTCACCCAATGTTTTCAGAGCATTAATGGCAGGGGAAGATGCAAAATTCATGTCGCATAGCGGTTTTGATTGGAAGGCAATTGACCGAGCAAAGAAAATCAATGAACAGAGAAAAGGCAGACGGCTCATGGGAGCAAGCACAATCTCGATGCAAACCTCAAAGAATGTATTTTTATGGCAGGGAAGGAATTATATCCGCAAAGGTTTGGAAGCATATTTCACGGTTTTGATTGAAACCTTGTGGGGAAAAAAAAGGATTCTGGAGATATACGCCAATTCTATTGAATGGGGAGATGGCATTTACGGAGTGGAAGCTGCCTCACAAGCATATTTCGGAAAATCTTCTGCGAAATTGTCGAACCGGGAGGCTGCGCTTCTTGCAGCAATAGTTCCAAATCCACGCAAATGGTCTGCTGCAAAACCATCGTCGTATATTCAAAAAAGGGCTGCGATGATCCAAGCGCGTCTGGGGGGAATGCCTGCTCCAAAACAGTAACAAAAGCATCTTGCACTATATATTGATTTGTAATAATGATTAATTTGTTAATAGTTGTGTGTATAACGGTTTACACTCAAAAATAAATGTGTAAGATTTTGTTGACAATAGGTTGTGAACATCAAAAAAAGAATGCGGTTTTTCCCCTGAAATATCTTCATCAAGACCACTATAAACACAAAGACACTTAAATCACCAATAACAGTTGAATCTCAGTTTGTAATTGTGACTTTTTTTGTCGTATTTTTCCGAAGTATTTGTATTATTTAGAGTTGTTTTTCATGAACCGGAAAATCTCCTAAAATTATAATTTATAAGTCAACTAAAGCTGTGTGCATTTTTAAACTCACTTGAAACTTTTTATACCTTTTTCGGCACTTTACCTAAGAGTTAAATTTGGTTAAATTTCATTAGCACTTTTTGTGCTCACGGTGAGTTTTAGAAGATTATGAAGAAATAAAATTATAACAATGTCTTGTGAAACATGATTTAGGGTTCTAAATTTTGCTGAAAATTTCCATTTGGCACGTTTTTTTCACATAAGTACATAATTTGTATTTTTTCTTACTCCAAGTTAATGTTCAAAAATACATAAAGAATGCAGGAAGAAAAGTGCATCATCATTTACATATCGCACCTTTATATTCCATAAATCTACGAAGACCATTTCATTGTAGAAGACCAACATAAAACAAATAGTACTCAATATTTTCTATAAGGAACTCTCATGTTTCGCTTTATAATCATGTTTATGACAGTGGCATCTCTGTTCATATCATCAGGACAAATATCATTTTCACAAGAAAATGGTACTGTGGATGCCAAAAAACACCAAGTTCCTGTTTCGTATATTGAAAACATGGGGCAATGGACACCCGAAGTTAAATTCATGGCACAAATGCATGGTATGAACGTTTGGTTTACCGATAAAGGACTAAAGTATGACGTTTATACTTCCCGTCCGGCAACCTCAGCAGAGATTAAACAGGAGAAATCCCGTCTTCTAAAATTCAACAAAGAAGCCGCAGGCAAATTGGTAAGCGGCAAACCCATGCGGAGGAGCGGACAGGTTATAGAGATGGAGCTTATAGGAGCTTCAAAATCAGCCGTGCAGGGTATGGAACAGCAAACAAGCTACCGTAATTACTTTATCGGCAGGGATAAATCAAAATGGCAAGCAGGTGTACCTGTGTATTCAAAACTTAGGAGTGAAGAAGTATATCCGGGAATAGATGTTGTATATAGTTTTCAAGGCGGGAGACCCCGTTATGATTTTGTAGTGAAACCGGGAGCAAATCCGTCGTTAATTTCACTTCGTTTCAACGGAGCAAACAGTGTATCCGTAAGCGAAGAGAAGGGAATCACCCTTGGTACAAAGTTAGGTGAAATGTACAATGGCAACATCTATGCTTATCAACACATCAACGGACGTGAGTTTCAAGTACCCTGCCAATTTACAAAGCAAGGTGAAGAAGTGAATATTCAACATTCGTAGGCGGCGGTTCGGATGATAAAGCGAATGGTGTGGCATTGGATGTGGATAATAATATTTTTATATGCGGAGTTACAAATTCATCGAATCTTCCTGCAAGCGGATGGAAAACAGAATATGCCGGTTTAACTGATGGTTTTGTAGCCAAGATCAGTGCCGATGGAAAAACATTAACATATTGTACGTATGCTGGAGGAACAAGGGATGACCAAGCACTTTGCATAGCGATTAATCAAAGTGGAGAGGCATGTGTGGGTGGAGAGACCAGTTCTGATAATTTTCCTTATTCTTCTACTGCTTATAAAAAAACAAGAGCCGGCGGCGATGATGCATTTGTCTTGAAATTACGTTCAGCTGGAGGTTCTGTAGGATTTTCTACCTACTTCGGTGGTACGGGTGATGACCGTGCTTATACAATTGGTTGTGACCCCGGTGGATCATATATATATGCCGGAGGTGTAACAGGTGCAGGACTCCAGGGACCTTCAGGAACTTCAGGAACATATCCTGTACCTCCAACAATGTGGCCATTTGATCCGGATAGAGTACCCTATAATAACAGGTTTAATTCCGGTGCTTATACGGACGGATGGGTAGCTAAATTCAGTGATGATGTCGGTGCATTTACTAATTTTAATACTCAATATATTACATATTTAGGTGCGAATAAAAATGATGCTGTTCGATCATTAGTTGTATTAAATGACGGTAGTGTGATAGCATCTGGAAGTACTGAAGGCGGCCCTGGGGTTAAATCAGATTTTCCTACGTCGAATTCAAGTAATGCATTCAAAGGAGGAACAGATGTTTTTGTTACAAAACTCGACTATAATGGAAGAAAATTGGTTACTTCAACCATATTCGGAGGCAGTGGAAACGAGAGTGGAGTCGGATTGGCAATATCATCTGCATCTTCAGATATTTTTGTTACGGGACAAACTACATCACCTGATTTTCAAATGTCACAGTTATCACCGCAGTTACCTCCTGAACAAGCAAATCTAAGTGGCACAAATGATGCTTTTCTTGCACGTTTAAATGCAGGGTTGGATAAAGTGGCTTATGCTACTTATTTTGGAGGGAAAGGTCAAGACGGAGGAACATGTGTTGTAACTACTCCTCGAGGTGATGCCTACTTTGCCGGATATACTACCTCAGATAACATACTCATCGACAGCACTCAATATCAATATGCTTTCGGTGGAGTGCGTGACGGATTTATTACTAAAATTGCTTTTGGAACGTTAAGTTTAATAACACCAAATGGAGGAGGCTCATATTGCCCCGGAGCAACTGTTGCTGTTAAATGGGCAAAATCAGACGGGCTTTCAGATGCCGACGGTATAGATATTGAACTTTCAAGCAATAATGGAGCAACGTGGTATAAGAAGTTAACACCTAATCCGGTTGTACCTCTTACTTTTGACTGGAAAATTCCAAACGATCAAGAACCCGGTACTCTCTATAAACTTCGATTAATTCATGCTTCAGGTATTCGTACAGAAACATCTTCCTCATTTGTAATCGGTACACCTGTGCAAATACTTGAAAATCCGGTGGGTGATTCAGTATGCCCAGGTACAAGAGTTCGATTCCATGTAACAGGGGTAGGAGCTAATCTTACATATAAATGGTATCATGGTACTGAACCGATTTCGAATGCAAGTACCGATTCATTAATTATCCCTTCGGCACAAGCCAAAGATGGAGGTGTGTATAAAGTCGATGTAAGCGCAGGATGTACTCCGGCTACAAGTGTTCCCGTTACACTTGTCATAAAACCTACGCCTAAAGTTCAAGTTCAATTAAAAGATGATAGTGTTGCCATAGGTAGTTCATTAACACTTAAAGTAACAGCTACCGGCAACAAGTTGACTTATGAATGGTTGCATGATGGTGGTAAAATACCTACAGCAACAAGTAATGAATATACAATAGTATCAGCCAATGGTGGTAGTGCAGGGAAGTATAAAGTAATTGTTAAGGGAGAGTGTGGAGTTGACTCAAGTAGAGAAGCAGAAGTAAAGATAAAGGTTGTAACTGACACTACTGATGTAAATGAAATGCCAATGAGTTCAAAAAATGTTAGTTTTACTCTTCTTTCTTCTCAACCGGCATCCGAAGAGTTAAGTACTGCGATTACTTCTGTAACCGGATGTACAGTAAGCGTAACACTATCTGATAATCTCGGACGTGAAATAATGCAAGTATTCAACGGAACACTTGATGCAGGAGTAAGCAAAGTGGTTTCAATGGATGTAAAAAATCTTACAAGCGGAATCTATTGGCTCACAGCAAAATGTGGTGGAGAGCGTTCGGTTCAAAAGGTTGAAATCGTTCGATAAATAGGATTCATGTAATTTATCAGAAAGCCCTGCTATTCATTTAGCAGGGCTTTCTTCATGTAAAGTATATCGGTAGCTCAATTACTCTCTGTTTTTTAGCAGAATATTAAAGTAACGATTCTCTGATATTGCAATAAATTCGGTAAATTTGTAGAATAGGTACAACAATATTTTAATGAAGAATGCATATAATAACAAGTGAGAGGGTAGAGGAATTATTAAGTAATAGTGCAGGAAGAGTGATTGCCGTGATTGGTGATTTGATGCTCGACCGTTACTTTTGGGGTACTGTTTCAAGAATATCACCGGAAGCACCTGTTCCGGTAATAGATGTAGAGAGTGAAACATTTCATTTGGGTGGTGCTGCAAACGTAGCCCATAATCTCAAATCACTTGGAATTGATCCGCTTCTTTGTGGAGTAGTCGGCAATGATAATTCAGGGAAATTGCTTGTAGAAATTGCGGAGCAATCCTGCTTACAGACTAAAGGTATTATATCCGTAGATTCACGCCCTACAACAGTAAAAACAAGAATTATAGGGAACAACCAGCAAATAGCGCGTTTAGACAGAGAAACACGTTCGGAAATATCGGGCAATACGACTAATCAAATTATATCAATGCTGAAATCCTGCACTAACCTTGCAGGAATAATAATGGAAGATTATAACAAAGGTGTTATTACAAAATACTTAATCGAAGAAATATCTCAGCTTAGTCAAGCGAGGAACATTCCTCTGTTTGTTGACCCTAAACTTAATTTTTTCTTTGATTACCAATATGCAACGGTATTCAAACCAAATCGGAAAGAAGCTCAAGAGGCTCTCGGGTTCACATTAAAAACGGAAGAAGATATCGTAGAGGCAGGGAAAGAACTGTTATTCCGTTTACAAGCGGAAAATATATTACTTACTCTGGGCGATAAAGGAATGATGCTGTTTCAAAAAAATGGTACTATTGCATCAGTCCCGACAAAAGCACGTCATATTGCTGATGTTTCCGGTGCAGGCGATACTGCAATCGCTACACTTGCAACTGCGATAGCAGGAGGTGCATCTGCAGCAGAAGCGGCAATACTTGCCAATATCGCAGCAGGAGTAGTATGTGAAGAGCCGGGGATTGTTTCTATCAAACCAAACGCATTACTTGCTGCGCTTGAGTATTGAGTCTTTACAGTTCTCACAAATTGCTTCATTCCATATCCTATATATGCTACGGAAGGTATTAGAAAAATAGTAAAAACATATCAGTATAATAAAAACGGCTTTTGCATCATAAATGCAAAAGCCGTTTTTATTATTGAATGAATTATTGATTATAAATCAATAGTTTGCTCATTCATTTTCTCGAGTGATTTGCAGATTGCTGCCAAACATTGGGTAGCAAGCGCACCGTCAATAACACGGTGATCATAAGTTAATGAAAGATAG
>JACPWH010000163.1 GCA_016197185.1 Ignavibacteriota bacterium
GCAATGGATCACGGGGGACATCTTTGTGTAATGGCTTCAGAGGAATCACAAGGTCTTATTAAAATTCCCGATAATTATCACAAGGGTAAATATGTGTTGATATTCGATCCTCTGGACGTATCATCAAATATAGATGTAAATGTTACCGTCGGTACGATTTTCTCGATTTACCAACGACTTGACCCGACCGCTACTACCGACGGAACTCATGGGGATGTTCTTCAAGCCGGATACAAACAGGTTGCAGCAGGGTATGCAAGTTATGGAAGCAGCACAAATCTCGTTTATACCAGCGGACATGGTGTGGATGTATTTACATTCGATCAAACTATCGGTGAATTTTTACTGACGAATGAAAAAATCAGAATACCGAAACGCGGAAAATACTATAGTATAAATGAAGGCAATATGAACCGTTGGACTCCGCGTCTGAGAGAGTATATCAACTACCTAAAGGAGGATATGCCGGATAAAAGCCGTCCTTATTCGTCTCGATACATCGGTACGGCTGTAGCAGATGTTCACCGTACTTTATATTATGGTGGTATTTTTATTTATCCCTCTGATACTACTGCCCCTAAAGGAAAGCTACGGTTAATGTACGAATTAAATCCGCTTTCCATGATAATAGAACAAGCAGGGGGGCGGTCAACCGACGGTTATCGCCGTATTCTCGATATTGAGCCAAGCGATATTCATGAACGGGCACCCGTCTTTATGGGAAGCGTGGACGATGTATTGGAAGCCGAAATGTTCCTGCAAGGGAAACATCCTTCGCAGATGTAACAGTTTTAGGGTTTACATACTATTACATTATAGTTATACAGATAAAAATCAGGTCTAACATCAGTTATATAAGTATGAAAATATGCCATCCTGAATTATAAAGAGGTCAAAAGACAATTATACGATTACCACATACATTGTTCGCAAAAAACAAATAATTACCGATTCGAATTATGATTAAATCACTTTGGATTATATATAGTGTACTGATAGTGTTCATAGGAATTTCCTACACTTCACTATCACAACCTCGTAACCAGCAACGTTTGGACAGAAGTTCCTATTTTGAATACAATGAAACTTTTTTCTGTGAAGCTCATGCATTGCCGTCCCTGTCGAAGGATTCTACTATTATATCTATTTTATTCAGGATTATGTACGATCCGTTGGAATTTCATCAATTGCCCACATCGGCTATGATGCAACGAGGTGTATATCTCGCCACTCCGTTTGTGATGGTTGAGTTACGTGACGATATTGGCATTATTCGCTTTCGTAATCAATGGAAAGACAGTATTTTCACTAAGACTTTTGAGCAAACAAATTCCAAAACCGACTTTATATACGGTACAATAAAAGTAACATTGCCTATAGGAGCATATTCTCTTTCGGCAGTCTTGAGCGACAGGGAAAACTCGCAGCTCCGAAGAGTGCAGTTCCCTTCGATAAAATCCCCTACTCCTGATTCGGGCGGAATATCCAAGCCGATATTTGTTGAATATGTCGATACTACATCTCGAGTAGTTATACCGATGTTTGCAAGCGGTAACGCGCTGTTCTCGCAGAATAATATTCATGCACTGATTACAGTGGCTGGTGTAAAAGACGGAGATGTTTATTCATACTCTTATGCACCTGTTGTCAACTCGAATAGTGATGTTTCATCAGAATGGGGAAATCTCCCAAGTGTATCAGGAAATACAACTCCTATCAGGAATACAATCCTTGTTCCTACCGAGAGGAATCAAAAAGAATTTCCGGGCAAACAGACATATTCGCTATCTACTATACCCAAAGAATCATCACTCGGTTCATTTGGTTTATTGGATATTACGCTTCCGGCTTCTACAATTGCCCCGGGTAAATATAAGATTCGAGTAGTAAAAGTAGGTACAAAGGACACATCAGTTCAGCCCTTCGACGTAATATGGGAAAATATGCCTTTGTCTTTTCGCAGTATGCGATATATGATAGAAGCACTATACTATATCCTAAATGATGATGATTTTGATGCAATCAATAGTGGCTCTGATAGTGAAAAACGCAGGAAAGTGATTGAGTATTGGCAAAAAAATTATCCGTCATCTGAATCAATTTATAATCATACGATGGCAGAATATTATCGCCGTGTAGATTATGCATATTTCAATTTTCAAGTAATCGGCGAACAAGACGGTGCTAAGTCTGAGCGAGGCAAGATCTATATTCTTTATGGTGCTCCTACAACAATTGAGAAGAATACTCCGTCAAGTGGTCAAACCCAAGAAATATGGCACTATGCCAATAAAGTAAAAAAAGATTTCGTCTTTGAACTTAATACTTCCAGTATTTACAAGCTAAAGGATATTGTTGATTTGACTGCGAAGTAGATTCATTGAAGTTGCGCATCCATTTTATTCGTCGTTCTGAATATTAGAATCCGAAGAATTCAGATGTTTATTGAAATAAGCAACGTTAGGCTTGATTCGCCCCTCAGACGGAATCGAATATTTACTTTGGATAGCCTTGCTATATATATATATATTGAATCCCTCATATATAGCTAATAAAAAAGTGCATATAGGAGCTGATTCGTTTAATTATCCAGATAGATTTATATACCCGCATTCGTATTTATAAAATGCCAACACTTATTCTAACAGGAGCAACAGGAAATCTGGGTTCAGTTGTCACACAGATATTTCTTGATAAAGGTTGGAATGTCCATGCCGCTTGTATCAATATAGCCGAAGCAAAACGCCTTCCTGAACACCCCAATTGCAGACATAGTATTGGGAATCTCAGTGATGAGAAGGATGTGGAAAACCTATTTAGCGATGCCGGGACAGTATATGCAGTTGTACATTTGGTAGGCGGGATTAAATCAGGTGAACCGATAGCGACAACCTCACAGGAGACTTTCGAAAATATGATTACAATTAATACCCGAACTACATTTTTAGTTCTTCGCCAAGCAATGCGTGTCCTCCAATCAAACGGCGGCTCTATCGTTACAATAGGAGCAAAAGCTGCACTACACCCTGAAACTAATAAATCTGTGTATGCAGCAGCTAAAGCCGCAGTTATCAATCTTACCCTTACAGCTGCTGAAGAAGGCAAACAATATGGAATACGGTCTAATTGTATCGTCCCGGGAATTATTCTTACTCCTGCAAATCTTGAATGGGCTTCAGACGGCGAAGAAAAGAACTGGACTCCCCCACAAGATATTGCCGAAGCAATTTATGCACTCTGCACTGATGCAGGAAAGGGTATAAGCGGATCAATTCTACCAATGTATGGAAAACTACCTACCTAAATTCTTATGAAATTTCTTATTGATTTTGATATTGCGGTTCCACCTCTGCGAAATGATATTGAGATATTTACTTTTACAGGTACAGACGGTGACCAACAATTGTATTTGAGTTGCCCCCAAGGATATACCGAAGCCCTTACCCTACCTGCTAAACTTGCCTCTTTACTGGAATTACTAAACGGAATAAACAGTATTTCTGTAATCACCTCAATAATGAACCAAACCGGCACTCTTCAGGTTCAGTCCGAAGGGCTTGCCCTTTTCCTGAAAGATTTGGATGAACTTGGATACCTTCAAACTCCTACTTTCTACCGTCTCAAGGAGAATATTCAAAGATTTCAATCATCTGGAATCAGACCGGCTATTTGTGCCGGTGGTGCATATCCACAGTCGGTGAGAGAACTTTCCGAGTTTTTGGATGGCATTATGCGTACTTCACAGGAGCTGACAATTCCGGCACGCGGAATAATTGCTCCTCACATTGACCTGCGTGTTGGCAGCACAGCGTATGCCCCTGCATATAATGCCATCAGCAAAAGTGAAGCAGATTTGTTCATAATATTCGCCACATCACATTATGCTAATTACGATTTATTCATCCCGACTACAAAAGATTTTGAAACTCCGCTCGGAATCGTAGAAACCGACCGTGAACTGCTTAGTGCTGTTCGTCATTCTTTTCCATTCAAATTGACATCAAATGATATTGCTCACAAACCGGAACATTCGATTGAATTAGAATTAATTTTCCTTCAGCATTGTTTTGCAAGAAAAAAATTCACAATTCTTCCTATCCTCGTTACGTCCTTCCATTCATTCATTAAACAAGGAATTTTACCGAATGAACATCCTCCGGTCAAAGAATTTGCTGCAGCAGTCCGAAATGTAGTTGAGCAATCTGGAAGAAATGCTGTCTATATTTCAAGCGGAGATTTGGCACATATAGGACGCAAGTTTGGTGATCAGTTTGATGCAGAACCCGTGCTTCCTACATTACAGAATGAAGATGAGGTTTTGCTCAACTCTTTAGCCAATTGTAATCATAGCAAATTCTTTAAGGATATTGCCGAAGTAAACGACAAATGGAAAATTTGCGGATTATCGCCAAACTATATGATGCTCGAAACATTACAACCGGAACGAGGCGAAATCCTCTATTATGAGCAATGGAATGAACGCGAACAGAAATCTGCTGTTAGTTATGCTTCGCTCGCTTTTTATTAATTTTGTAAATGGAAACCGCCTTGCCGTCGGGTTTATTAAAGTACAAACGGCACTATTATTCAATTTTAGGAGTTTTTGATGAAAAATTTTCGCTCAGTCTCAATAATGTTGGGATGTATGATGCTATGTCTTGCTGTATTTGGTACAAGCATCGCAAAAGGACAAGATAAAGCTGCTCTTATGAAACGTGGCGGTGAAGTCTATAAGGCATATTGCCAAACTTGCCACCAGCCCACAGGTTTGGGTTTACCTAATGTATATCCGCCGCTTGCAGGTTCAGATTATATCAAAAAAAATCCTAAAGCAACGATCATTGATAATGTGAGCAACGGTTTGAAAGGTTCCGTTACGGTAAACGGTAAAAAATTCAACAATGTAATGGTGCCTCTTCCTGCTAATTATACAAATGATGATGCTGCTGCTGCAATCACTTATGTGCTTAACAGTTGGGGAAATAACGGCGGGTTGGTTTCAGCCGCTGAAGTAAAGAAAGCCCGTAAAGTTGCCGCTAAGAAATAAAGAACGGCAACAGTTTATATTTAAACCCTACTTCAATTGTTATTGAGGCAGGGTTTTTTGTTATTTTATTTCGGTTAGTTAAATAAGTGCCGTGACAAAAATAAACGGGCAATAGAACTCGGTTATTTTTGCGAAGATTTAAACAACGTATCCGCTTAGTGTAACGTAATGTATTTGTCATGCTCAGAGCTTGTCGAAACATCCAATTATTTACCAAATTTTTCATGAAGATAATTTTTCTGAATGTAATGTTCCAGTTGTTTTAGTCCTATTACTTACAAGGAATTATAATAACACTTATTCCGGCATTATCTGCATAAACATCTCCATTATTTCCCCCTCCGGCTATTTTTACGTAATTTGCATTGTACTTTAGCTGAAACGAGATTGATTCTCACAGTTATTACAAATCGTTTCGCCGGATAACCTTTTGGCTCAAAAATTTAATAGCCGTAAAAGTCTCATGTTACCACGTAATATTTAAGAATATTACTTTGTCTTAGCCATGTAATGAAATCCTGATTTTAAAAGAAACCATGATTCGATATTTCGTATTTGTTTTCATAATTCTATTTTCATCTTCTGCATATTCGCAGACTGGGATGGATACCACAAGTTTACAAACTGCGTTGCAACATGGCACAATTTCGGGTCATATTCGCAATGTAACAATGATTACCGATAATGCTGCCGGATTGAATGATGCTTATGCTGACGGTATAGGTATAGGTATCGGATATGAGTCATATCCTTTCCATAATTTTCAAGTGGGAATCAGCGGCTTTTTTATGTATAATCTGTTTTCCTCCGATCTTGCAGCGATAGATTCTGCTACACTTGCTCCCAATCGTTACGAACTCGGTTTATTTGATGTAAAGAATCCGTATAACACCCTCCTCAACCGATTAGAAAATCTATATTTGAAATATTCTGTAGATAATTTCAGCATCAAAATCGGGCAACAGTTAATCAAGCCAACACTATCCAACACTATCCAACACTACTCAACAATACCCAACAATACCCAACACTATCCAACACTACTCAACACTAGCCAACACTACCCAACACTACCCAACACTAGCCAACACTACCCAACAATACCCAACACTATCCAACACTATCCAACACTATCCAACACTATCCAACACTATCCAACACTAC
>JACPWH010000172.1 GCA_016197185.1 Ignavibacteriota bacterium
AAATAAAAGCGTCTCAATATGAGGAATAATTTTGATTGGAGGTAGAGAAGAAATGTGAAGAGAGGAGGAGGTAAAATGCAGTAGTTACTTTGTGGAGGTTTCCACTTGAATTTCAACAGTACGGTTATAAAAGCGACCTTCCGGTGTTATATTTAAAAAGTATTGCTCGCTTTGTCTGGGAATAAGTTTAGCTTTTAATCCTAATGCTTGGGCTGCGGAGGAGGCTCTCATTTGTGCAAGCCGTGTATTATATTCTTCATCTCCGGTTTGGTCGGTAAAACCGGTAATGGAAACACGAGAATCGGGAGAAATCCGATTCTTGACAAACGTGAGGATAGACATATTACGTTTATCAATATCAGATCTATTAAAATCGAATAGAATTAGATTGTAACGGTCAATTTTTTTATCCGTCAATTTTTCATCTCGTTTTTTTTGAATAGTCACTTGTTCTACGGGAACTATTCCATAAATAGTGGTATCTTGTCCGATACTATCTCTCACATTAAAAGAATATTCAATAGTATCCGCCACTCTTCTGCCACCCGATTCCCTTGTTACTTTCCAATCGACATTTGTATCAAGTGTAGATTTACCTTCGTATCTCATCGAGATTTTTCGCTGTTGAAGAGTAGAAATATTCCATTCGGATAAAACTGCATCTTTATTAACTTTAGGATGAAATCTGATAATTGGCGGAGTAATTGTACGAAGTGTATCCCCAAGAACAATTGCAGTAATAATTTCACCTTCATCAGAGGAAATCTCTACTCGCCTGTTTTCTTCGCATCCTGTTTGAATAGATGAATTGGATGGTTTCGAAGGTAAGTTTCGTTGCTTGATTTTTATACGCTTCGGTGAAATATCCCAAACATCAGTCAGGTATTTCTTTACACTCTCAGCACGAGCTCTTGAAAGTGCTTTATTGTTTTTCTCAATTCCCTCGTTGCTGTTACATCCTGTAAGAGTAACTGTTGAGTGGGGGGCGGTTCTCATTCTGTATCCTACAATATTCAGGAGACCGTAATAGACTTCCATTGAGTTTGAACCGAGAAAATCAAGGAGTGAAAACTTGTTTGTATATTCAGGTCCTATTCTTGAATATTTTTCGGGAATTTCCGCAGAATTTTCATCAAAAAAAACATATTGCAGTAACGGATGGAGGGCAGTAGAGGCAAATTCCTCTATTCTTATCAGTTCAAGAGGGTGTTCATTACCCTCGTATCCCACACCTACTGCTGTTAACGAAGCTGTAAGTGCAGATCTTTTTGTTCCGAGAGCAGTCGTTTTTGTGTCAGGAACATACGGGGCAACCATATCTGTGGCAACATTATCAGAGGCAACTTTGTTTTCGGTAATTACTGGAATCTCAGGTTTAGATTCTTCAGGTTCTATTGAAGGAATTTTAGGTGAATTTTTGGGTGAATATTTGAGAGCTATTCCAAAATGTACGCTGAGAGCCTGCCAATCGTAACCCCTTATAACTTGACTTAAACCATAAGAAAACTGTAATTCAGGGACAAGAAAAAGGGTCTTATTTACATTAAGGGGCAATTGATAACTGACACCGAAAAGCATATTTAATGCAATCTTGTTTGCATTCGGAATGATGCCGGAGGTATCATTCCGTGAACTTTGTCCGTTAGAAAAAACTCCATAATCTGCCGGTTCAACTATCACTTCGATTTGCGAATAATCGCTTCTAACTACATAACCGGTTCGAATTCCTGTTGATATGGTAAGATTTGGTAATACCTCATATCCAAGCCACGATTCGACTCCGACAGAAGCAAGTTTAGATGTAACACGATGTTCAAATGTGCCGGGAATTCCTCCTTCAAGCAATATGGATTCACGAGTTGTTAATTTGGCACTATAATCTTCGTATCCTGCTCTCAGGGAAAAATACCATTGCTTGCTGCTAATAGGTAAATCATATAAAACACCAAGTGACAAACCTGTTCCAATTCCGGTTGTAAATTTCGGACAACAGTTAGGCACACCTGGGAATTCACGGAAATCCGCCGAGTGAAAATTTAATGCACCATTCCCATAGATACCATATCGTGATAGTGAAATATTTGTGTCAATTGCAAATTGAGCAAAGAGCGGGAGAGTAGTAAGACAGATAATGCTAAAGAGTAAAAAACCAAATTTCATGATGATGTACTAAGGTTAAGTTCAATTTCCAATTATTTCACTATACTCATCATAATTGTCTTCACTACATTCGGGCACTGCATCGTCAGAAAATATATTCCGTCACCCTTATCTCCAATATCAACAGTCTTATTATATGTACCTGATTCATGAACTGCATCTTCTATAAGCATTACCGGACGACCCAAAATATCTGTTAATGAAACTTTAACAGCCGATTTTTCACGTAAAATATATTCGATTTCAACTTTCCCGTTCGATGGATTAGGAGTAACATTTAATTTGACAGGAGCAGTTGATCTAAAGAGCCTTGTCCCCCCGGCAAGACATATATTATTCAACCTAAATTCACCATTTTTGGGGACTACCTCTACGGGAACATTACCGTTCAGCCATTGAAAATCGATAAGTTCCAAGTTTGTACTTTCAACATCGCCTAATGTAGCTTCTGCGGGTATAGTAATGAGTGTATCACTTCCAGTTTGGTAATCACCCGAAAATTGCAATTCGCAAATCTCAGGTAGAGAACTGCTCGAACATACATAGGATGGGTCTGTTATATGGAGGATGTGTTTGTTAAAGCGTACTTTCGCACTGAATTTTGTTGCTCCCGATTGCTCAAGTCCCATTTGTTTCATAAGAATTAAAGCAAGTTTTACCTTGTCGCCTACATCCACTCCCATATCTCCAAATTTTATAATGGTTTGCGTTGAATCGTTTATTCCTTCGCCTTGAATCGAAATACTATCAGACGCGTCACAAGGAGTTGTTCCGAATGCAAAAACTTTTGTTTTTTGTACTCCCTCAATAGCATTGTAATTTACAGTAAGTTTTAAAGTATCGTTGGGTTGCAATACCGCAGGTATTGATGGGAGGGTATCAATTATGGAAAAAGGCGGAGCAAGACTTGAGATAGTCGTAATGGTTAGGGGAGTGCTGCCGGTATTTCTAAAGAAAATTGTTTTAGGTATGTTAGTTCCAATTTTGACTTTCCCAAAATTCATATTAAGTGAATCACCCCGAAGAACAACATCAGTTCTTAATCCTTTAAAATAGACGGTTTTGGTAATTCCACAAGGATTAAGTATAATTTTCATCGAATCTATAAACAAACCATTCTTAACAGGGGTAACGGTAATATCGAAATTAATTTTTGTTTTACTTGCTACAATACTGCCTTGAGCTAGGGTGGTCGTAATTGAACTGCCTGTTGTGATGGAAGTTACAGTTCCGTCTAAACCATTTGTACTTGTGTTTTCCAATGTGAGATTAACCGTAGAAAAATTCTTAACACAGCCGATAATTTCTCCGGCATCTACTGTATCCGCTATTACAAAACTTGTCCCCTGTTTCTCACCCGAAAATTCCACAGAATCTTTTTTATTACATGGGTTGTAAACAAAAAGAAGTGTTGAGGTAAATACGCCCGCGTTCTTTGGCTCAATACGAACTTTGAAAATTTGCTTTTCCCCTGATTTTAGTGTAAATGGCAAGATTGGTGACATTACTCTGCTTATTCCCCCACCGATACTTGAATCCAATTGAATATCAGCAGCACTTGTATTCTCGATAGTAATTGTTGTATCACGGTATAATTCACAATCTACAAGTGGTAGAAACTGTATAGTTGCCGGATTCAATTTTATGCTTTGAGGAATACTTACTCCGTTCATTGATATTTTTATCTCATCATTACAAATACCTTCCGAATACGGGAAGCGAATTGTTTGGCTAAAATTGCCATCAATGACCGGAGCATAACGAATAATAACTTTTATACTGTCGTCGATTTTTACAGATTGAGGGAATGAAGCCGGACTTACAATTGTATAAGGTGGCGAAGCAATCGGTTGCCCGAGGTTGAGAATACTATTACCTGTGTTGTAAATCACGATTATTGTATCTGAAATCCTATTACTGCAAGTAAAACTTTGTCCAAAATCCACTCCGGCGGGAGTATTTTTTACAGCAATATCAACTTTATCACCTTCTACCTGAATTGGCAGAGTAAGACCACATGGGATTCCCCTAAATGTAATTGTACCATTTCGAATACCTTCGGCTACCGGAGAGAATTTTATTTTTACATCAATATTTTTATTGGCTGCGATATCAATCGGAAATCCGGTGGTGACACTAAATGAGGCATCATTTGATGTTGCTCCGGTTAACCGCCCAGTTCCTATAGTGTTATTGATAATAGTAACAGCTTTTTCCAAAGATGAAGTACAGCCGTCCAACTGACCAAAATCCAATAATGGAGGAGCGAACGTCAGAGTGGAGTTCCTCCACTCGGAACAGCAGAAAGCATCAAACTTTCCCCTCGGCAAATTACCGTATCATTTCCTGCAAAGGCAACCGGTTTGGAATTCATAACTATCCGCATCGTGTCACTGCGAATACATCCCCGGGAATCGGTAACTGTTAACACATAATCACTTATCTGTTTTGATGGTTTTATTGTTGGACGAAGATCGGTCACAGAAGAAATACCATTTGCAGGAGTCCATAAATATCTCAATGTTCCGATTCCTCCGGAAGCTGAAGCTGACGGTACTATACTTGAATCTTCACAAATTTCAAAATCCTGACCGGCATCTGCAACAGGTAATGGAGACACATCAACCAAAATCCGTGCCCGGGCAGAGCAACCAAAACCATTCGTAACAGTCATATAGACAGTATCAATCCCAACATTTGTCCATAGTATCGAAACTGTTTGTTGGGTGTTATCTCCAAGTATATTCCCTCCACGTGCTTCCCAGCTAAATTTATCATCAGATTTCACAGTTGAATATATTCCGGTTAAAGAATAAGAGCCAATAGTTCCAATACATTGCTGCTGCTGAACTCCAAAGATAACAGTTGGTCCGGGCTTTACTGTTAGTGTAACCGTATCAGCCCCATAACATCCGGCAGCGTCACTCGTGAGAAGGTTAAATTTTGTAGCAATCGGGGTTAATCCTGCGTTTTTAAGAAATACTTTAGGATTTGCAATTGTAGAGTCAGAAAGATTGGTGCGGGTATTCCAACTGTAGGAAAGTCCGTTTACCGGTGCACTGCCAATTCGAATCGTATCGCCTGAGCATAACACTGAGTCCGCTCCGGCATCTGCATTGATACCTGTTGATGTACAAATTTTAGTTATGGTGATGCTGTATGGTGTACCAAGCCTTCGTGAAATCGGGATTGGGTAGGTAGAAGCGTTACCGTCATTAAAAGAATTTATGCCATAAAATATATTTGTATTCCCGTATGGGAAAGCATAACCGCCATAATCCTGATCAATAGAGCCGAATAGTGAGCAATAGAGAACATTCCCCGATGCTTTGTCGAATTGTGCAAAAAAACCATCAGTATTTCCACCTGAATATGCTTGTTGGATGGAATATGCCCATGCAGGAACGGAGGTGTTGGTTGTTACAGGAAAATCGGTGGAATTTGCTGCCAATCCTCCAACCCATAGATTGCCTGCCGGATCAAAGGCAATGTTCATTCCGTAATCTATCGAACCGTATTGCCAATTTAACGGCTGACCCGTTCCACCGAAAAGGCGCGACCACGAATTTGCATTTCTGTTGCCTGTGGTATTTTCAAGCGTGAAAATGCAGACATCTGCTGCACCTTTTACTGCGTTTGAAAATCCGGCAGTAACATTAAATGTTCCTTGAAATCCACTTGTTCCTACAACATAGAGATTTGAATTGTCACAAATTATATCATTTCCGATTCCACGACCGTGAAAAGTAGCCCAAACTTGTTGTCCGTTTTGATCCAATTTAGTAACGGTAATTTTTTTATCTGTTGCAGCATTAGTAGGCTGATAAGTTCCCGTAGTTGTAGGAAATGAACGGGTTGTACTTCCTGTTGCATAAATATTTCCGGCATTGTCTGAAACGACAGATGCAAGGTAATCGGAACCGGTATTGCCTGTAATGTCCCCGCAAAACGTAGCCCATATTTTTTCACCTGCGGGATTCAATTTTACAATTACTCCTGTACTGTTCCCTGATGGATTGTTCTGCTGAAAAACAGTTCCAAAAGTAGGGAAGTTTAATGAAGAGCTATTACCGACTACAATTACCTTACTTGAAAAATCTACCGTTGCTCCTAATGCCTGGTCGTCATTAGAGCCACCGTAATATGTTGCCCATTCAGGAGTTCCGTCGGCAGTAAATAATTTAACGATGAACATATCCATACTGCCGCCACCGTATGTTTTTTGGGTAGTGGCATTATTGAGTACAGGGAAATCAGTACTCGATGTTGACCCAACGAAAACGATATTGTTATTGGCATCAAGAGCCAGACAGTTTGTAAATAATCCCGGAGTCACTATTGGCTCGATGCCGCTACCTCCGTAATAAGTTGCCCATTTACGTATTCCGTCTTTATCGAATTTTTCAATATAGCAGTCGGAGTTTCCTGCATAAACCGGTTGGATTACACCGGGTGTTGTAGGAAATAAATTATTTGGTGCTTTGCCCGTAATAATGACATTACCTGTCAAATCCACCCTCATTCCCAAAAGTCCGGTATTTGCAACCACCTCATTCTGATAGACTCCCCAGACTACCATCGGGTCGATAACAAGAGTTTGAGTATGGTCGTATTCAGCTACAGTGAATCCAAAATCTCCTCCTGTTTGATGAAATTCAGTTTGTATTTTGATGCTGTTTTGATATGACACCGGAGCTTCATCACGGAGTGAACCGATTGGTGTAGTTACGTTTATTGCTTGACCTGTGCGTTTAATATTTGCACCGGTAATTCGATATACTTCCGAGGGAGAAACATCAATATTGTTGGAAAAAGAGTTCAGTTCGTTTTTTGTTTTTGTATTTTTTTTTGGTTTTGCTCCGACTTTTTGGAATACATAGCTTACGCCGTTGGATGTGAAATAAGCATGAATGCCACTGCTTGCACCCGAATAGAATTTTATTTCCGGCACGGGTTTATTTTTAGTGCTGATAATTTGTCCACGATTTTCAATGAATCCGCGTGAGGGTGCATCAAATTGCGAAGCAATGACTATACCCGGGGATAGTTGAAAAATAAGGAACAAAATTAGGAGCAAATGGCGCATGGCAACATCTTTGGGAAATATAACGATGAGGGGTTTTGCTTATCAATGAAAGCCATAGATAACTTACGAAAAT
>JACPWH010000164.1 GCA_016197185.1 Ignavibacteriota bacterium
CGTAACCGGAAGCCATGCCGGGACAGTCGAAGTATAATGATACTTATTTTTTTAAGTATTTACTGTAACTCAATATTTTGATTAAGTACATCCATAATTGATATTGACAATACACAATCTAAAATAAAAGTAGGGACAGGCAACTAGACCTGTCCCTACTAATTTTTTCATTCTTACAGTCCTCTCATACCTCAATTTTTTATCACAAACCCGCTCATAAAATCAATAATTTCCTTTTCAAACTCAGGGAAAATATTTTTGGGGGTATAGGATATTATCTGAGTAGTTCCTTTTTTACCGGAGTAAAAACAGATAAAATAACGAAATGTTATTTTATCAAAAACGGCATCAACCGAAACGAAACGGACATCTACTCCATTGATAATTCTTTTCTCTTCATTTACAATTTTAGCATCCGGTGAACTTGTATGTAAGTTATCAATAAATTGCTGACTGTAATCATCTGCAGGAACATAGCTTTTATCAGAAAAAATCATAATTGAGCAATTACCATCTATATGATTGAACTGAAACTCGGCATTCTCTGTGTCCTTCTTCTTAGCTGTTATCCATTTTTTCCCGTCCATCCAAAATTCAAATCCTTTTACAACAGAACTTTTAACCGACTTTGTGGATGAAGCCGGTTTTGAATTTGTTTTAATCATATTTGGGTCGGAGTATTTCCATGTGCCGTTAGGCGAGAGGATAACTTCCTTGCCCTCTTGAGTGGTTGCTTTAATATTCTGCGAGTAACTGCTTGCGCTGCTTATTACAAGAATTGCTACAATTGCAAATAAAAATTTCATTTAATTTCCTTGATGTATTTATAGAATTTTTAGATTTTGATTTTGTTGTATGATAATTGTGACTTACACCGCGACAACAAGTAAATCATCCCCACTTTGCCGGAAAGAAATGATTTTTAACTTTTTACTCGATGCAAGTGTTTCTGCCGAATATTCTCCGAACGTCCTTATTCCCTTGCCGAAAAGCATAGGAGCAATAAAGAAATGATATTCATCTATTAATGATCTGCTTACTAATGATGAAAACAGCATAGAGCCGCCTTCTATCATAACAGAAGCAATCCTAAACTCATCCGAAAGTCGGGACAAAGCAACTCGGAGATTAATCAAACCATTTTCATCGGTTTCTACACCAATAATCTTCACCCCTTCACTTCGCAGCTCGTCAGCTTTTCTTCCATTTACTTTATGCTCTGCACAACAAATAATCGTTCGAGAGCGAAACATATCCGTAAAAACATTCAACGTTATAGGCAGAGATAAGTGTGTATCCAATATTATTCTCCAAGGTTGCCTACCAATTACGTTCCGCACCGAAAGCGAAGGATTATCTGCAAGCGCAGTTGCTCTCCCTATCAATACTGCATCCAATTCATTTCGAAGTGCGTGCGACTCCCTACGACTTTCCTCTGAGGTTATCCACTGTGATTCCCTATTTTCGGTAGCAATACAGCCGTCTATTGTTTGGGCAATTTTTGCCACAACATACGGCATTCCTGTAGTAATGTTTTTTATGTAATACCGTATGAGCCATGCACATTCTTCTGCCATAGTTCCAACTTCCACTTCAACACCTGCATTCAGCAATTTTGTAATTCCGTTGCCTGCAACAAGCGGGTTCACATCCTCAATTCCTATAACAACTCGTTTTATCCCTTTTTGAATCAGTAAATCGGCGCATGGGGGAGTTTTTCCAAAATGTGAACACGGTTCGAGTGTAACTACTGCTGTAGCACCCCCTACATCTTCAATTGCATTCGAAATCGCTTCTACCTCTGCGTGACCTCCACCATACTCATTATGCCACCCCTCGCCGATAATATGTCCGTTTTTAACCAGCACACACCCTACCGGAGGATTTGGGCTAACTTTGCCAGTTCCATGAAGCGCAAGCTCAATTACCCTTGCCATTACTTGTTCATTTGTCATAAGTCTTTATTTTTCATATACTAAACTGCTGCATTTACAAAACAATCAAATTTTGGATTTGTTGCAGAGTACAAAATGGAAGTTATTTATGAAGAATTATGTACTAAATTCCCAATCGAAGTAATTTAGCAAAGGTACAATCATTTATCAAGCAATATAGTATTTTTTATCAGCAAATCCCTATTTTTTTCTATATTCTCGATTTGATTACATCCGCATATTTCCTTTTTTGATTCACTTTCAGAGATTATTGCTGCATCGCGTTTGTAAGCCATAACATGCCTATTATAATAGATTTTCAACAAAATTACGATTCTATAAAAAAAAACTTGATATGTACCATAAATTAAAGTAATTTTGCGGCGCAATCAACTATTGTAAAAAATTATGGAAGGGAGGGCATCCGTGAATAAACAGGAATTAGTCGCAAGTATTGCTGCAAGCTCTGGATTGACCAAAGTGGATAGTGAAAAAGCACTCAACGGATTTGTTAGTGCAATTACCGAGCAGTTAGGAAAAGGCGGATCAGTTTCGCTTATTGGTTTTGGCACTTTCGCTGTTTCCAAAAGAAGCGCGCGAACAGGTAAAAACCCACGAACCGGTGAGGCAGTTAATATTTCTGCAAGGAACGTGCCGAAATTCGCTCCCGGTAAATCACTCAAAACAGTCGTCAATGGCAATGAATGATACTGTTACTGCCTAAGAAACAGTGATTATGGACCTTGTCGGCAATAACTTGCCTATCATCTTGAAAGCCGTTCCTTAGTGAACGGCTTTTTTATTATGCGATATACCCAAAACTTCGTGAGTAAATGATATTTTTGCAGAATACTTTGTTATACGTTACCGTATTATTATGGCAAACATCTTTCCTCACAAACATCTGCTTTCTGCAAGTCAACTCTCTAAATCAGATATTCATATAATTACTACACGCGCACAGGAGTTCCTGAACTCAGGAATTTCAACCACTCCAAAATACGATTTCCTTCGCGGCAAGACGGTTGTCAGTGCTTTTTTTGAAGGTTCTACCCGTACAAAACTATCATTTGAATTGGCAGCAAGACGAATAGGCGCAGATGTACTTTCATTCACTGCATCAGCAAGCAGTCTGTCGAAAGGTGAATCTCTTATTGATACACTGAATACAATTGATGCAATGGGTGTGGATATGTGGGTTGTAAGACATTCTTTTTCGGGAGCAGTTGACTTCATGAGCGGATTCTCCGATTGTTCGTTCCTTAATGCAGGCGATGGACAGCACCAGCATCCAACTCAAGGTTTACTGGATATTCTGACGATGCAACAGCACTTTGGCGATCTTACGGGAAAGAATATATGTATTGTCGGTGATATTCTCCATAGCCGCGTGGCACGATCTACTGCCATCCTATTAAAAACTCTCGGAGCAAATGTTGGATTGCTCGCACCCGGTACTCTCTTTCCGCATGATGTATCAAATTGGAAGGTATCACAATTCCGTAAAATTGACGATGCAGTAGAATGGGCAGATGCTCTAAACATCCTCCGTATTCAGCGAGAGCGTATGGCAAGTGGGTTGCTTCCAAGTTTAGAGGAATTTTCTAACTTCTTCGGTGTTAAAATGAAACACCTGCTTAGGAAACCTGATTTGCTGATCATGCATCCCGGTCCCGTTAATTATGGTGTGGAGATAGACCATGATGTGGCTCGTGCAGTACAATCTGTGATTCAGAAGCAAGTCACTAACGGTGTAGCTGTACGAATGGCAGTAATGGCTTTACTTGCTGAGAATATAGAACGAATATAATCTAAAACTATAACCTTAATTGATGAGTACTGCTACAATTTTACCTAAACAACGATTAATTTTCATAGATTTGCTGAGAGGTCTCGCAGCAATTTGGATGATAGAGACCCATTTGGTTAATTCCTTTCTAAACGATCGGTATCACAGTGGATGGATTTTTAGTACAGTGAGTATTTCCAATGGATTTGTAGCTGTCTGTTTTATCTTTTGTGCAGGAGCAGGTTTTTGGATTGCTGCCTCTCGCAAGGTAGAAGAATACAAAAAATTCGCACCGCCATTGTGGTTATATCTCAAGAGATTAGGATTTATCTTAGCTGCTGCATACTGGGCACATTTTCCTGAGTTCTCTTTTTGGCGGATTATCCATTCTACTCCCGAGCAAGTTCTTTCCATTCTCCAATGTGATGTTTTGCATTGTATAGTATATTCATCACTTATTGCGCTAATACTTGTCCTTGTTCTCCCCAGAAAGACTCCACTTGTATGGGTATTCGGACTTTTGGCACTCTGTATTTTCTTCGCTACACCTCTTATTTGGAGGCTTGAGATATTTCAAATAATGCCAGTATTCCCGGGAACTTTATTTGCCCGTCAATCGGTTTCACCATTTCCGCTATTTCCATGGGGCGGTTATTTCTTTGCAGGAGCTGCAGTAACAGGGTTATTTATGCAAACAGCAAACCAAAAACAATTTGCAAAACGACTTGCAGTAGTAGGATTAATCAGCCCTATTATTATTTTTATCATCAAGGATTTACCTTTTCAATATCCGGGATGGCAGGATTGGTGGTTTGCTTCCCCCGGACACGCTCTTTTCCGTACTTCGGGTATCATTGCAGTTTTCGGATTATTATATCTCACGGAAGATTATTTTCGACGTTTTCAGCGCATTTCGGATTTACTTCTCTTATGCGGACGTGAATCTCTTTTTATTTATCTGTTACAAGGAATGCTCATTTACGGTACAGTCGCAAATGTGGGAATCAAGCACTTTCTTCCCACAATCGTCACACCGTTCGAGATTGTAATACTAACTGCTGCTATTGTTGCCGTTTGTTATTCTCTTGCTCATATCTGGCATCATTACAAGGAAGTAAACCCTGCCCGTGCTCGGCGTACTTTATTTATGCTGAGTATTTTGTTTTTAGTTGTATTTTTCCTTGTTCCGGCAAAGTAAATTAGAAATTCCTATCTAATCTTGAATTTTAATCTAATGGGTAATTTTGTTCATCACCTTACAGGTTCTGTGATAGCAGGCATTGCATGTGGAGGTGGTGCATTCTACCTATTCCATACAACTCCGATTGACTCTCTTGCTTGTGCAACATTGTGTGGCATTGGTGGATTGATGCCTGATGTGGATAGTCCGATGAGTAAACCTACTGAATATGTAGTGAGCATTGCTGGCGCACTGGCACCAGTTTTTGTATTACAGGCATTATCCGTTAATGACCTAAGTGCATCTCAAATTTTACTTCTATCTTTTGGTACTTACCTCTCATCTCGCTTTTTTATCAAACAAATAATAAAGCGTTTTACAGTTCACCGTGGAATTATCCATAGTATTCCTGCAGCGATAATATGGAGCGGTTTGGTTTTTTTGGCATTTAGACATTCACCAAGTCTTGTACAAAACATTGCTGCATCAAGTGCTCTTATCGGATTTCTTACACACCTCCTAATAGATGAAATGTTCTCGATGGTCGATATTTCCGGTGGGAAATTCACCCCCAAAGCATCTGCAGGAACTGCATTGAAATTCTACGGCTCTACGATTTGGATAACTATAGCCACTTATATATGCGTCGCATTTATAGTATATTTATGTGCTGTAGATGCTAAAATGATTGAACCGGTATTTACATTTCGCCCCCTTATCAATATGCCATAAAAAAAGCGCGGCGGGTAAATCATTACCACATCCGCGCTTAATTTCTGAAGGGAGATTATTACCTTACCCTCAATTCAAACTGATTACTTCTCATCTACGATTGTATAATCAGCTTCTTCAACTTTGGGCTCATTAGATTGTTCTGATCCACCCGCAGCTTGTCCATCTTGAGGTGCAGCTTGCTCATACATTTTGGTAGATGCTTCACTCCAAATTTGATTAAGTGAATCCATCGCTGCTCTCACATCAGAAGGATTGTTTTTCACAGCGTCAGAAAGACGTTCTTTTGCTTCTTCAATCTTAGATTTGTGATCCTCAGGAATCTTATCTCCCAGGTCTTTAAGTTGTTTTTCAGTTGAATAAATAAGATTATCCGCTTGGTTACGCATTTCAATTTCTTCTTTGCGTTTTTTATCCTCGGTTGCATGTTCCTGAGCATCATGGCGCATTTTTTCAATCTCACTCTTATCTAATCCACTTGAAGATGTGATACGGATATTTTGCTCTTTTCCTGATGCTCTGTCCTTTGCAGAAACATGGAGAATTCCATTGGCATCAATATCAAATGTTACTTCCACTTGCGGAACACCGCGTGGTGCGGGAGGGATTCCGTCAAGGTGGAATTTACCTAATGAACGGTTGTCGCGCGCCATTGGTCGCTCACCTTGTAGGATATGAATTTCGACCGAAGTTTGGCTGTCAGAAGCTGTGGAATATGTCTCAGTTTTCTTAGTTGGAATTGTGGTGTTCGCTTGAATCATTTGTGTCATAACACCACCGAGAGTTTCAATTCCAAGTGTAAGCGGAGTTACATCAAGCAATAGCACATCTGTTACATCACCTGTCAATACTCCACCTTGAATTGCTGCACCTACGGCAACAACTTCATCAGGATTTACACCTTTTGAAGGCTCTTTCCCAAAGAAATTCTTTACAAGTTCTTGAATTTTTGGAATACGGGTAGAGCCTCCCACCAATATGACTTCATCAATTTGGCTTGGATTGATTTTAGCATCCTTAATTGCCATTTCGCATGGTTTGAGTGTTTTCTCAAACAAATCAGCACATAAAGATTCAAATTTAGCACGGGATATTGTTATATTAAGGTGCTTTGCCCCATCTGCTGTTGCTGTAATAAACGGAAGGTTTACATCCGTCTGAAGCATTTGAGAGAGTTCAATTTTTGCCTTTTCACCAGCTTCGCGAAGTCGCTGAAGAGCCATCGGGTCTTTTCGAAGATCAATTTTTTCTTGTTTGAAAAATTCATCTGCAAGAAAATCAATCATTCTCTGGTCAAAATTATCACCACCTAAATGAGTATCACCATTCGTTGATTTTACCTGAAATACACCGTCCCCAAGTTCCAAAATCGAAACGTCAAATGTACCTCCGCCCAAGTCATAGACAGCTACAGTAATATTTTGACCCTTTTTATCCAAGCCATAAGCGAGAGCAGCAGCAGTCGGCTCGTTAATAATTCTTTTAACATTCAATCCCGCAATTTCACCTGCATCTTTTGTTGCCTGACGCTGAGCGTCATTGAAATAAGCAGGAACAGTAATTACTGCATCTGTTACTTTTTGTCCAAGGTAATCTTCTGCAGTTTGCTTCATTTTTTGGAGAATCATTGCAGAAATTTCTTGAGGTGAATACGAACGTCCGTCAATATCCACGCTCACTGTATTCCCATCAGTTGAAGCTTTTACTGTATATGGGACCATTTTCGCTTCTTCACCAACTTCGCTGTATCGTCTTCCCATAAAACGTTTAATCGAATATACAGTGTTTTTAGGATTTGTTATTGATTGACGTTTTGCAGCTTGCCCCACTAAACGTTCTCCATTTTTGGAAAATCCTACTACTGATGGTGTTGTGCGTCCACCTTCGCTGTTTGCAATCACTATTGGCGAACCGCCTTCCATTACCGATATACAGGAATTTGTTGTTCCAAGGTCAATTCCGATTGTTTTACTCATTGCATTGTCCTTTTAAATAATATGAAAATATAAGTATATTAATTTGCTATTTGATATTTTTTAATTTTTACATAATAATAGCAAGAAGGAACAAGTTATCAATTTCTTTACATCCTTCTTGCTATAAGAAATTTATCTTTTATTTAATCTCTACAGTGACTTCTCTTGGTTTTGCAGGTTCATTTTTTGGGAGTGTAACTTCCAAAACCCCATTTTCAAATTTCGCTTGAACTGATTCAAAATTTACATTTTCAGGAAGCATAAACGAACGAACGAAACTGCCATAGTTACGTTCAATGCGAACAAAATTCTTTCCTTCTGATTTATCTTCGCGTTTTTTTTCACCTTTTAAGGTAAGCATTCTTTCCTCATTTACCGATACCTTCACATCTTCTTTTGCAATCCCAGGAAGTTCAGCATGTAGATAAATATTTTTTTCATCTTCTGATATATCTACTCGGGGAGCAAAATCACCTATTTCAAAACGAACACCCTTTTCAATATCGCCTACAAAATCATTCATCTTGCGAGTAAGGGCTTCAAAGCCACGTAATGGTTCAAATTTCAACATTGTCATAATAACAACTCCTATAATAGTGGGTATAATCTTAATAATATTTTTTGCAATCGCGCAATTACACCAACAGTTCTTACGAAATGTGTGCCAATTCAATATTTACACGGAAAATGACGTTTTTTCAACAAATATGGCATTTTCCTTGTCAGTTTTTTTTCTTTTTCGGAATTTATGTCTTTAGTTTCTGTCATATATGGCAGTGTTTTTCTGAAATTATGTCGCAATTTTTACATTTTTATATGATTTCTATTTCTTATAACTATATCTCAAATTGCTGAATCAGTTTTTAAAATGAGATCCGTCCATAGTATCCGTCTTAAACGCAATCAGCCCTTAGAGAGTTGCATCTCAAAGGGCTGATTAGTATTACTGCAAGAATGTTACTTCTTACCGCTGCCGCCGCTTATTTTACAATTTGCATTGAGCCGGTTACCGTTTCTCCGCCGACTTTCAATA
>JACPWH010000165.1 GCA_016197185.1 Ignavibacteriota bacterium
GTAGCTTTATGGCTGTTGCCAACGCTCTCCATAACCAATGCTGCAATTTTTGGTGGAATCATTGGTACTATCGGTCAGGCAGGCGACCTGGCAGAATCTCTCTTAAAGCGCGATGCCGAGGTAAAGGACAGTTCAAATATCCTTGCTGGGCATGGTGGTATTCTCGACCGTTTCGACAGTATTTTGATGGTTTCTCCGGTAATATACTGGTATATCAATATGATTCATTTATTAGGATTTAATTGGATTTTATAAATTATTTGCATTGCAGATTTTTTTTGTTTATTTTAACATATTATAATTTCATAACACTAAAACAATAGTTTTTTATAAGGAGAAATAACTACATACCATACGTTATAAATTGATGGAATTAAAGGTCTTTACGAAGAATCATTAACCCCATGCACACGCACCCCTATACTCTTTAGAAGGATTATTCGCGACCTTTGTGACAGAGACGGACAACAGACGCATAGCCGAAACTATACGCAACACAGTAGTTGCATTCTTGTTGTACTAATTTCCGGAGGATGTATGAACCGATTCTACTTCATTTCTTCTTGTTTTGCTGAAAGCCCGCCCTAATGCTTCCTAAATATATAATTTAGGAAAGTTTATTTTTTGAATATTCTTTCAAATTCGCATCTCTACAAAAAAGCCGAACCTTCTTTTAACGGTTGCAATGAATTCTATTGTCTCGCCTTTACATTTTTTGATATAGAATACAATTAAACTGTTCCTAAATACTTAGGTATGGCATAGGCATTTTGTATTTATCTGTAAAAAACTAATTTCTTTAATACATTGAATCATAAACTATGAAAACAATTTTTACTTTGTTTATTGTTTTGCTGATATGTTCCTGTTTGGATATATCAGCACAGGAAAACCGGGAAATAACCGGAAAGGTTACCTCAAAGCAAGGAACACCTCTTTCTGGGGCAACCGTACTTGTAAAAGGAACTGCAATTGGAACGTATGTAAAAGCAGACGGTAAGTATAAACTAACAATTCCTACAAGTGCAACTACGCTTATCATTAAACTTCTCGGAATGAAAACGAAAGAAGTTACTATTGGTCAAAGCAATGAAATTAATATTGTGCTCGAAGAAGATGCAATGAAACTGAATGAAGTGGTAGTCACTGCTGTCGGTATAGAAAAAGAGAAAAAGGCAGTGGGCTATGCTGTGCAAGAAGTGGGCGGGCACGAACTCACTCAATCGCGCGAAGTCAATATAGTTCAATCGCTTTCGGCAAAATCTGCCGGTGTACAAATAAATAGTTCAGCCGGAGTTGCCGGTGCTTCGAGTAATATCATTATTCGTGGTGCATCTTCTATTACCGGTGACAACTCCCCTCTTTTTGTTATAGATGGTATTCCTATTGATAATTCTCAATTAGCAAGCGGCAATCCGGATAATGGCGTGAACAATCTTCTTTCTGGAGTTGCATTCTCTAACCGTGCCATAGACCTTAATCCCGAAGATGTTGCATCAGCAACTGTTCTCAAAGGACCGGCAGCTACTGCCCTTTATGGTTTGCGTGCCTCTGGCGGCGCAATTATTATAACGACAAAAAGAGGGTCTGCAGCATTAGGAGATAAAATTAATATCAGCTTTAACACATCTGTTGGCTTTGAACAAGCCAGTCAGCTTCCGGGAATGCAGAAAATATATTCACAAGGTACAGGTGGTCAATATTTAGATCCAAGTACAGCTAACTCGCTTTCATGGGGAGCAAGAATTGATACCTTAAAATGGGATCAAGGTGTGAATCGGTTCGACAAAAATGGCAATATTGTAGGTGCAAGTAATCCTGCAGGCAAAATTCCTGTAACTCCCTACGACAACCTCGATAATTTCTATACGACAGGTACAACATATACGAATTCACTCGGTATGTCGGGTGGAAGTGAAGCAGGTACATATTATTTTTCATTCTCCAATTTAAAACAATATGGTATTGTTCCAAATAACGATTTTACCCGCTCAACTGTAAAAATAGCAGGAGATGCAAGAATTGCTTCAAATTTGAAAGCATCGGGTTCTATAAGTTATATGAATTCAGGCGGCAGCAGAGTTCAACAAGGTTCTAATACTTCAGGTATTATGCTTGGCTTGCTCCGAACCCCGCCAACATTTGATAATTCAAATGGTAATGGCAAAGGACAAGAGGCAGCTGATAATGAAAGTACATACCAATTTGCAGATAACAGAAGACAACGTAATTATCGTGGTGGCGGAGGTTACGACAATCCATTCTGGACAGTCAACAAGAATCCGTTCATAGATGATGTAGATAGGGTACTCGGTAATGTTCAGCTAAATTATGTTGCCTCCGAATGGGCTGAAATAATGTATCGTATGGGGGGTGATTTTTATAGTGACCGTCGTGACGGTTCATTTGCAATTGGCTCTCGAACTCTGCCTGCCGGTCAAGTTTCATACGATGAATATTACAACCGAGATATTACTTCCGACCTGATAGTCACCTTCAACAAAAAAATCAATGACGACTGGATGGGTACACTTTTACTTGGTAATAATGTGTTCTCTACGTCCAGCAATCAATTGTATGTGCAGGGTGACGGTTTGGTTGTGCCGGATTTTTATCATATTTCCAATACTCAAGGGCAAATTTCCCGCGATATTTACGGCTCTAAACGCACAGCGGCATTCTATGGTGACTTGAGTATTAAATACAAAGATATGTTGTTTTTTGGCGGAACACTTCGCAATGAATGGTCAACATCATTGCCAGATCCACTCAACAACTCATTTATGTACGGTTCAGGAAATGTAAATTTTGTTTTTACCGAATTGATGGACCAAAGTGATGTTTTCTCATTTGGTAAGCTACGCCTTTCGTATGCTGTTGTAGGTAAGGATGCCCCTATTTATTCTACTATAACAACATATAGCCAAGGATTTTACAGTGACGGTTGGACAAACGGAATTTCATTTCCTTACGGTGGTTTGGTCGGCTATATGGAGGGTAATACCTTGGGCAGCAGTGCCTTAAAACCTGAAAAAACAATTGCTCTTGAAATTGGTCTTGATCTCCGTTTTTTTGAAAACCGATTAGGACTTGATATTAGTTATTACAAACAGAACAGTGTTGACCAAATTTTCTCAGTTCCGACAGCAGCTACCTCAGGTTTTAATGCTGTCCTTAAAAACGCCGGAGAAATGGAGAACAAAGGTATTGAGGTTATGCTGACTGCTAACCCAATTAATACCGGTGGCTTCAACTGGGATACGCAAGTAAATTTTGCAAAAAACACAAATACAGTAATAGCACTAACTGACGGAGTTGAAAATATTTTCTTAGGTGGATTTGAAGGTGCTTCTGTTCGTGCAGTGGCAGGTCTTCCATACGCAACTATTTTTGGAAAAGGTTTCCTTCGAGATGCTAATGGTAATCTTGTTATCAGCAACGATACAAACGATGCAAATAATGGATTCCCGATGTTAGACCCGAAAGAAAAAGCATTCGGCAGTGCAACACCTGATTGGACGATGGGCTTCCGTAATACATTTTCGTATGAAGGTATTACACTCTCAGTTCTTTTGGACATCAAAAAAGGTGGCGTTCTTTGGAATGGCACCCGTTCGGCAATGTATTATTTTGGTACATCGGATGGTACAGCTGATAGAGGTGCAAAAAAAGTATATTCAGGCGTTACAGGGCATCTTGATGCAGACGGAAATCCTGTAATTGACGGTTTGCCCAATACAATGGAGGTTACACTAGACCAAGACTGGTATTCAGGCGGAAGAGGTAATGGATTTATTGGCGACAATACAGAAGATTTTATTGAAGATGCAGGCTGGACTCGTTTGCGTGAAGTAACTCTCAGCTATCGTTTACCGAAGTCAATTATTGAAAGTACACCTTTTTCAAGTGCTGAAATCTCTATTACAGGCAGAAACTTATGGCTAAGCACCGACTATACAGGTGTAGATCCTGAAACAAGTTTGCTCGGAGCTGATAATGCCCAAGGAATTGATTATTTTAATATGCCCGGAACTAAATCCTATACATTTGCTCTACGAGTTAATTTCTAAACGGGTTTTTAATACAATAATTACTTACTAATCAAACTAACATTATGAAAACAAAAATAATTTCAGGACTACTTTGCCTCGCAATTACAGTTATTCTCGGTTCGTGTGATAAATGGATTGATTCAAGTTTGAATGTTGATCCCAATAATTTATCAACAGCGTCCCTGAATGTGATCTTACCAACTGCCGAAGCAGGCTTGGCATATCAAATGGGCGGTGATATAGGGCGATATACGGGTGTGTTTACTCAGCATTATACCGGAGTCTCACGTCAGCACGCCGGATTTTACTCCTATATATTTACAGAATCTGATGTGAATAATATTTGGGAATTTAACATGTATGCCGGTTGTATGAAGGATATGAACGACGTTATTACAATTGCCAAAAATGCCTCTGCTCCTCATTATCAAGGAGTCGGCGAAATATTAATGGCATTCTCTCTCGGCACAATGAGTGATCTTTGGGGAGATATTCCATACTCTGACTGTTTCAAAGGTAATGCCAATCTTACTCCTGCTTATCAATCTCAACAAGAGATTTATACTGTCATTCAGGGCTTGTTAGATTCCGCCCTTGTGCATTGCGCTGCAGCACAAAGCAATTTTAAACCGGGCAACGATGATTTAATCTTCGGTGGAGCAATGGGCAAATGGACTAAACTGGCAACTGTACTCAAAGCTCGATATACACTTCATACTGCAAAGCAAGATGCCGGTGCATACTCAAAAGTACTTGCTGCACTTGGTTCTAATAACTTTACAAGCAACGATGATGATGCACAAGTGGGATTCGGCTCTGTAGAAACAGAGGCAAATCCACTCTATCAATTTATGGATCAGCGTGCAGATATATCAATGGGTCCGGTACTTATTGGTCTGATGGATACATTAGATCCTCGTCTGTCTGCATTTGCAGCCCCTGACGGAAATAATAAGTATTCTACGGAATCAGCACCAGGTACTTTCTTTGCCGCTATCAATTCGGCAGTACCGCTGGTAACTTATGCTGAAGCAAAGTTTATCGAAGCTGAAGCTGCGTTCCAAACGGGTGATAAAGCACGGGCGCACGCTGCATTTATCGAAGGAATTACGGCTTCATGTGCTAAAACTGGCGCAGACTCTGCAACAATTGCGGCGTTCGTCGCGATGCCTAAAATTGACCCCGGAGAAGCTACTTTTACACTCCAAAATATAATGGAACAGAAATACATTGCAATGTTCACGCAGTCAGAGAGCTGGACAGACTGGCGTAGAACCGGATTCCCGACTTTAACACCTATCACAGGTAATCAAGTTCCTCGCCGTTTCCCATATCCGCAGAGCGAGCGCGACCGTAATAGAGTGCAACTTGAAAAAGTAAGTGGAGGTGTTACTATCTTTACCAGAGTGTGGTGGGATAAATAGTAATTTATTCTGATTATCTATGATTCGGCTTGGAAAATTCAACAATTTCCAAGCCGATTTTTTTTCTCCTAATCTACAATCCTCTCCTTAATTGTGTCTGCCATGACAAGTATTTTTTTCATCTATATTTAAATTTTTTGTCATTACATAACAGTTTAGTAAGTTTGCATTAAAGTTTTCAGGCATAGAATTGGTATATTGTCATAAAACTTATTAGAGTTTTAATTACTTCAAGGACATTTCTTCACATTTTTGCAGTAAATAACAATGAGAACTTCCGTTTCAGCTCGTTTAATTGAGTTCGCCGAAACTAAGGGCGGCTTAAGAAGTCTCAGCCGTCTGATTGGCAAAAGCGATAACTATCTAGCTCCGTATGCATACGGAAAATCCGAACCCGGACATAAATTACAAGCAATGCTTCGGGATGTGGGCTGTGATATTGAATGGCTGATGACAGGCAAAGAAAGTAATCAACGTTCGTGGAAAGGGTTGTCAATATACGGTACAAACGACCCACCGCCTAAGACTCATGCCAAACTCATGTTATCTCCCGCACATTGTGGTGATCCTTCGGAAGTGGATGAGAGTATAGCTGCATATATTGATGTGTCGAAGTATCATAATAAAGACACATTTTATGTACAGGCTCGAGGAGAGTCGATGACCGGAGCAGACATCAACGAAGGCGATATGCTACTCGTAGATACTGCAAAAGAGCCGAAAAACGGTAATATTGTATTAGTGAGAATAGGTGACAGGGTATCGGTAAAACGGTTGCGGAAAAATGGTGAGGAATTCTTATTGGCACCTGAGAATCCTGATTTCGACCCTATACCGGTAAGTGGAGATACGCATATTCTTGCTGTTGTTCTTCGTGCAGATAAGTGGTTGGTTTAGAATAGATTTATATAAAGATTTATCTTATTCTTTAAAAACTATGTAATTCTTAAAAAATAGACCTTGAAAGGTTTTAAAAAACTTTCAAGGTCTATATGTATTACAGAGAAATAAATTCCTGAGTAGCACACTCATGCTTACAATCTCTCAATTATATAAGAATCCTTACTATCGAGAATTGTAAACCCAAGTTCGGTTATCTTTACCCGCATTTCATCTGCAAGTGCAAAATTTCTATCCTTCTTGGCTTGCCAACGTTTCTCTGCATAGCCGCTTACTTCAGCCGGAATTTCAATATGCTTCGTGGGTCTGCTTCCAAATTCCCAAACATCAAAGATAGCGTTAAGTTCAACAAAGAAATCCAAAAGCTCCATTCGTGAATTCGCTTCAAGTCCGCTTACAGGATTGCTGTTGATAAATGCAAATACACGTTCCAAAGCTTTCGGAGTATGAAGATTATTGAGTAATTCTGCAAAAACAGCCACCCGGAGTTCAGTGGCATTTACATTTTTCAATGAGGAAGAATCTGAAATCGTATCCTGTAAATCATAGATATAATCCTGTATTCTTTGGCGCGCTTTTGCAGTTGATTCCAATCCGAAGAATGTAAAATTATATACTGAATTATACTGAGCCGACATCATTGCAAATCGGATGTCCAAGGCATCCAAACCGCGCTGTAATAGTTCTCTCAAGGTAAAGAAATTACCCCGAGACTTGCTCATCTTTGTTCCTTCTACCTCCAGAAACTCATTATGGCACCAAAATGCAGAGGTTTCTACTCCATAACCTGCTTTGCTTTGAGCAATTTCATCTTCATGATGAGGAAAACGCAAATCCACACCACCGGTGTGTATATCGAACGGCAGTCCAAGTGTAGCATGTCCCATAGCAGAACATTCAATATGCCAGCCGGGCCGACCACGCAAATTCTTACCGTTCAGTTCAAAATCCCATGAGGGTTCGCCTTCCTTATGTGCTTTCCACAGCACAAAATCGCTTACTTGGTCACGTTCATATTCATCAGCATCAATCCGAACTCCAGCACGGAAATTATCGGTGTCGATTGTAAACAGTTGTCCGTATTTTTCTGATTTGCGCCATTGGGTCAAGTTAAAATATATGCTTCCGTCGGCTTCATAGCCGAACCCTTTTTCTATGATTCTTCTAACTAAATCGGTTATTTCAGAAATAAAATCAGTTGCTCGAGGAATTGCATGAAAATGCTCACGTTTGATACCGATGGTAGATATATCGTTCAAAAATTCACGCTCATAAAACAGAGCTAATTTTGTTGCGTTTTCATTAGGGTTATCTGTTTGATTGCCCATTTCAGGTTTCCATTCAGGGCTACCGATTGCGCTGTCGCGGATGATTTTGTCTTCAATGTCGGTAATATTCATTACCCAATCCACTTTGTAGCCGCATACAACACGTAAAACACGTTGTAGTAAGTCAGGAAAAAGGAAGGCTCGCATATTACCGATATGAGCATAATTATAGACGGTAGGTCCGCAGGAGTACATTCGCACTACATTTGGTTTAATAGGCGAGAATGGTTGGTTGCTCCGTGTAAGAGTATTATAAAGATAAAGCTGCATAATTATATATTCCGAGTAAATTGAAAAAATATGTTGAAACGAAAAAGAAAATCAGATGGTAATTGATTTGCTTTGACATCGCATCAGATGCATATTTTCTTTCAAATCACCCGAAAACAATCCTGAACCGCTCACCAAAATATTTGCTCCTGCATTATAAATTTGGGCAGTATTGTCAATTTTTACCCCACCATCCACTTCGATTTCTATATGGGGAAGCCCATACTTATCCAAAAATGTACGCAAATGCTCACACCTCTCTAAGAAGGATGGGATAAATGATTGGCCGCCAAAGCCCGGGTTAACACTCATCAGCAGAATAAAATCACAATGCTCAGAAGCTGCATACGCATATTCAAGAGGTGTAGCAGGATTGAGAACAATACCGGCTTTTTTACCTAATTCACGAATCAATCCTAAAGTTCGGTGTAGATGTTTACATTCCTCCACATGAACGGAAATCCAGTCTGCCCCTGCTTCGGCAAAGGCAGGGATATACTTATCGGGATTTTCAATCATCAAATGGCAATCGAACGGCATCGTGGTTTTAGAGCGGATTGCCTTAACAACAAGAGGTCCGATAGTGATATTCGGAACGAAGTGACCATCCATCACATCAATATGAAGGATATCCGCACCTGCAGCCTCGCAAAGCTGTACATCCCGCTCTAAATTAGCGAAATCAGCCGAAAGAAGAGACGGAGCAAGTTTAAGAGGATGGCGCATTGTTGTTTGTTTTGTATTGTTAATGGTTTACAAAAATAGGTGGTTTCGGGGTTATTTGCAAAACTTGTTTATCATACCGTTAATTCCTTCCACACCTAATTTATATGCTTTTGACCAATCTGAACAAGCATCTTGAATATTGTCAAGTATAAGCTTTACATATCCTCTTTGAACAAGTATTAATCCGTTGTTTGGATTAAGTTCGATTGCTTTATTTAAATCTACAATAGCTTCTTTATAGTTTTTATTTTTAGCATATTCAACTCCTCTATTGGAATAAGCTGAAGAATAGTTATTGTCTATTTCAATAGCTTTGGTAAAATCGTTTATTGCTCCACCAGAATCATCAAGTGCAGATTTTACTAATGCTCTATCGTGATAAGCATACTTGTTCTTTGAGTCAACTTTTATTGCCGTATCAAAATCATTAATAGATTCTATATTGCTTTTTAGATGATATTTTGCAACAGCTCTGTTATAGTATGCTTTTTGATGATTGGTGTCAATCATAATTGCTTTCGTATAATCAAGAATTGCTTCTTCATACTTTTTTTGATTGAATTTTGCAAATCCTCTGTAATTGTATGCCCAAGAGTTATTTTTATCTATTTCTATTAATTTCGTAAAATCATTTACAGCTCCATCAAAATCATCAAGCATTGCTTTCGCAAATGCTCTGTTATAGTATGCTTTCGGATGTTTACTGTCAATTTCAATTGCTTTTGTATAATCAGCTATTGCTTCTTTATACTTTTTTAAATTGAATTTTGAGTATCCCCTATTATTATATGCCCAGGAGTCACTACTATCTATATCTATCGCTTTGGTATAGTCTTGAATAGCACCCTGAAAATCATCAAGATTTTCTTTTGCCAGTCCTCTATTCAAATATGCTAATCCATAGTTGGAATAAAGTTCTATTGCTTTATTTAGATCTTTAATCGCCCCTTGATAATCTTTAAGAACAAATTTTGAATGACCCCGACAATTAAATACCCAAGAACTGTTAGAATCAAGGTTAATTGCCCTATCAAGATCCTCAATTGAACCTACAAAATCATTAATCTGAGATTTTGCATATCCTCTTTGACGATATGCAGATACATTTACAGGATAAGTTTCAATTACTTTATTATAATCTTCGATTGAACCTGGATAATCACTTAACTTGTATTTTAATTCCGCCCTTTGATAATATAACTCTGTAATATCTTTACCATCTTTTATTTCAATTGCTTTAGTGTAATCCTCAACAGCTCCTTTGTAATCTTTAAGTTTTTCTTTTACTTTCGCTCTATACTTATATAATTCAGAATTCTTAAGTCCGATCTCTACTGCTTTGTTAAAGTCTGAAATTGCGCCACGATAATATTCCAGGTTAATTAGTCTAATTCTTCCTCTTGCTAAAAATGCTTCGGCTTTATTAGGGTTATATTTAATTGTACTATCAAAATCAACAATTGCTTCATCATAATTTGACTCTAAAACCTCTATGTTTGCTTTGTTAAAATATGCTTCAGAGTATTTAGGATTAGCTTTTATTGCGAGATTGAAATCCTCAAGTGCACCTAGATAATCATCAATGTTCTTTTTTTCTAATCCTCGAGATACATACTCCTCCGCGGTCTGCCCATAAGTTATAAATGAGCAAATAAATATTGAAATCAATATTAAAAATATATACTTCATTTTTCTATTAACTTATTTCTCATATTATTAATATTTCATCCTATCCGTTATTTCTATTAACTTACTTTCATTATGCTTAAGGGAACATTGATGTTTAATAAATCAAGTTTTAAGACTTATTTTTCTATTCAACAACTACCTCAAAATAACCCGTCTCGAAAACGTATGCGAAGGTAATTCAACCAGCAGAAAATACACACCCGCCGAAATCCCCTCTCTTTGCAATGGAATACTGAACGTTCCTTCACCATACTCCCCATCTGCCAAGGTTGCAATTTCTGTCCCTACTACAGAACAAAGACTTACCTTTACATGCCCCTTCTCTCCTGTTGTAAGCATAATTTCACTTGATTGATCAATAGGGTTCGGTACAATTTGGACAGATGTCTTTGTAGAGGGATTATATAGACGCGGAGTAGTCCCCTCACGGCAAATCCCTTGTAAGGTAAAAAACCCGGGAACAGTTGAAATAATTGTCAGTCCGAATTCCGATACGACCGACTCAGGGATCAATTCACAAACAGTATCATTTCCTACAGCAGCACGGAAATGAACAAGGGTAAGAAGACTGTCGTTTCCAATTGATGCAGAAAACTTCGCTCTCATAACATTTCCTGTGTAAATTCCCGTACCTGTAGGAGCAACTGTGGACAGAATCGTTCCATTGCAACGTATTACACCGGAAAATCCCGGAATTTTCGCCTCCTGTAATTCGGCTAAATTTGATATGTATATCGGTATATCTACTGTTTCATTCGGCATTGCTTTTGCCGAACCCACCGTCAGTACCACTTTCGGTACAAGTATTACATTTGCAACCATATTCAGTAGCCTGAAATTGCCGCAATTTGTTTCTGTTACATTAATATCCGGTGCATAATAATTACCGATGCCACCGCCATTAAACCTCACTCTCAACATTGACGAGCCTCCGACAGGAGTTTCCGGCGGTATTGCTTCAATCAGCGAGAAATTCCCTACATCCTCGGGAACTTTCCATACCAATGGGATTGTACCGGTATTGGTTATCTTTATTAGTGTATCGCTGTTTACAAATTGCTTATAGACCTTCATATTCACCGATAGTTTTTTATTCTGTTCACCCTCCAAAACAAATCCAACAGAATCCTGCTGTACCCTTAATGCAATCGTATCAGATCTAACACTCCTACCGGCAGCAGTCAGTACCAAAAATGCTGTTTTGGAGCCTGATCCTTTGCTAAAATACCGTACAGAAGCAGTAGCAGAACCACCTTTCGGAATTTGCCCGTTCGGTGTAGTCCCTAGCCATGTAAACTCTGTTGCATTTTTACCGTAAATATCAGTTTTTTGAATTGTAACCGCAGATTCACTAATATTTCTAATTACAAAAGTAAATGTAGTATCCAATCGGCATGAAAGTGCTGGAATATCAATTACATGAGGAAAAGTGATTTCCGTTTCCACACCTTCTCCAAAAAGCCGCACTTGTGTTGCTGAATCGAGACCTGTGTGTCTGATTATCACACTACCTGAAGTACGTCCCGAAAAAACCGGTGCGAATCGAAGAGTAACCTCATGAGTTTCATTCGGAGCTAATACAAATGTTCCGCTCCCTGCTACAACATCAAATTGAACAGAATCAGGCTTGCCTTTCGTAATTGAATTAATCGTAATCGGTGCTCCACTTGTATTTTTGAGGAACATTGTAATAGTAGAATCTTTGTTAGTCCCAAGTTGTACTTTACCGAAATCAATTAATTCTGCAGCAACAGAAATAGGAGGATAAAACCCAAATGCTGTTATTGATGCCGTATGAAATGTGCCTTGTGTATGATAGCGAACTGTTGCTTTACGGATTCCTATATCAAGAGGCTTGCAACTAAATTCAACATCAGCATTTTTCCCTCCGCCTATAACTACATTCCTGTTTGAAGCTATACTAAACTCATTCCCATTCGGTCCAATAAATGTTATACTGTCGATTTTTACGGGTAATACTCCCAGATTCTGAATGGCATTTACTACAACCGAATCCCGACTGATATTAACAGGAATTTTCCCTAAATCAATATCCCCAATTGTCGGTTTCGGTCCAACAATTGAGAACAGAGCATCCGATGTATCCTGCTGAACAACCAATATATTACCTAAATCCCAAACCCGAGCAGTGTAATCTATACTCGAAGAAATCAACCGCCGTCCGTTCTGACTGAACTGAACAGTATTTATTTGTGCATGATGCCCGCGAAGTGTGAGCAGAGAATCTCCACTCGACAAATTCCAAAGAATAATAGAAACGAACAGAGTATCCCCCTGATAGCTTCCCCCTGTTGCAAGCAAAGCCCCGTCGGGGCTGACCGCAGCACACGTTACATTCGTATTTCCTGAACGGAAGTTCTTAATCTGGCTTCCCGAAGCTGCATCCCAAAGAATTGCTGATGTTGGTCCGCCTGTTACAAATTGTGTCCCACCTTTAATGAACCGTACTGTATAGGCGTATTCAACAGCACTTACCGAAAACGCATAGAGTTTCTTTTTTGAACTGATATTCCACATCGAAACATTACCTGACTGGGTTGTAGTAATAAGGCGACTTCCGCTCGGGTCAACATCCAGCGAGGAAATTCTTGTTGAGTCATCCTTTGAAAAGAATGTTTTTACTTGCGTTCCGGTTTCCACATCCCACATACGGACAACACCTTTGTAATCTCCTGTAAATACGAACAAACCGTCTTTGCTGAAAATTCCCGTAGAGAGTTCAATTTGGCTTCCGAGAAACGAACGAATTTGTGTGCCTGTAGAAGCATCCCATAAGATTCCCGATTGATCCCTACTGACAGTAAAAATTTTCGATCCGTCTGGACTATAAACTGCCGACCCTACAATGGCTTTATGATCTCTAAGCGTAAATTTTTTACTTCCGGTATTTGCATCCCATATTATTGCAGTATGATCTTCGCTTGCTGTAACTGCATCAGCTCCATTAGGGCTTAAATCTGCACCGAGAAGCCAATCCGAATGCCCAGAAAGGACAGTGGGAGCAGGAAGAAACCTTCGTAATTGACTTATCCTGAGAAGACAACGATCGCTTGGTATATTTGGAACTTCCCACGCGATTTTCAAGCCGCCTGCATTCGCTCTGATTACATTCCAAGTATAGCCGGCATCGGTAGAAAGTTCGATTTTTATTGAATCCGAGGGTGGAACACCTTCCCATATAATTGCAGTATCACTTCCGGCTCCTAAACTCTCTCCGCCGTTGGGAGCAATCAAATGCAATGTTCGTATTCCTGCCCCTTTATCCAAAAACCCACCTGTTGCATAAAAGAAAAATGGAGAGCAAACATCAGTCTCAATATGAAATGAAGCAAAAGCATAACCCGAATCTGCGGGTGTAAATTCTACAGTGACATCTCTGGTTTCACCTGATTTGAGTGTAAAATTGCCTCCTCCCGAAATAATCTTAAATCGAATATCATTCGGAATAATATCTATTACATTTATATCTTTACCCCGAGCAGTTACAGTGGTTTTAAGTTGAATGGGAATATTCGGTGCAGTCGCCCCAAAATCAATGATTGAAGGATTCATTTGCAAACGGATCAGCCCTGAGTTTGGGCGTGTGTATTTAATATCCGTCGATATTTTTGCATTCGGAATTGCAGCATGTACCACAACATTTGGCAGACACCCCGCCCCGCTTTCCCATTCGATTTGGCATGGTTCAAATTGCTCAATTTCCTGAAGAATCGATAGATAAATACTTTCAGCTTGGGCAGGAGTTTGTATGTTTCCATAGTATTTTCCGCCGGTTTCATTCGAAATTCTACGTAATAATTCGGGTGCGGGAATCCCCAATGAAACAGTGTAAATGGCTACATTCTTTTTCTTTGCCAATCTGATGATTTCGTCTGCATTCCCATTGCCCTCACCGTCGGTAAGATAAATGATAATTCGCTTATTCTTGCCGTAATCAGCTATCGAAAGCGCAGATGACGGAGGATTGCGCAACCCCATATCATGATCCGTTCCACCGCGAGGTTCTAAGGCTGTTACGGCTGCAAGCAGTTTTTTTCTGTCGGTTGTGAAGTCTTGATTAAGGTAATTCAAATGGTCGAAACTTGTAACGGCGCATTCAGAAAATCCGAGATGGGCTGCATTAATAAATGAAGTTGCCGCAGTTTTGGCAAGCTCAATATTTGGATAGCCAAACCGCATTGACCCCGACACGTCAATCGTGAGAATTGCCGAAACTGCAAGTTGAGCATTTGAAGCAGGACATGTCAGCTTAGTAACAGGGCGGACAAGCCCGTCCTCGCTGAGAATAACATCAGCAATGGGATATGCTTTTATTTGTGTTTAGCGCAAATTTACGTGAATATTTTGTGAAAATCGGGGGAATTCTTGGGGGGAGGGGATTTCCTATGCGGAGTATAATTGATTTTAATATTGAACAACAATTTACATGAATATTTTTTTGGAAATTAAACATATTAGAATGTTCATCTAATTTAGTTGAAGATAGGTATTTCTTATTGATGTGTCTTGTCAAAGAATCATTATACATTAACTAAAAAAGCCCTGACAAGATTCCAAAAGAATCCATCAGGGCTTTTAACTTACACTACATCCCCCTACGGTCTCGTCCCCAACCTCAGATTAACATTCACCCCATGCTCATGCGCTTTTTCTATAAAGGCATCGAGCTTGATGATTGCGCTGTCCATCCTGTTGGCAAAACCTTTGTCGTAGAGTAATTTCGTTACGAAGCCGCTTCCTGTTTTCAGGTCATTCACAGCAGCCCGCACATCCGAAACCAAACCGTCGGCATTACCGATAGCAGATTCACCTTTTGTAATTAAATTCTGAACAGATACTGTGGTTGCATCAAGTTTCGTAATTAGCTCCCGTACCTTCGGTTCATTAACCTGCACGGCTTTGCGGAGGTCTTCACTGAGTGTTCTCAGATTATTGAGGGTCACTTGAAGTTCGGGTTTGTTTTTCTCAACGAAAGAATTGAGTGAAGTTACAAATTGGTTGGTATTTTGCACTGCCTCGCGCAACTGGGCAACTACTTTTCCGTCTGCAAGAAGTGCAGTGGCTGCTGCGGTAATCGTATCCAAACGCCTGATAAGTAATTTGGCATCCCCGCCAAGTTCACCCACCATAGCGATAAGTTCCGTTGCATCCGATGCAAGCACACCGTTGATTTCACTCTCAGGGTTAAAAGCAGTATTCAACTTGCCCGGATATACATCAATTTTTTTACCACCCGTAATCTCGAGCATAGAGATTCGTGCAACTGCATCAGGATGAAAATCAGAAAGATCATCCATTGTTGCACCTACAAGTACACTTCCTTTGTCATTCGCAACGGAAACAACCGAGCCGCGCTTTACGCCGTTTACCATCACAGGCGAACTTACCTCCACTCCGCCGGATGCAGGAAACCGAAAATTGATACGATTTTGCAATCCCGAAACCGACCAGCCACGACCGAGCGAGATACCGATGATGAGAAGAATCAGCGAAAGGAGCGTAACTACTCCAACTTTAATTTCTGTTGAGCGTTTAGGTGCCATAGTTTGTATCTAATTCAATAATAGTAACAATTTGATAACGATTGTGAAGAAAGAGAATTGTTGATTTCACTAAAAAAAAAAGCCCTTTGCACAAATGGCTTTTCGTTTTTATATCCTAATTATATTTATCAGAAAGGAATATCATTATTGGGATGTATAGGATTATGCTGATTTTCAGGGGAATTGCCCTGAGAATGCGTATCGTTTGGAGAACCGTCTGCCCGTTGTTTTGTGTCGAGCATTATGATATTATCCGCTAGAATTTCTGTAAAATACCTGCGATGCCCGTCCTTATCGTCGAAGGTTCTGGACTGAATCCGACCTTCCACATATAGTTTAGCTCCTTTGTGAATATGCCTTTGTGCAATCTCAGCCAGTCCACGCCATGATATTATTGTGTGCCATTCTGTTTTTTCTTGAAAATGACCATCCTTATCTTTCCATGCTTCGGTTGTAGCCAAACTAAAGGTAGCAACAGGTATTCCGCTTGGTGTAAAATTAACTTCGGGGTCTTTACCAATATTACCAATAAGCATTACTTTGTTCAAACTTCTCGACATTATTGCACCTCGTTTGATTAATACTAAAAAGAAATATATTCTAATAAAAGATGATTTACCTCTAAAGCAAAGTAGCTTTTTGCAAAATAGAAAATATTTCGCAAAAAGCTACTAAAAAAAATATCCCGAAGGAAAATAATCTGATACAAAGGAATTTTCCCGTCTATAAAACAGAAGGGTCTCCGGTATTATCCTGCATTAATTGCGTCTGTTGCAGCTTCGTTGTCTTGCTTACGGAATGATTCTGCAATCCGTGAAGCCGCCTGGCGAATCACATCAGGATTATTATAATATCCTGCACTTACCTGCTGCTGAACTTGCTGCAAGCGTTCAGAGAGTTGATTGCCGGAAATTTGCCGTGCCTCTGTAGAAATTTCGAGAGTATCATCGCGTCTGCGCGTTTGCTCTGTTTCCGCTTGTTTTTGGTCTGTTGTTGTCCGCTGCGCCTGTTCGTATTTTATATTAAGAGAACTGCGTACCGAATCTAATGAATTGATTGCCATATTGTCACCCCCGTGAGTAAATCATTAAAGATTTTGTTTGTTGAATATTTCGTAAGCGATATTGCGCATCATCCATTCTGCGCTTGATATTTTCGAGTAAGATTGAATCTGCTTGAATGAGATTGTCAATTCGCTCCCCCCATTCAAGAGGGTTTCCGCGTAGTTCACGCTGACCGTTTGCGCTGTTATACCACTTGCGAAGATTATCGAGCAATAGCTGGCGACGTTCGTAAAGATTGGCAATCAAGTCAACTGTATTATGTGATTCACCTTGAAATTCCTGTAAGTCGGCTTGTTTGATTACTTCAGCAATCTCAATCGTTACCGTTTCAATTTCTTCAACGGTATTCCAACCTATGGCTGTGTTGTTTTCCATAGAATAATTAGATAATTGAGTCTGTTACATTTCCTTGCTGTTCGAGCGTACTTGCAATAAATTGCGATAACTTCAAAGCAACTTCAGTCGGGATTTGCTGTACTACTTCATTGGTTTTTGAATTGATAATTTTAAGAATAATTTTCTTAGTCTCCTTATCAATTGAGAACCGAAGTGCCGTATCAGGCGTATTGAAAATCTGCTGGAGATTATCCGAAAGTTTCGTAAAATCAGTTTTTTGAGTATTTTTACGATTAGTATCCGCAATGGCAGCAGGGGATTTTGCAGAAAGCTCTTCGCTGTTTCTTTCTTTCTGTCCGCTTAGTTCAGGCTTTATATCAGCCGTTTGAACCACCTGAATTGCTGTTGAATTCTGAATTGGAGTTATGTTCATAACGTTCTCCGTAATAATTCGCTAACTTCTAATATTCTATAATTTAAAGATACCCACCATGTAATTGCAATTGAAGCAAATTACTGTGTAGTACCCGTTGAAAATCCACTTAATAAATTAAATTGCCCCTGAGCTTTTAAGTAAATTTCCTGTAGCTTTGTATATTCTTTCCGTAAACTCTCCGCCTGACTGTCTATTCTTTTTTGAAGACTCGTTGTTTGCTTGGAAACTAACGTTATCTGGCTCTTCAATGAGTCGGTTCTTGTAGTGATTAATCCGTCTGTGCCTAATAGATTCGAAATTGCATTTTTTGCTTTCACCGCAAAACCGTCTGAAGTTGTAAATAAGTCGGATATCGCTGTAGGATTGGACTCTAAAAAACCTTTCAATGTATCTTTATTTCCAACACTTAATGTTCCGTCATCAGCAATCTTAATCCCAATATCGGTTAAATACTTTGGATTACCTGATCCGGCTGTTGTAACTGGGTCGTTAATCAAATTCCGAAGTTTGGAATATATCGAACGAAGGCTCGGATCTGCCCTTAGTGCCGTTGGGTCTGATTTGAGATAACGAACCGTATCGTTAAAAGTGTCTAAGAATGGCTGAATAACCGAACTTGCAAGCTTATCCGTATCAACGGCAGTGGTAAGAGTTAAGGGAGAATCCGAAACACTTTGCGCCTTATTGAGTGTAAATGTAACTCCGGCGACCACATCGCTGAATGTGTTGGTATCTCGTGTAACTTGAACGCCATTCACTTGAATTTGAGAATCCAAATCAGCATAATTTGCAAGTTTATATCCGGCATCAGTTGAAGTCGAAACAGTTCGTGTTGCGCTGTTCGGGTTAAGAGCTGCCTGTGTAATCCCAATATCACCAAGAATTTCCCCGTCTGTAAAATTGACTTGTGTCGCTGCTCCAGTTGTTTTGGAAGTAAAAGTCAAACGGGCAGTTGTTGAGGTATCTTTTACAACTGTTGCGGTCACAGTTGAAGATGTATTTCCGTTTACCGCAGCAGCAATTTTTGCAAGTGCAGTTTCGTTTGTCTCACCGGAATCGAATGTTACATCAGAAGATATTCCATTGATAACGATAGACTTGGTAGTACTAACAAAAGCATACGGATCAGCCAGATTTTTTTTCCCCGACACAAGAATATCATTTGAAGCCAATCTATCTACTTTTAGGGTTCCGACTCCGATTGTAGCCCCTGCTTCGGCTGTTGCGGTTAATACCGAAGTATCGCTTACACTGATTTTCTTTGCATTGAATGTTGCAGCAGCTCCGTCAGCCAGGAATCCATCAGCTTTTGCAGTTAAGGCTTCTAATTTACTACGGAATTTATTTAGATAGGTTTGCCTGAATTCAAGGGTAGATTGTTTTGTTTTTAGCTTGTCGATTCCGGCTTGCTTTGTCTTGCGGAAAGCATCAATTAACAAATCACTCGACGACTGGCTTCCTGATGAAAGCCCGTTGCCGACTGATAATGCGGTTCCTAAAAGATCTGCCATGATTGCACCCTCCCGTCGGGAGAAAATATAACGCTAAAAGTAAAACTAAATTGATTGCAGACTATACGTATTATCTGTAAACTACTCTAAATTAAATGCGATTGCCCATGTGTTCCGAAGTTCTTGCATAATTTTCAATGCTTCATCGGATTTCTTTTGGGTAATACATCTCTGGCAATATTCATAAAGACGATAAAGCCTTGTGGATGATTCCTCATATTCGAAATTCAATGCGCCCATAAGTTCTATCAGGACTCTGTTCATACGAGTTACGTCGTTCCGTTTGCAGCTGACTATGAATAGATCGTATGTCTTGAGCGTTATTTTTTCAGGGCTCCACGTAAGAACTTCCTGATCAAGGTAGGATGGAACATTTCCATCACCACCATATAATTTTCTTGCAGCTAATTGCTGCGCCGGTGTTGGCATAGTTAATTCAGTTAAAAAATGAGTTGAAAAACACCATTATTATTCATCAAAGCAAGAACTCAAATAACGTGCCACTCCGTTTTTCACTATCAAAACTTTTAAGTATAATACAGAAAGGCGGGGAGAAATCCGCCTTTCTGCATTATTTGTTTTCTTTGCAATTATTATTGATTAGCCACCAATGATAATTGTTTTATCCTGAATACTCTTATCTGAATAATTGCAAGAATTGTTGCGGATTTTGATTTGCTTGCGACAATGTAATAATCGAAGTTTGTTGCAAGAATTGTGCTTTCACGAGTTCTAATTGTTCTGTTGCAACATCTGTATCTTGGATACGGGAAATAGCAGCATTGTAATTTGTGATTTGTGATTTGAGCGAATCAGTTTGCGAAGCCAAACGATTGGAAACTCCTCCAAGATAAGAAGCAACTTTATTGACGTTGTCAAGAGCCGATGCCAAACTTGTGAGAGTTGTTGAAATGTTCGCTGTAGCGAAGATACCCAAATCGCTACTGCTGATTGAGCTGAGAGAGTTCAAATCCAAACCTGAAACACCTGCAAAATTACCGTTACCTGTTACTGTGGTAAGGAAATTTCCGGTAATGTTAAAGTTTGTAGAACTTGCTTGAGTTGTCAAATCAACTGCAAGAGTCAGCAAAGAATTGCTTGCTGTAAAACCAATAACGAAGTCACCTGAGAATGTACCGTCTATCAATTGGCTTCCACCGAATACGGTTGAATCTACAATTGTTTGGATTTGTTGAGCAAAACGATATGCCGATTGTGCAAGAGCCACCTTTTCGTTTGTTCCAAGAGCACCGGATGATGCTGTTGAAGCTGCATCTTTAATGCTCGTAAGCAGGTTGTTGATGTTGTCAAAAGCATCCTGAGCTATATTTGCAACACTTTCTGCATCACCTACTGCTCCGAGTGCAGCTTTAAGTGCACCATTACGTGCTTGCAAAGACCGTGATGTAATATAACCTGCAACATCATCTGATGCTGAATTGATGCGCTTTCCTGTTGAAAGACGTAATTGACGTAAAGCAACGTTACTGCTTGATGCCTGAAGAGCGTTGTACGCATTTTCGGCGGGAGTGTTGGTGCGGATACGTCCGGCACCTGATACTGCTGAGGGCATAATAAACCTCCATGTAATAAGACCTAAAGTTTGGGCGTCCTGCCGTTATGTTTAAGTTCCGAATTCAATTCTCGACACAAACTGTGGAAAACTTTAGAAAATATTTTTTAAAAGATTCAGATAGATCAATTGTACTCTGATTAATTGAGCTCATGCCTGTGTGCTCCTGTTCATAATATTACCGGTGATATAACCGGACTGTTCTCCGAGTATGAGACTGTTGAAGAACCGTCAGATAAATAATGCAACAATTTTAAAAATAATTTATTTACGTTTGCTAATCCGAAAGAGTCCTCAGACGAGGAATCTCAGTTTGCTGCTCTGCCATTCTTAACTAAACGTGCAAATAGCATACTCGGTGGATTCAGAATAACGAACAAACAAAAGATGTCATATTGCGTTCATAAGGGAACTTTCTTGGTGGTTGGAAGTATAAGTTCTGCCAATTTAATCCACTATAGTCAAACTTGTAATACCACTAAAGAAGTTTTTCGAAAACTTCACTTCTTAATATTGGAAATATTTTTTTATGAATTCGATATAGTAAAGAATGAATATGTTTCCATAGGTTACGTTGTATGATAGAAATTTAACAACTTTACTATAATTATTCTACGTTCTCCCACCTAGTTTATTATCATTAAAATTCAGAATTCTATTATTTTTAAAGAAATTAGAAGAAAAGAAAAATGGATACGGGATTTACATTTCCTGAGGAACTTCGTGAAGCATATCAAAAGCAACACATAGAAATCAAACAAAAACTTGAAGATTTTACAAACGTAAAACCTGAAGAATATTTCTATGAATTATGCTTTACACTCTGTACGCCACAGTCAAAAGCAAAGAATGCAATACGTGTGATTGGAATTCTAAAGGAAATGAATTTCAAGAATGAAATGTTCAACCCTGCTGAAATTTTGCGATTACCCGAGCATTATATCAGATTCCATAATCAAAAAGGAATATCACTGATGCAAGCCCGGCAGAACTATGCCACTATTGAACAAGAAATTCTTTCTTCATCATCTGCTTATCAAAAACGGGAATGGCTCGTTCGAAATGTTCGCGGAATAGGAATGAAAGAGGCAGCACATTTTCTGAGGAATATTGGAATCTTTGGTACTGCCATATTAGACAGACATATTCTGAAACATCTCGCTTCGTGTGGTGTCATTGATGCTCCGGTATCACTTTCTCCGTCACTCTATATAGAAATTGAAAAAAAATGGCAAAAGTTTTCGGATTGGGTAGGAATTCCGTTAGATGAAATGGATTTGCTGTTTTGGAGCCAAGAAACAGGTGAGATTTTGAAATGATTATGAAATAAATCTATAGTTAAACCATCTACAAGTGTGAATTTACAGTTCAAGTTCGTATTTTTGCAAGGATAAGAGATTATTAGGTATAATTCTTGCTTCCGATATCTATCTAAATTCGAAATAAAAGCAACCGGTTTCGATAGAATTTTCTATCCACAACAAAGCAATTACAAGTTAAATTTTCATAAATAATTGAAGGATTTCCACATGAAGAGCAAATGGTATTTATTGTCAATGACGGCAGCGATAGCAATTGGTGCTATCAGTTGGTCGCATTTTGGCAGCTGCCCGTTATCATCGGACAAGCAAAAAGCTACGCAACCGACAGCTAAAGCAGATATTGACCAAAACTGGTATGCAAAAGTAACACAAGATATTACCAAAAGTGAATATTTTATTCGTTACCAAGACAAAACAAAAAGCTATCAAAGTCCTAACCGTTCACAAAATTTACGAATAACGTATTTTGACAACGGTTTTTCACTCTCTCCCCGAACAGAAAACGGTAAGGCATGGAACGTTGATATGCGCCTTACATCGGTATCCAAAGGTGATAAAGGCTTATCTCTTGCCGGAACAGATATTCAAGTAAAAGACAATCGGATGACAGCCGAAAACGCTGACATTCAAATTGAATATCTCAATAAATCAGAGGGTATGCGCCAAAACTTTTTGGTGAAAAACAAGCCCGTCGGTTCGCTTCCACTTACACTTACTCTAAAAACAACAACAGATTTACAACCACTCCAACAAGGCAGTGATGCCATTTTGTTTGTTGAGAAAAATCATCACAATAAAGGGAAAGTGTGGTATAAAGACCTCAATGTGTGGGATGCTACACACTCTAAGCTCTCTGCAAAGATGGAATTGCACGGCACATCGCTCAACTTGGTGGTGGATGACCGTAACGCAGTTTATCCTGTAACTGTTGACCCATTATCAACCACAGCAGATTGGACAATCGAAAGCAATCAGGCAGATGGTCAATTGGGTTGGAGTATTGCTCCTGCAGGTGATGTAAACGGTGACGGTTTTACCGATGTTTTGGTAGGAAGTCCAAAATATGACAATGGCGAAACAGACGAAGGCGCAGTATTTGTTTATCATGGATCGGCAACAGGCTTGGGAGCACAAGCATCAAAAAGTTTGGAAATCAATCAAGCAGGTGCAAGTTTTGGCTGGAGCGTTTCTACTGCAGGTGATGTAAATAAAGACGGCTATCAAGATATTATTGTAGGTGCACCTACCTTCCAAAACGGTCAGGCAAGCGAAGGAGCGATATTTGTATTTTTAGGTGGAGCAACAGGTGTAAGTACTACAGCTGCAGCCACACGTGAAAGCGATCAAGCAGGAGCACAATTTGGATATTCAGTTGCATGTGCAGGAAGAATTAACGCCGACGACTCTTCTGATGTTATTGTGGGTGCCCCCTATTTCGACAATGTAGAAATTGATGAAGGTAGTGTATTCGTTTATTATGGCGGGAAAACAGGATTGCGTTCTGATGCACCTTGGACAGCAGAGAGCAACCAAGATGGTGCACGCATGGGCTGGAGCGTAGCAGGAAATACTGATTTCAACCGCGATACTAAAAGCGATATTGCCGTAGGAACTCCATTATGGGATAACGGTCAGACAAACGAAGGTTTAGTAAGTGTATTCTATGGTCAGGCAGCAGGCGGATTTACTCCTGCAGCAAATTGGACAAGAGAAAGCAACCAAAATGATGCTCAGCTCGGTTACAGTGTTGCAAGTGCAGGTGACGTAAATGGTGACGGTTCTTCCGATCTCATTGCGGGTGCTCCATTCTACTCAAACGGAGAATCCAATGAAGGTCGTGTGATGGCATACTATGGGAACACATCAGGTCTTAATACTACAGAAAGTTGGACATCCGAATCCAATCAAGTAAATGCACGTTTTGGGCAATCAATTGCAAGTGCAGGAGACATCAATAATGACGGAAACTCAGATATTATTATCGGTGCACCGCTATTTGATGCAGGCGAAAACGATGAGGGTCGTGTATTTATCTACGAAGGCAGTACAATAGGAATTTCAAGTGTAATCGGATGGATTACCGAAGGCAATCAAGTTAATGCACAATATGGAACAACAGTAGCCGGAATCGGTGATGTTAACCGTGACGGCTATAGTGATGTAGCAGTTGGAGCACCATATTATGATAATGGCGAGCTTGACGAAGGTCGTGCATTCGCATATTATGGTTCAGCAACAGGCATCGGAAGTGCTGTCGGTGTTTTTGAAAGTAATAAAGTCGGCGGTCAAATGGGATTCAGTGTAGCAAGTGCCGGTGATGTAAACGGTGACGGCTTTAGTGATATGATAGTAGGCGTACCGGGAGCAGACTTTGGTCAGGCCGGTGAAGGCAAGGCATATATTTTTGCCGGTAGTGCAAGCGGAGTAAATACTACTCCGGCATGGAGCTATGAAAGCAATCAAACCGGTGCTGCATTCGGATACAGCGTATCCACAGCCGGTGATATTAATGCTGACGGTTATTCTGATGTTATTGTCGGTGCACCTCTTTTCGACAGTGCTCAGACTGATGAAGGACGAGCATTCGCATTTTATGGCAGTGCAGGCAGTGCAGCAGTAACTCCAAGTTGGTCAACAGGAATCAGTCAGGCTGGAGCACATTTCGGTACATCCGTAGCCTGTGTGGGCGATTTGAATAAAGATACTTACAGTGAAATTGCAATCGGTGCACCGTATGCTGACAGTGGACAAACCGACGAGGGTATGGTATTTGTCTATCGTGGCTCTCTGCTCGGTGTAAATTCTACTGCTGCTTGGATTGGTGAAGGTAATCAAGCCAACGCTCATTATGGATGGAGTATTGCAAGTGCCAATGATATTAATGGTGACGGTTACGCAGATATAGTAGTCGGCGCGCCAGATGCAAATGCCGATGCCGATGGAGCAACCGAAGGAAGAGTATATGCATATTATGGAAGTACTACTTTCCCGCAAGCAAGCGCAAGTTGGTTTGCTGATACCCAACAAGACGGTGCAGATTTCGGTACAAGTGTATCAAGTGCAGGTGATGTAAATGGAGACGGGTACTGCGATTTGATTATCGGTATTCCTAATTTCCAAAATGGACAAACCGGCGAAGGTAGAGCGGTAGTATATTATGGCGGCGCAAGCGGACCCGGTACAGTTCCCAACTGGACTATGGAGGTTAATCAAGCAAATGCTGAATTCGGTTATGCCGTTAGCGGTGGCGGTGATATTAATGGTGACGGCTATGCTGACGTTATTGTCGGCGCACCGAGCTATACAAACGGACAACAAAGTGAAGGCAGTATGTTTGTTTATTTTGGAAGTGCAACAGGTTTATCCCTCGCTGCAAATATGACAGCTGAAAGTGATCAGGCAAATTCAGATTTTGGAGCATCTGTCGCAATCGCAGGTGATTTCAACGGTGATGGCTATAGTGACATCTATGCTGGATGCCCCGGATATGATAATGGTCAAAACGACGAAGGTCGTGTTTATGTATATGCCGGTAAATATAACGGAGTAAGTGCAACGGCAAATTGGGCTGTTGACGGCGCACAAGCATTTACCGAATATGGATTCAGTGTATCTTCTGCCGGCGATGTAAATGGAGACGGTTTTGCTGATGCAGTTGTCTCTGCACCATATTTTGATGCAGCATTTAATGATGAAGGTCGGGTTTATTTATATTTGGGAAGTGCTGCAGGGCTTTCTGCAACTCCAATAAATTCCCTCTCACCTGTTGGACGCGAAGGTGCTCTTTTTGGATGGAAAGTATCGGGAGCAGGCGATATCAATGCAGACGGTTTTGCTGATATTATTATCGGTGTTCCATATTATGATGCCAATGGCGGGGCTGATATAGATGCAGGAAGAGTATATATTTATTATGGATCGCAAGCAGGATTGACTAATACTCCGACAGTTCTCGAAAGCTCACAAGCAGGTTCTCAGTTCGGGTTCTCAGTTGCAGGAATTGGCGATGTTAATAATGACGGGTACTCTGATATTGCAATCGGTTCTCCACGTTATGACAATACATTATCCGATGAAGGACGAGTAACTGTATTATACGGAAGCAGTACAGGCTTAAACACAACAATTTCATGGACACAAGACGGTGAACAAGTAGGTGCATTCTATGGTAATAGTGTAGCCGGAGCAGGTGATGTAAACCGAGATGGAATTTCCGACCTGATTGTAGGTGCATATCTTTATGACAACGGACAGCCTGATGAAGGACGGGCATATATTTATTATGGTACTACTAACGGACTCTCCACAGTAGCAGCTTGGACTTCCGAAAGCAATCAAGAAGGTGCTCAGTACGGATTTACAGTTTCCGGTGCAGGCGATGTAAACGGAGACAGCTACAGTGATGTACTTGTAAGTGCAATTTGGTATAACGGCACTTTCTCTAATGAAGGACGGGTATATCTCTACAATGGCGGTGCAAGCGGTGTGGCTGCAACTCCTTCATGGACAGCCGTAGGTGCGCAAGAGGCAGCTGAATTTGGCAAAGGTATTTCGGCAGCCGGTGATGTAAACGGTGATGGATACGGTGATATTCTTATTGGTTCACCCCTCTTCGATAACGGTACACAACTTGATGCTGGCAGAGTGTATCTTTATAACGGATCAAGCACAGGACTTTCTGCTACTGCCTCTTGGATGGGTGATCCAAGCCAAGAGAATACTGAATTTGGAAGCAGTGTTGCAGGTTTAGGTGATGTTAACGGTGACGGATATGCTGACTTTGCTGTTGGTGCAAGGCATTTCGATAATACTCTTAAAGACAGAGGTCGTGTAGCGGTATTTTATGGTAATGGTATTGCCGGTACTCAAGTAGCCCCACAGCAATTCCGAGCAGACTTTACCGCTTCGATTGTTCCGCCATTACGTCCTCAATCGGCAACCTCAGTTGGATTACAGGTATTTGGCAGAACACCTGTAGGAAGAAGCGAAGTAAAAGCACAATTTGAAGTAAAGCCACTTAGTGTAGCTTTCAACGGTACAGGCTTAGTTGTTACCCCTTCTTGGACAAGCGTAGGTACAGCAGGTACGGCTATGAATCAAGTAATAGCAGGACTTACCAACGCTACTTCCTATAAATGGCGTGTTCGTTTCCAATACCGCGCAAGCAACGGTACTCTCCAACCATACAGCAGGTGGTACACAAATGGATTCATTGCCCCAACTGAAACAGATTTCCGCACAGGGTCAGTTTGTAATTTGGCAGTAAATGCCGGTACTGATATTACCGTCTGTATGGGTAACGGTAAAGTTATCGGTAAAGTAGCTACAGGCGGCATTGATCCTGTGACATATTCATGGGCTCCTGCTGAAGGATTAAGTTCTGCAAGCGTTCCTACTCCTTTGGCTAATCCGCAAGTACCGACTACGTACATCGTTACTGTAAATGATGCTAACGGTTGCGTATCACGTGATACAGTTATGGTGGACGTAAAGCCAAATCTTTCGGTAACAGTTGGTAACGATCTTTTTGTTTGCTCAGGCGAATCAGTTCAACTAAGCTCACAATTGACCGGTGGAACTGCTCCGTTTGTGTATGCTTGGTTGCCTTCATTCTCGCTTAATTCGGCAGCTATTAAAAATCCGATTGCGTTTCCTTCTGTAAATACAACGTATATTCTGACTGTAACTGACTTTAATAATTGTATTTCACGTGATACTATTACAGTAGGTGTGAATCCTTTAGCTGCCCGTCCTGATATTACTCAATCGAAAGATACACTTATTTCGTCTCCGGCAGTTAAATACCAATGGGCGAAAAATGGAAATGACATCCCGGGTGCTACCTCGCAAAAATACACTTACTCTCCAACAGGAAAAGGTACTTATACAGTAACTATTACAAATGAAGATGGCTGTAAAGCTACTTCCAATCCTCGCACTGTAGGCAGTCCGTCAGATGTTGATGAACTTTCAACTGTCGGAGTGAAAATCTACCCAAATCCGGTTTACAATCAAATGACTCTTCAAGCTGACCTCGAAAATCCGTCTGAAGTACGTATTATGGTTGACAATCTGTTAGGTGGAAGAATGCTTACAATGAGTGAAATGGCTCAAGCTGGAAGTTATAACAAGAATATTGATCTTGAAAACCTTCCTACAGGTGTATATCTGCTCCACATTTATATTGATGGTAAGCACGGTGTACAGAAGATAGTAAAAGAATAAAATCTTAATGGAAACAAATTCTTACGGCGGGAGAGAAGAATTACTTCTCCCGCCGTTTTTAATTATCCCCTGCCATGAAATTTTCGCTCAGGACCCGGCTGACTGCTTGGTATAGTATGATTGTGATGGTTACTCTGACGGCATTAGGGGTAATTGCATATTTTGCTGTGTCCAATGAACTCAATCAGAATCTTGATGTATCGCTGGTACGGGTAGCTTCGTCTCTTGATAGAATTATACAAAAGAAACAGGTAGAAACTCAAAAACCCCTAAAACCAGCACCACTTCGGAAGAAGAAGACGAGAAAAGGAAAGTTAGTACCCGATAGCACAAAAAGGGATTCATTTGCTTTTTTTAGACAAAATGATGCTTTGAATAGTGATTCGCTTACTGAGGCTTCGGATTCGTCGCAAGAGGAAGATCAAAATCCGGTATGGTCGGCAGTATATGAACATATTTTGCTAAACTCAAAAAATTATTTCATTCAGATTGCAGATCTTAATAACCAAGTAGTCTATCGTTCCGAGAATTTACAGCCGGATTCGCTGCCTCTGTTTCAGAACCTTGATGCGGAAACAAATGACTCTAAGAAATTTGTGCCTTATACCCTTCATTCACAGCAGCTGCGGCTGTATGTAGGAAAAACCAAATTTGCTCAAATATCAATAGGATATACCGTAGAAGAAATTAGAGAGACACTAAACAGCTTGTTTTCTTATCTCTTGATTGCATTTCCTATTGTCGTAATTTTTTCTACACTTGGCGGATGGTTTCTGGCAAAGGTTTCTCTTCAACCGGTGGATGATATTACCCGGTCTGCACAGGAGATCACGGCTCACAATCTCAGTCGTCGCTTGCCGATGCCTCTTGCAAATGATGAAATTGCACGTTTGACTGCCACATTAAATCAAATGATAGAACGGCTGGAAGCATCATTTATTCAGATTCGGCAATTTACTGCTGATGCTTCTCATGAACTTCGCACCCCGCTTGCAATATTAATGGGTGAACTTGAGGTTGCACTACGAAGTCCTAAATCGGCTGAACAATATCGAAATATTATGGTGAGCGCGCAGGAAGAAGTTTCTCGCCTCTCGCAAGTGGTAAGAAATCTACTCGAATTATCAAAGGCAGAATCCGGTCAGGTAAAAATTGATATGGTCAGATTGAGCGTTAGCAATTTAATAATCGATATTTGCGAAGATATAGAATTGTTAGCCGAAGAAAAGAATCAAAAGCTCGAGATGATAATTGAACCGGATATAATGATTCTTGGAGATAAAAATCGCCTCCATCAAGCTTTTCTGAATATCGTAGAAAACGCAGTAAAATATACTCCTGAGCGCGGCTCGATATTAGTGCGGTTATTACGTGAATCAGGGTATGCAGTACTCAGAGTGAGCGACACAGGTATTGGAATACCCGAAGGAGACCTCCCCCATATATTCGACAGGTTTTACCGTGTAGATAAGGCTCGCTCGCAAGATGTACAAGGCAACGGATTGGGACTGGCAATCGTAAAATGGATTATCGAAGCACATCACGGTACAATATCAGTCGAAAGCATTGTAGGCAAAGGGACAATCTTTACAGTTCGATTCAAAGAAGAGTTAATGTGATGAAAAGGCATTTTCTTTGATTTTCCCCGAAAAAAGTCCTACTTTTGCGGCTTGAAATTTCTTCAACATACTAAAATTTATTCGAGTTCTCAATTTTAAACAATGTACAATCAATTACCTGACAAAATAAGTTATCCCGATTTAGAACAAGACACTCTCACGTTTTGGGAATCAGAAGGTATCTTTGAACAATCTCTCGAGCTACGTAAAAATTCACCGTATTTCAGCTTTTATGAAGGTCCGCCTACCGTGAACGGTAAGCCGGGTATTCATCACTTGATGGCACGAACCCTCAAGGATTTAATTTGCCGTTATAAAACTATGTCCGGCTATTATGTTCGCCGTCAAGCCGGATGGGACACGCATGGACTTCCAGTGGAAATTGCCGTAGAAAAGCAACTCGGACTTGTGAATAAATCCGACATAGAAAAAATGGGAGTTGAGAAGTTTAACCGGGCATGTAAGGAGCTCGTTTATAGCAATATCAAGATGGAAAGGGGCTGGAGCGACTTCACCCGTAGAATGGGGTATTGGGTTGATATGGATGCTGCTTACGTCACTTGCACTAACGATTATATCGAATCGGTTTGGTGGGCGTTAAAACAGTTTTTCGATAAAGGACTTATCTACAAGGGCTTCAAGGTTGTCCCCCAATCCCCTACGATTGAAACACCGCTCAGTTCACACGAGCTTTCGCTTGGTTATAGAGAAGTTAGAGACCCAAATTGCTACTTGAAATTAAAGTTGGTCTCCTCCCCTGTTGCCGATGTAGAAGGTGCTTCAATTATTGTGTGGACAACTACTCCCTGGACACTTTTTGCGAACACTGCCCTTGCAGTCGGTGAAAATATAGAATATGTATTGGTGAAAAATACTCATCAAGTTGATGGAGCTTCTGCAAGTGAGAATTTAGTATTGGCAGGTTCGCGCTTATCAATCTTAGACGGTGAAGTGGAAATTATTGCTACATTCACAGGCAAAGAATTACTCAGAACCCGCTACGAAAAGATATTCCCATATTGTGAAATTGATCCTGCAAAATATCCGAATGCCCTCAGTATTCTACCGGGGACATTTGTTTCTACCGACGACGGTTCCGGAGTGGTTCATCTTGCTCCTGCATTTGGTGTGGATGACTTTGAAATGTCTAAAAAATTCGGTCTGCCGATGCTGCAACCAGTTACACCAAACGGACACTTTACAACTGAAGTGGAAGAATTTGCAGGTCGGGCAATCAAAACTTTCAAGTATGCAGATCATACCGAAGAAGGTTCGGACAAGGATATTATCATTGCACTCAAAAAAGCAGGAAAAATCTATAAATCCTCGATGGACTATCTTCACAGCTATCCTCATTGCTGGCGGACAGATAATCCGGTGATGTATTATGCCCGTGATTCTTGGTTTATCAAATCACCTGAGTATAAAGAAACGATGATTGAGCTTAACAAAACCATTCGCTGGCAACCGCCTGAAATAGGTGCAGGGCGGTTCGGAAATTGGTTGGAAGAAGTGAAGGAATGGTCATTATCCCGTGATAGGTTCTGGGGAACTCCTCTCCCTATTTGGGTAAGCGAAGACGGCAAAGATATGTTTGCTGTCGGTTCAATTGCCGAATTGAACGAAGGATTATACGAAATGCGCGAAGGGGCTTTAATTCCTGTCCCCGAATCGGGTGTTGAGGTGGATTTGCACCGTCCGTTTGTTGATCATGTTGTCTTCAAACGTAACGGTAAATTATACAGGCGAGTGCATGAAGTTGTGGATGTATGGTTTGATTCAGGTGCAGTTCCGTTTGCACAGATGCACTATCCGTTCGAGAATCAGGAACTTTTTGAAAAAAGTTTCCCAGGTGATTATGTAGCCGAAGGAATCGATCAAACTCGCGGATGGTTTTACACGATGCACAATATCGCATCGGCAATCTTCGGGAAGCCTGCCTATAAAACCATTATCGTAAACGAACTCATATTGGATAAAAACGGACAAAAAATGTCCAAATCGAAAGGTAACACCGTTGACCCGTTCGAGATGATGTCAAAATACGGGGCTGATGCCGTTCGCTGGTATTTTTTAGTGAATAATCCGCCATGGAAACCGACACTTTTCAATACAAAAGACATTGAGGATACTGTTATAGCTGATTTTTTCCGTTCGCTGACTAATTCCTTTAAATTCTATGCTCTCTATGCAAACATCGACGACATTTCGGGTATGGAAGCCGAAGTTCCAATAAGTGAACGCCCGGAACTTGACAGATGGATATTAAGCTGCCTTAATTCAGTTATCAAGCAATACACAGAGTATATGGAAGCTTACGAAGTGACAAGAGCTGCACGTTTACTCCAGGATTTTGCACGAAACGAAGTATCAAATTGGTATGTACGCCGCAATCGCCGTCGTTTTTGGAAAGGTGAAAAGGATAGTGAAAAATTGGCAGCATATCAAACCTTGAGAACTGTTTTGGTGAATATAGTCACACTCATGGCTCCGGCTGCTCCATTTTTATCAGAGGATTTGTTCCGAAGATTACGCACAGAAAATGACCCTGCATCTGTTCATCTTATGAATTTCCCTGTTTGCAACGAATCGTTCGTGGATATAGCATTTGAACGCAGAATTGAGATTGCTCTGCCTTAAACGGGTTACCCATGTCTTTCAACATTGGAAATCCGGCGGGTAGTTCACTTAGCTCTCGAAAAACAGCCAGGATGCGGTACAACGCCAGC